>DFHY01000066.1:12243-33827 GCA_002371345.1 Lachnospiraceae bacterium UBA3711
CCTGCGCGGATGGCGCTCCTGTGCGAAGGGCATTGGCCGCTTCTGATCACCTGATCATCCCCGGTCAGAGGAGCATGCGGATCCCAACTCGAAAATAACTGACCAAAACTGTCAGGGCATCAGAGAGTAATACACTCCACATCTGAAATGATGAGAAAGGATGGCGAATATACATGGCTATCTACCACTGCTCCATCAAGATCATCAGCCGCTCCTCCGGCCGGTCCGCGGTTGCGTCCGCTGCATATCGCGCCGGTGAAAAACTGCTGAATGATGAGACCGGAATCCTTCATGACTTCACCCGGAAAGGCGGTGTCATCATAAGCGAAATCCTTATTCCGAAGCATGTGCCGCCAGCATTCCGGGATCGGCAATTTCTCTGGAACGAAGTTCAGAAAACAGAGCGGCGGTCTGATGCACAGCTTGCACGTGAAGTGGAAGTCGCATTTCCGGTTGAGATGACGCGGACACAGCAGATCGAATGCATCCGGAATTACATTCAGGAGAACTTCGTGTCAGAAGGCATGATCGCCGACTGGGCGCTGCATGACAAAGAGGATGGCAATCCCCACGCACACATCATGCTGACAGTGCGCGGCTTCGATGAAAATGAGCAGTGGCAGCAAAAGACAAAAACCGTCTTCGCCAACACCAGGGATGCGGAAGGCAGAGCCGTATTTGACCCGGCACTGCCCTCCTACGATCCAAAAGACCGCGAACACACTTCACAGTACCGCATCCCGCAGCTTGACGATAACGGAGAACAGAAAACACGGATACGAAAAGGCAAGGGTACGGAGTATCTCTGGGAGAAAATCACCATTCCGGCCAATGACTGGAATGACAGGCAGAACGCTGAAAAGTGGAGGGCTTCCTGGGCGCGGCACTGCAACCAATACCTGGAAAAGGAACAGCGGATCGACCACCGCTCTTACGCACGGCAGGGGCTGGACCGGGAACCCACCATCCATGAAGGCGTAACCGCCAGAAACATGGAGCTTGCCGGCATGACCGCCGAGCGCTGTCAGGTCAACCGCGAAGTACGGGAACGGAATGCATTCCGCGACCAGATCCGGAAACTGACCGCGGAACTCACGGCGGCGATCCTGAAGAAAGCGAGGGAACTCTATGAACGGTTCACAAAACTTGCAGGAACTATTGGAGATCATGAAGAAACAGGAAGACATGATCGCGCTGATGGAAACCCTTCAGGGCGAAAACGAAAAACTGACCAGGGAACTGGAAGAAAGCCAGAAGAAGCTGAAGCAGAAAACAAAGAGGCTGAAAGAATCGGTCGCATTGAACGAGAAGTTGAACAGCGAAAACCGGCAATTGCTTCAGCAGATCGAAAACTGGAACAGCTTGCAGCCCTGATCAGGGAAAAGGAGAAAACGAACAATGACAGAATCAAGAAACTTATGGAACGAAGACGAACTGCTCTCTCAGCTGGAAGAGGCACAGGATTATATCGAACAGCTCCAGGACGACAACGGCAATCTGTCCCGGGCATTCGAGATAAAGAAACAGGAATTAACGGAGCTGAAACAGACAAGCTCATCCGAGATATCGAAGCTGCAATCAGCGCTTCAACAGGCGCAGAAAAAGATTCAAGAGCAGCGCGATCAGATCGTGAAGCTGAACGGCGCAGACTTGATTTTGAAAGACAACGAGAAGCTGAAGAGCGAGAACAAGCGCATCGTGAACAAGAACGCGAAGCTCGTGAGCGAGAACGACAGGGTTATGAAAGAAGCTGCTCTCGCGGTAGAAGCCGGTAAGCTCCAGATTCAGAAGAAAGAGGAAGAGCTTCAGGTGCAGATTAATGCAGCCAGGGAAGCCGAGGCAAGGGCCAGCGAGAAAGAATCGACTGTCGACGCCATCATAAAAAGCAGGGAACACCTGGTCAGAATGGAGACTGCGGCCCAGATGATAGAAACCGAGTTTCGGTGCCGGATAGAAACCGAGCGCCGCTGTCAGAAAGAAAGCGACCGAAGGCTGAATGATTACCGGAGAGAATGGGAAGACGACCGGATTCATTTGACGCGAATCATCATCATTGCAGGATTGTACTCACTCGCACTTACCGCAGCACAGATTATCCAGTGGATATTTTGAGTTATGACAGGGAGGCTTCACAATGAGAGAAGATTTTATCATGCATTCTAACGATTTACTGCAGCTCAGGTCCCGCATGAGTCCGGAGCAGATCGGCATACTGGTTATTTCATTATGTCTGTCCTCAATCGGAGAAGACCCCCTTGAGATGGAGCCAGTTGTCGGTGTTGCCTACGATATTTTCCGGGACCGCATTCAGCGGGAGCATGAAGCATATGACAAAAAAGCAGAGCGTAACCGGATCAACGGCCGCCGCCATATCGGACATAAAGATCAGGGAGAATCTGCTGCGACTGCTGCCGCGTCAGCAGCCACCAATGCGGCACAAGGAGGTATGGACAGATCTGACCGTACAACCCAGCAGGAGCCAGGCGAACCCATCGTAACCCAGCAGAAGCCAGGTGTTATCGGGGGATATATATCAGATCCCAACAGGGGCCTTCCTATACCTAATCCTAATCCTATACCTGATCCTGTCTCTCAAAAAGAGATATGTGCATCCGGCAAACCTGATGCACCTTCCGATGTCCCTGCAAAAGGTCAGGCGGTAAAGAATTCTGCCTGCTGCTTAGCTGACAGTTCCGCCTGCGGATCTTCTTCTGCAGCAAAGAAGAAAGCCAATGCCGAGGCAGAGGCAGAGGCTCTGTTCGAGAAACTGTGGATGCAGTATCCCATCAAAAGAGGCAAGGGTAAGGTCAGCTCTGCAAAGAAACGTACTCTTCTCAAGGTCGGTGAGGAACAGATGCTTCGTGCACTCCAAAGGTATATTGACGAGCATGAGGCCAAAGAAAGGCATGGCGGATTCGTCCCTGCCTGGAAGAATGGCGACACATTCTTCAACACAGACTACGTAGACTACCTGGACGAGAACTATGTCGCTGCGCCGCGCGATCCGCCGCGGCCTGCCTCGACATGCTCCGGTTTTCTGAACTACGAGCAAAGCAATACAGACTGGGACTATGTCAGCGAGCAGATTATGCGACAGCAGGAAGAAGAAGCACTTCGTGATATGGATGTAGTTCTAGGGGCTTAGGCTCCCGCATCATAAGTGGATTAACAATCATACCAGAAAGGGGGTGATATCACATGACAGCCAGACAGCTGGATCTTATTTCCAGAATCCGTTCTTTGAAAATCGTGTTCTCGGACTCCGATTGTGGTATCATTTCCCCAGAGGTTAGCACCCTGATCAGGGATATGCAATCAAAACTATTGGACTCTATCCATACCTCGTCAATTCTCCCGCCCAATTCAAGGGGAATGTGGCGGACAACAGTATATGTGACGAAAGGAGGAAAGAAAACAAGAAGAGACATCTGTGCCAAGACAAAAGAAGCCCTGCTGAACAAGCTCTATGACTTCTATGTCGGTCCCGGAACCCTTGAGGATATACACACTCTCTGGGCCAGGCAGCGCAAGGAGGAGAACCTTGCCACAGCGACACTGCAGCGGGAACGGCAGCGGTGGGACAAGTATCTGGCCGGAACAGATCTTGCGAAGAAGCGGATTGATGAGATCGACAACTTTCTGATCGAGGCTCATCTGCTGAAGATCGTAAAGGAGTTTTCAATAACCGCCAAAGAACTGAGTGAAATCAAGTTCCTTCTTCGGAAATCATTCAATTATGCATTCCGGCACAAAATGATCCCGGCCAATCCCATGTCAGATGTGGAGGTCAATACCACCGGCTGCGCTCCGGCTCAGCCTAAGATCAGTGAAACGAGAGTATATCTTTCTGATGAGATCTCTGCGGTTCAGAATGAGATCGATACGGAACTTCGGGACATCCCGCATAACACTACCGCACTGGCGATCCGTCTTTTGTTTGTCCTTGGACTGCGTGTCGGCGAACTTGTCGCCCTTCGGGCGTCTGATATCAATTGGGAGATGCAGACAGTTCACATCCAGCGAATGGAGCAGCGGGCAGAGAAGGGAAAACCGATTCTGGTGAACCACACCAAGAAAAAAAGCCCCTATGGGAACCGCATTCTCCCACTCGGGGAAAGCGGAGCCGCAATTATACGGAAGGTAATGACGATCAACAGGGACTACGGATTCCAGGACGAAGATTTCCTTTTCCTCGGTGAGAAAGGCCAGCGAATCCATATCCGTGCTGTAGACAACAGGATCCGGAAGCTCTGCGCCCGAGCAGGGATCACTCCCGCCAAGTCTGCACATGACATCCGCAGAACGGTTGCAACCAGACTCTATCGCGGAACTCATGATATTGAGCTTGTTCGTAAATTCCTCGGCCATAGCGATGTCCAGACCTCCTGGGGTTATATCGTAGATATCGATGGAGAAGAGGAAGATCGCAGGAAGGTCGTAGAAGCCCTGAAGGACCTCGCAGAGCCCTCGAACGGTTCCGCCGGGAATATCATTGCCTTCAAGGCGAAAGCGGCGCAGAACCGGTTATATGACGTCTCTGCACCAGCTGATGGTCTGGCACCGGATAGTATGCTGCGTGACCACTCCTGCATGCCGGATAGTGGGCTATTGGCTCCAAAAAAAACAGGTCACACAGTAGTCACACACCTTTTTCAGGCAAAGTAAAACCCCGAAAACCCGCATAAACACTGGATTTCCGGGGTAAAAAAAGAGAGCGCGAGACGGGATTCGAACCCGCGACCTTCGCCTTGGCAAGGCGACGCTCCACCCCTGAGCCACTCGCGCATATCTGTCTGTCCGCTTCTGTCTCTCACGAACAAAACAGATGATACAATACATACTTTTATTTGTCAATACTTTTTATTATTGTATAAGATACTTTTTTCAGTACTATTTCCAATGTCCTGCACTATGCTTTGCCGGAATATCTCGATTCCGTAATCTTCAATCAGCAGCTCATTCAGCTGTTGTATCCAAGGATAATCTCACTGCATCCTGAGCGCTCGTTCAGAAGATGCTCCTCAAGCAGTGTGTACCCTTCCACCCTGCCGGCTGCCTCTTTAAGTGCGGCAGGATTATCAGCAAGAATAATCAGAACCGCTGTATCTCTGAGTATTGTGGATGCTTTACGTAAGAAACGTTCCGCAAAGTGCGCTCCGTCTTCTTCCTGCGGATCCGGAAGGCTGGTGATTATCTCATCAAATGGATAATCATGCGTGAAGTCAAAGAAGTCACGGTTTATATAGTGAATCGGAGGAATGCCTGATGTAGCCCCGGTATCCGCCTCTCTGGCATTCTCCGTATTAATCCTCGCTTTCTCCACCGCTTCCGCGTATCTGTCGACTCCATACACCGGATCTGCTTTTCTGAAAATGCATCTCTCTATGAGGAGTGTCCCTGTCCCGCAGAACGGATCCAGAACCTGCGCTCCATCCTTGATATACGGAGACGCCAGATAAACAGCAAGAGCCGAAAGAACCGCGGAAGTACTCTGCGCTGTCGTCTCCTTTCGGTAAGCGAATCGTGTATCAGGCAGAGTAAACAGCTTCAGCATAGGGATCAGGCTGTGATCCCCGCGTTCAATCAGCCTAAGCTCCACCTCATAATCGGACTCGCTGTTCAGAAGCTTTCCTTTCTCAAGCACATCAAGCCTGGATGCAATCCGTCTGATATACTCTCCTCTCTTCTCTCGCGGAACAGACGGGCTCTTGAGTTCAATCCTGTAACGGAAAGGCTGCCCGTTGTCCTCATGAAGGTAGCTGAGGTAATTACCGATCTTCAGATCTCTCAGCCTGGAGGCTATCATCTTCTCATCACCTGAGACCGGCCTTGCGCCCGGGATCGGCATCAGGCATTCGTTCCAGGTTCTGACCTTCAGAATCTCATGAAGGTCGCCTCCCTTGACATGCACTCCTCCCCGCATGGCGTGAACAGTACCGCTCCTGATCTGCCCTGCTGTCGCGCCTACGTGCAGGACATTAGTCCGGAGAAGAATCTCCGGAGCCGGGTTCATTTTTATAAAATGATGCCGCCTGTGCTTCTCATATCTGGCAGTCATATGGCGCAGCCTGGACAGTTCAGCAAGAAGGTGCTTGTCGTTATCCCAAAGTGAACTCTTTTGTTCAGTTTGTCTGTCACCGGCATCCTCTGATCCATAGTTCTCAGCATCAGAACCATGTCTGTCACCGGCATCCCCTGACCCGGACTTTTCAGCATCACGGCTCTTTGTCTCAGTGCCTCGCTGTTCTGAATCTTTTTCCGCGTCAGATCCGGCATCTTCAGATGTCCCGCTCATCCTGTCTTCAAGCTCATGTATGCGTTCATACAGCCGCGGCAGGTAATCTCTGTAGTCCATTGACTCTGCCGCTTTCAGGTAGTCCTCGCGCACAAACAGAGTTTCCTCTGCTTCCCATGCTTCAAAGAGCGCCGGAAGGACATTTTCATCCCGCGTCATTCCGAGAATAAGCGCGGCATTTCTGCGGACCTTAGGATCTTCATGCTCCAGCAGTTCCAGGAAAAGCCCATAGTCTCCCCTTACCTGATTCATGAACTGCCTTCGCAGAGATTCGTCAGATATGTTCTGGCGGATCTCAATCAGGTTCTGCCTGACATCCCTGTCCTTCCTGATCTGTTCTATCAGCTGCTCTAATCTTGCCATTTGTCAGTGATCTCCATATTGCTCAGCCCGCTTCTTAAGATCCTCCCAAAGATCCTGATTGGAGGTCTCCATCTCGACAACCGTCTCTTCCTTGAAGCTGTCCAGATACTCTCTGAGAACATCCTTCTCCGTCTCGTCCACATCTTCACCGTGCAGCAGTTCATCAACCATCTCCCGCTGCAGTGTCCTGCACTCCTCACGGTAAGTCATGACATCGTCCTTGAACTTCTCCCACTCGTCAGGATGCTCCACATACCACAGGGGGCAGTCCTTGCCTGTGACATCATAGTGTCTGATAATGTCATCGCGGTCCAGCGCGTATCTTTCGGTCAGATAGGCAACAAGATGTACATCCGCCCAGTATGTAGCGTCTGTGAATCGTCCGCTCGTATCGTGATGGCAGTTCTCAATCGAGATAGAATAGTAATTAGCTTTGTTGGAAGCCCAGGCGACCTCTCCGTCAGGGACGCACTGGATGATCTCGCCCTCTGTTCCTACCACATAGTTCGCGCTCATATAGGTGTCCTGAAGGTCCTTCAGGCTCTCAAAATAATCACGGTTCTCCTGCGCTGAGGTCTCAGGGTTCCCCAGGTAGTGAATGACGATCTTCTTGATATCGTTTACGGCAATTCCGGGCCTCGACCAGTCATTGATCGTCAGGAGCTGCACATCGATATTCGGCTTCGGCACAGCCAGACCGAAAGTAACGACACGGTCTGTCTCCGTCTCATAGTTGAATGTTATTTTCTTGTTGATAAGATCATCAATCTCCGGATCATCCTTTGGCATAAAGAGCACAATCGCGCCGAGGATCAGACAAACTGCCTCTACTACAATAACCCAGAAGATAATTCTTCCGGTGCGCCGTTTTCTCTTCTGCTGAAGATACTGTTCATAGGGAGTCAGCCTTCGCGGCGCCGGCCCCCGGTTATCTTTTTCCTGTTCTGTGTCCATTTATCTGATCCTGCCGTAAGGGTCTGCTCCCTATCGGTCATACTATTCTCTCATTAAGCTCTTTATTGCAGGCCTGCCGTTGGAAGCCCTTATCCGATGTCATCCTCAACTGTGTAGTTCGGCGCTTCTTTTGTGATATGGATATCATGCGGATGGCTCTCCCGGAGCGCGGCACTGGTGATCTTGGTGAATCTTCCGTTCTTTTTGAGGGTTTCTATATCCTGAGCGCCGCAGTATCCCATGCCGGATCTGAGGCCTCCCATAAGCTGGAAGATAGAGTCTTCCACTGACCCTTTATACGCCACCCGGCCTTCAACTCCCTCAGGCACAAGCTTCTTCGCGTTCGTCTGGAAATAACGGTCCTTTGATCCGTTCTCCATCGCCGATATTGATCCCATTCCGCGATAGACCTTGTATTTCCTTCCCTGATACAGTTCGAAGTCTCCGGGAGCCTCGTCGCATCCGGCAAACAGTGAGCCCATCATGCACACATTTGCGCCTGCCGCGATCGCCTTGGTGATATCTCCCGAATACTTGATGCCGCCGTCAGCTATGATCGGGATGCCATGCTTGTCGGCCGCTTCATATGCATTCATAACAGCGGTGATCTGCGGAACGCCGATCCCCGCAACAACACGTGTAGTACAGATCGATCCCGGGCCGATTCCCACCTTAACGCAGTCTGCGCCGGCGCGAATCAGGGCCTCCGTGCCCTCCGCAGTAGCGACATTTCCGGCTATCACCTGTAGATTCGGGAACTTCTCCTTAATCATGCCTACCACACGCAGCACATTCGCGGAATGACCGTGGGCACTGTCTACTACGACAATATCTACATGAGCCTTCACCAGTTCACCGACTCTCTCAAGCACATCCATCGTCACGCCTACGCCAGCGCCGACCAGAAGCCGGCCCTGCGAGTCCTTCGCGGAGTTCGGGTACTTGATATTCTTCTCTATATCCTTGATCGTGATCAGGCCCTTCAGACGCCCGTCCTCATCCACGATCGGAAGCTTCTCCTTCCTGGCTTTTCCAAGTACCTTCTTGGCCTCTTCCAGGGTGATTCCCTCGCGCGCCGTGACAAGGTTTTCAGAGGTCATGTCCTGTGATATCTTTCTGGACAGATCCTCCTGGAACTTAAGATCGCGGTTCGTGATGATTCCGGCGAGCCTGCCGTCCCTGTCAACGATCGGAACACCGCTGATGCGGTACTTATGCATCAGATCCTCCGCTTCCTGAAGCGTGTTGTCAGGCCTGAGGTAGAAGGGATCCGTGATGACACCGAACTCCGATCTCTTGACTTTATCTACTTCCTCCGCCTGCATGGCGATTGACATATTCTTATGAATAATACCGATGCCGCCCTGTCTGGCCATGGCGATAGCCATTCTGTGCTCCGTCACGGTATCCATTCCGGCGCTCATGACAGGTATGTTCAGGCGAATCGTCTTTGTCAGCTGTGTCGTCAGATCGATCTGATTCGGAACCACCTCCGAGTATCCCGGTATCAACAGTACGTCATCAAAAGTAATTCCTTCACCTACGATCTTTCCCATATGGCGGCATTCTCCTTTCGTAAATATCCGGTATATTTATCTGTCTTTGGCTTCCGCACATGATAGCATACATAAGCCGTGCACGCAACGGCCGGCCTCCGCTCTAAACTCTGCTGTCAGTCAAAAAATACTTTTCTCGGAGCAAACCTTCTCATGTCTTTCGCAATCTCTTCTGTCAGTTCAAGGCACACGGCTTCCTTCGCTTTCTCCGACCCGTAAACCAGCGTCCAGGTCCGGACGTCCGGATCCATGCTGGTATAATCCCTGACCTTAAGATCATTCAGATACGGGGCAAGGTGACTGCTTCCGGTCGGGGCCATTATCTCAAGATTATCCTTGGAAAATGAAGCTACCCTCTTCCTCTTTCTCTTGGCCATGATCTTATCTATGTCAATGTCGCCGCCTACATACAGATACTCGAATTCCAGATCAAAATTCGGCAGGATCAGATAGTAGGCAATCAGTGCCAGAGCCAGTCCGGCTGCCAGGAATATCGGGTTGAAGAAGAATATCCCCACGGCGATAAGCACAGCGGTAATGCCGATAATTGCGGCCTTCATGATCGTTGATCCGGCGGTTCTTCCGCGCTTTACAAGTATCTCCTCATATCCGTCATTCATTGTTGTTCTCCTCCTTCTTCCCCAGAAGAAAATGCAGAAACCGCAAGGTTTCATCTATATGCGGCGCATTTCCGATGACAGCAAACCAAACCGGCGTGTCGCTGTATATGTGATAGTTTCCGAACACTCCGGCCTGGTCGACGCGGACAGCGTATATATGCTTATCATCCCCGGCTTCCGTATTCAGGACAAATGCATCCGCACGCACCGCAGTATCAGCTCCTTCCGTGCTGCCTGCATCGTTCCGGAGATCTGACTTGTTTTCTCCGGCAGACACATCCTCCGAACCGGGCAGCCCTGACTTGTGTTCGTCTGCGGACTTATCTTCCGTCTCAGGCATCCATGGCCCGTTCTTGGCCGATTCATCTTCATCCACTGGTTCCGGTGCGTAATACAGGCAGTTCTGTGAACCGAGCTTCTGAATCTCATCCTGTGTAAGGATATCATCAAGCGCCATGTACATTCCGCTCTTCTGCTCAAAGTCCGTCACATACGGCGGAGCGATAAACGCGTCCACCGTGCCTGCGCCGACAAATGCCGCGATCTTCATGGACGTTGCGACATCAGCCTGCGATGTGCCATTGGCGTCAGGGTTTACATAGAGGGATGAGTCAAATGTCATCTCCTGCATATTTTCGAGACCGCCCCTGGCCTGTATATAGTCCTCCCTGAGAAGCTCAGTGTCCGGATCCAGTTCATTGCTGTTAAGCACACAGACATACAGAAGCGTATCCGTCCGCACTCCCTTTATCACATTCAGGATAAAATACAGTGCCAGAACAGCTCCCAGCACAATCACCAGTACGATCTTATAATAATCCCAGAAGTATTGGAGTCTCGCGCCGGCGCCAAGAGCACGGATCTTCTCCCACTCCTCCCGGCGCTCCCTGGCCCTGTCCTGCTTCCACAGCTCTTTCTGATGTTTCTTCTCTTCCTCCGTCATTCTCTTCAAGCTCCATAATCAGGATTATCTGCTTCACCTTCGGCAGAATATATCTGATTATAACAAAGTGGTCTGGTTTCCACCAGACCACTTTGTAAGTTAATCTCAATTTACTCATCCGCGGATCAGTACATTCCGCCCTGCGGCGCTGCCGGTACGGCCGGTGCCGGCTCCTTGATAGTTCCGACGGTCGCTTCGGTCGTGAGCAGAGTGCTCGCTACGGAGCTTGCATTCTGAAGCGCTGACCTGGTAACCTTGGCCGGATCGATGATGCCTGCCTCAACCATATTCACATACTCTTCGTTGTATGCGTCGAACCCTTCATCCTTCGCGGATTCCTTTACCTTATTGACGACCACTGATCCCGCGAGCCCCGCGTTCTCAGCGATGAAGTACAGCGGAGACTCAAGTGCCTTCAGGACGATCTGCGCGCCGGTCTTCTCGTCGCCGCTGAGCTTGTCCATAGCCTTGGCAACAGCCGCCGCGGCGTGGATGTAAGCTGAACCGCCGCCGGCTACGATGCCTTCCTCCACTGCGGCTCTCGTCGCGTTCAGGGCATCCTCCATACGGAACTTGGCTTCCTTCATCTCAGTCTCGGTCGCGGCGCCTACGCGGATAACCGCAACACCGCCCGCCAGCTTCGCAAGTCTCTCCTGAAGCTTTTCCTTATCAAAGGAAGACTTCGTCTCTTCGATCTGTGCGCGGATCTGATCTGTTCTGGACTTGATGTCCTCTTTCGCGCCAAGTCCGTCTACGATGATGGTATTCTCCTTGGTGACCTTGACGCTCTTCGCGCGTCCAAGCATATCGATAGAGGCGTTCTTCAGCTCAAGGCCGACCTCGTCTGAGATAACTGTGCCGCCGGTCAGGATCGCTATATCCTGGAGCATATCCTTTCTTCTGTCGCCGTATCCCGGAGCCTTGACCGCCACTACGGAGAATGTTCCGCGCAGCTTGTTGAGGATCAGTGTTGTGAGCGCTTCGCCCTCGACGTCCTCGGCGATGATAAGAAGCTTCTTGCCTGCCTGGACGATCTGCTCAAGCAGCGGAAGGAGATCCTGGATGTTGCTGATCTTCTTATCTGTAATAAGGATATACGGATCATCGAGAGCAGCTTCCATCTTCTCTGTATCTGTCGCGAAATACGCTGAGATATAGCCGCGGTCAAACTGCATGCCTTCTACCAGATCCAGCTCTGTCTTCATGGTCTTGGACTCTTCAACGGTGATGACGCCGTCCTTGGAGACCTTCTCCATAGCGTCCGCGACCATCGTGCCGACCTCATCATTTCCTGAGGAAACGGCTGCGACCTTGGCGATCTGCTCCTTGCCCTTGACCTTCTGGCTCATCTTGCGGATCTCTTCGACTACCGCGTCCGTCGCCTTCTGCATTCCCTTGCGCAGAACGATCGGATTCGCTCCTGCCGCCAGGTTCTTCAGTCCCTCGTGGACCATTGCCTGTGCCAGAACGGTAGCTGTCGTGGTTCCGTCGCCGGCAACATCATTTGTCTTGGACGCGACCTCACGGATGAGCTGCGCTCCCATGTTCTCGAAAGGATCCTCAAGCTCGATCTCCTTGGCGATAGTCACGCCGTCATTTGTGATAACCGGGCTTCCGTAGGTCTTGTCCAGAACCACGTTTCTTCCCTTGGGGCCGATCGTAACGCGTACGGTATCCGCCAGCTTGTCAACGCCAATACGAAGGGCTTCTCTTGCCTCGTCGCCATATTTCAGTTCTTTTGCCATGATTCTCTACCTCCGTTTCTTTACTCGACCTTCGCCAGGATATCGCTCATCTTGCAGAGGATATACTCCTCATCGCCAAGCTTAAACTCGTTTCCGGCATATTTGGAATAGACAACCTTGTCGCCTTCCTTGACGCTCATCACGATCTCCTTGCCGTCGATCCTGCCGTCTCCGACCGCGATAACTGTCGCTTCCTGCGGTCTCTCCTGAGCCTTGGCAGCCAGAATGATGCCGCCCTTTGTTGTCTCTTCCGCTTCAACCTGTTTCAGAACTACCTTATCGCCCAACGGAACTAACTTCATAATGCTCGCCTCCATTTCCTGTTTCTGTTCAATCTTCTTTATTAGCACTCTTTAATTCTGAGTGCTAAATCACGATACACATAATAACAGAAAAAAAGAATTATGCAACCCCTCAGGGGATGCATAATTCACTGGCCTTATGTTAATCGCTTGCGTATGCTCGGTTTTTCTCGTTTTTTCTCGCCTTTTCACGTTTTGTGAAACTTTTGTGTCAGTTTTCCTGCTGTCTGCGGATCTCTTCAAGCTGGGCATACACAGCGTCATTCATAACCTTAATGTAAGTTCCCTTCATGCCGGAGCTCTTGGACTGAATCACGCCCGCGCTCTCGAACTTACGGAGGGCATTGACTATCACTGACCTGGTTATTCCGACTCTGTCGGCGATCCTGCTCGCCACCAGGACACCCTCATCACCGTCAAGCTCATCGAATATGTGTACGATCGCCTCAAGTTCTGAGTAGCTGAGGGTGTTTATAGCACTCTGAACCACCTGAACCTTCCGGTTCTCCTCCTCGTTCTCCTCGCTCTGGGACCGCATCATCTCAAGTCCCACGACAGTTGTCCCATATTCAGAGAGAATAATGTCATCGATCTCATACGGACTGCGGGTCCGGTACATGAACACGGTTCCAAGTCTCTCGCCGGCAATTTCTATCGGATTGACGATAGCCTGATACCGGTGAATCTGCTCCCCGGTAAAACCGAGTGTTTCCAGGTTGACATTTTCCTTTGTGGAAAGAATCGCGAGAAACCGTTCATCCAGCATGGGATCAATGAAGTCTCCTACACGGCCGGATATCATCCCGCCAAGCTCAGGCGTATCGCTGCGCTTCCCGGAACCGAGAATCTTGCCCTTTCGGCTGATAACTAAGACGTTCGAATCCAGAATATCCGTCAGTATAGCGCAGATATCATTAAATACGACCTTCCTGGAGTTATTGTTGTGCAATAGCTGACCTATCTTTCTGGTCTTATCGAGAAGCTGTACACTCATAGCTGCCTCCTGTACAAAACAGTCCAGGCATTACTGCCTGGAACGAACTGTGCATCTCCCCATGATGCTGCGTCATTCTGACTACCCTGGTGTCATGTCTGCAGCGCCACCCCATAACAGCACTGCAGACCTTATCCCGATCAGAACTTCTTTCACGTCAGGATATATTTTGCGTTAATTGATATTATCATAAGAATTTGTGAAATTCTATTCCCCAAATCGCCATAAGGATAAATTGTTTACATGATTAATTTGTGCTAATTAGACGAATCATGTTCATCTTTGCATGAATATCCGCAGGTATTGTTCTGGCATACAATACGGTTACCCTTCTGCGCCATCCATCCGCCGCACTTCGGGCATCGAACCTCACTCGGCCTTGACCACGATATAAAGTCACACTCAGTATTTTCACAGCCATAGTATTTCCTGCCCTTGCGCGACCTCTTCAGTACGACCTCCATACCGCACTTCGGGCATTTGACGCCGGCCTTCTCATAGTAAGGCATAGTGTTGCGGCAGTCCGGGAATCCGGGACAGCCCAGGAATTTCCCGTGCGGCCCGTACTTAATTACCATCCTGCGCCCGCATTTATCACACAGGACATCGGTCTCCTCGTCCGCGATCGTCACCTTGCTGAGTGTCTCCTCCGCGCGCTGTACCTCACGTTCGAGATCCGGATAGAAGTTCCGCACTATATCCTTCCACTCCATCTTGCCCTCAGCGACAAGATCAAGCAGCGACTCCATGTTCGCGGTGAATCCAACGTCGTCTATCTCCGGGAAAGATCCCTTCATGATGGAGTTGACAGCCTCACCCAGTTCTGTCACATAGAGGCTCCGCCCCTCCTTCGTAACATAGTGGCGGGCGAGCAGTGTTGAGATAGTAGGCGCGTAGGTAGACGGACGTCCTATGCCCTTCTCCTCCAGTGTATGTACGAGAGACGCCTCAGTGAAATGCGCCGGAGGCTGCGTGAAATGCTGCTGTGAATCAAGCTTCTTAAGCTCGAGCTCATCGCCTTCCTTCAGTTCGCCGAGTCCTGAGACGACCTTGTCTTCCTCGCTCCCGCTCTCCCTGTAGACTGCCTGGAATCCCTCAAACAATGTTCTTGAAGTACCTGTCGTAAACATGTAATCAAGATCAGACTTTGCAGTGATCTTTATCTGCAGGGTCTCGATCCTGGCCGGAGCCATACAGCTTCCGGTAAAACGTTTCCATATCAGCTCATACAGTTTAAGCTGTTCTCTTGTCAGCTCCTCCTTTACCGCGGACGGGAGTCTGCGGATATCTGTTGGACGTATCGCCTCGTGGGCGTCCTGTATTCTCTGGCCGCCCTCGGCACTGCCGCCTGAAGGCTGCGCCTTCGGCTGTGACGCGGCATACTGCGGTCCGTACTGCTCAGATATATATGCGGAAGCCGCAGCGGCAGCTTCCTTTGAGATGCGGGTCGAGTCGGTTCTTAGGTAAGTGATCAGGCCAACCGTTCCCTCTCCCTTTATCCTGACTCCTTCATAGAGCTGCTGCGCAACTCTCATGGTCTTCTGCGTACTGAAGTTCAGCGCCTTGGCAGCCTCCTGCTGAAGTGTGCTTGTAGTAAAAGGAAGAGGAGCTTTCCTGGTTCTCTCCCCCTTCTTAACACTTGTCACGGTAAACACCGCGTCTCTGAGAGCCTTCTCGATCTCTAGTGTTCTGTCACTGTTTTCAGGCAGCTCCTTCCCCAATCCGGTTCCATGGTACTGGGCAGTGAGATTCTTCTTTGCGCCATGAGGCCTCAGTTCAGCGTCTATCGTCCAATACTCCTGCGGAATAAACTCGGCTATCTCGGCTTCCCTGTCAGAGATAATCCTAAGCGCGACGGACTGAACACGTCCCGCGCTGAGCCCTCTCTTGATCTTGGCCCACAGAAGCGGGCTGATCCTGTATCCGACCATTCGGTCCAGGATGCGCCTTGTCTGCTGGGCGTCAACCATATCCATATCTATCTGTCTCGGATGCTTGAGTGCTTCCTTAACGGCAGTCTTCGTAATCTCATTGAATGTGATCCTGAATGTCTTCTCCGGATCCAGCTTGAGTGCGGCAACCAGATGCCAGCTGATCGCCTCTCCCTCACGGTCGGGGTCGGTCGCAAGATAGACCTTGTCTGCCTTTCTTGCTTCCTTTCTGAGTGCCGCCAGGACATCGCCTTTTCCGCGGATGGTTATATACTTCGGCTCGTAATCGTGTTCCGCGTCAAATCCGAGCTGGCTCTTCGGCAGATCCCTGACATGGCCCGATGAAGCCATGATCGTGTAGTTCCTGCTGAGGAACTTGCTTATAGTCTTAACCTTAGTCGGAGACTCAACAATCACAAGGTAATGGTGCTGCGCCATGATTAGTGTTTCCTTTCCTGTTTCCGTGTAAGGCAGTGCCGGCTGATATCGCGTCCAGGCAGTCTGACGATCATCCCGCTCTGACGCTGTCCATTCAGCCGTCTGTGGAAATGAGCCCGGAGCGTGACGAAATATTGAGCCCGCCGACGCTGCAATTTTCATATTATCGCTCAAATTCCCCATTCAGGCAAGTGAAAAAACATGACGGCTTCTTTGACAGTGAAAAAAACATGACGGCCTCTTTGCCCGTACCCCGGATTGGCCCTTCTCCCTGCATGGCAGCGCCTTCATACAGCTGAAACCACAGATGGCAGCAGGGAGTCATGAGGCCATCTTTACGATGTACCTGTTCTTTGATACCTCAACCGCCAGGTTCTTCAGCTGCAGATTCAAAAGCGCTCTCATAGATTGAAGAAGAGTCAGCCCCGCCTCCGAAGCAATCTCATCTATGCTCTTCGCGTCGAAATTAAGCGCTGTATATACCTTCATCTCATTCTCTTCCATATCTGCCGGAACCTGCCTGACGGTCTCATCCGTACCCGGAGATACTCTCTTGAGATCAAGCGTAAGAGCAAGATTCTCCAGCAGGCTGTCGGTTGACAGGACAATTCCGGCTCCCTGCTCTATAAGACGGTTGCATCCGTAGCTGAGCAGATCGTTGTAACGGCCGGGAACCGCGTATACCTCCTTCCCCTGATCCAGAGCCAGATCCGCTGTGATAAGCGATCCGCTCCTGGCCCGTGCCTCCACCACAATCACAGCGTCGGACATTCCCGAGATAATCCTGTTTCTCATAGGGAAATGATGTCTGAGAGGCGGCGTCATCGGCGAATATTCTGATATGATCCCGCCGCTTGCCTCCAGATGCTCATACAGACTCGCATTTTCCGGAGGATAGCATACGTCAGCGCCGCAGCCCAGGACAGCGTATGAACTGCCTCCCGACGATACACAGGCGCTCTGTGCCGTTGAATCGACTCCGGAGGCCATCCCGCTGATTACCTGATACCCCTCTTCCGCAAGAGCCTGTCCAAGCACTACTGACATCTGCTTTCCGTAACTGCTGCACTGTCTCGCGCCGACGACGGCGGCGGACGGTCTGTCCGGGTCAGGCAGTTTTCCGCGGTAGAACAGTCCATACGGGCAGTCCGGGAGGTTGATAAGCTTCTTCGGAAATGCCGGAGACTGGCGGCTGACAAAATGCAGCCTTCTATTCTTCAGTTTCTCCTCGGCCTCCGCCACTGTCACAAGGTCCTTATAGTCAATAAGGGAATTCACCCACTTTACAGTCTCGTCATCCGCAAGCCTCTTCCAGCGGATAAGCTCCCTTGTCTTCGCCTCATACAGGGCCTTCGGATCATGAAAATAGCTTATCAGCCCTGCTATCTCCTGCCTGTACAGTCCGGGGCAGCTGCACAGCCACATCCAGTAACGTTCCATGCTTTTTATGTCCCTTTCCTCTGTCCTGATATCCATGTTTTATCCTCTCTCCTGTTCTGTTTTTCATGCCGGACGCATCGCACTCTCCCAGTATTTACGGTCAACAGCCCTGTACGACACCGCTTCTGTCAGATGCTCCGGTCTTATTGCCGGCGCATTATCAAGGTCCGCTATAGTGCGGGCCGTCTTCAGGATACGTGTATATGATCTTGCCGTAAGGTGCATGTTCTCATAGACCATGCTCATCATCTTCCGGCATTCATCATCAAGCGCGCAGTATTTCCTGACTGCCTCCGAATCCAGATCCGCGTTAAACCTGTATTTTGTCCCGCGGTACCGCTCGTCCTGGACAGCGCGCGCCGCCGTAACCCTCTTTCTTATCTCAGCTGAACTCTCACCGCACGATACGGATGTCAGTTCCTCATAATTGACTCGCCGTGCCTCAACGCACATGTCGATCCTGTCAAGCAGAGGCATGCTGATCCGCGACAGGTATGCCCTTATCTGCGCATTCGTACAGGTGCACCGCGAGCGGTCTGGAAAATATCCGCATCGGCACGGATTCATCGAAGCAACCAGCATGAACTCTGACGGAAATGTGTAAGTTCCTGTTATCCTCGCTATGCGTATGCATCCGTCCTCGAGAGGGCCGCGGAGCATCTCAAGGGTGGTCCGGTTGAACTCCGGCAGCTCGTCGAGGTAGAGTATCCCGCGGTGCGCGAGCGATATTTCCCCGGGCTCAGGGGCTTTCCCTCCCCCGCATAATGCCGCCGGAGTCACCGTGTGGTGCGGCGCCCTGAACGGACGCGCAGTCATAAGGCCTGTTCCGTCCGGAAGTGTCCCCGCCACTGAATGAATCTTGGTGATCTCAAGGGCTTCCTCCATGCTTGTTTTTGGAAGTATAGATCTTATACACTTCGCGGTCATGCTCTTCCCGGCGCCCGGCGGACCGATCATGAGCAGATTATGAAAGCCGCTCACCGCGATCTCCGCCGCCCTCCTCATGAGCAGCTGTCCGCGGATCTGGGAAAAATCAGCGCCGAAACCACTATCCTGCCCTTTCATGGTCTTTGAGATAACGGCCTTCATTGACCGTAGCGGCATCGGCTCTATCAGCGGCGGTTCATAGGAGGACTCCTTCATCGGATAACATCTTTCATTCGAACGCTCAGCCAGAAAATGAATGACCTGATTCAGATTCCCGGCGCCAAGTACCGTCACATCCCGGATTACAGAACCCTCCGCAAGATTATCGTCAGGAACTATTACTGTCCCGCAGCCATATTCCTTCGCGTGCGACACTATCTCAAGAACGCCCCTCACAGACCCTATAGACCCGTCCAGGCTCAGTTCCCCGAGAAGCATAACGCTGTCGAGCGCTCTTTGAGGAAAGAATCCGTATCCTCCCATGAGAGCGACTGCTATCGCAAGATCGAAATGGGCCCCTTCCTTGTGGAAAGCCGCAGGAGCCAGATTAACGGTGACATGCTGAGGCGACAGCCTTACTCCGCTGTTTCGAAGGGCAGTCCGCACTCTCTCCGCCGCTTCACGTGTCTCAGACGCCAGAAAGCCCACTAGCGCAAAAGTTGGAAGTCCTTCTGAAACGTCCGCTTCGACGATCACCCTGCGGCTCTCAATACCGCTGATTGATGCGGATACTACAGTGCTGTACATTATAGAGCCCCCTTTCCCGGAGCAGAAAGATCAAAACCTCGTCCCACCGGTTTCCGTGATATAAGTCCCGGAATGATCGGCACGATAATAGCCCTGACCCTGCTGCAGAATGTCTCTGTTCATAAATTCCATGGAGATAGTACAATCAGAAGCTGCCATATGCGGCAGCATAATATCACAAAAAGAAATTGTGATCTATGTACAATTATAAAAGATGTTTTAGATAAAAAGAGAATATAAAAAAACCGGAGTTTTGTCAACCCCGGATCTCTGGACATAATAAAAAGCTGCTGACCGGAATCGAACCGGTGACCTCCACATTACCAATGTGACGCTCTACCGACTGAGCCACAGCAGCTTATTGACAATTTCGTCAACGACACGGATTCTACCACAGCGCAGAATCCGTGTCAATTACTTTTTAAGTATTCGTCTCGGATTAACTATTCAGGCATTCGTCTCGGATTCGGTCGATACCACCGCTGACCTGACCTCAGTCTGTTCGCCGGCCTTCTCTGCTGTCTGAGCTTCAGTCTGAGCACCTGAGTTCTCTGTCGTACTCTCCGTCTCAACAGCCACCGGCTGTACGTTTGAAGAAGATGACGATGAATCCGGAATCATGTTCAGCGCCAGCGCAAGAATCAGAAAAGCCGCCGCGAGGAACTTTGTAAACCTTACAAGATTGCCCTCCATCGATCTGCTCTTGTTCTTTCCCCAATAGGAATCGCCGATACCTCCGATGGAACCAAGTCCGGCAGCCTTACCTTCCTGCATCAGTACGATCACCGTCAGCCCGACGCAAACCGCCAGAAAAATAATCGTCAAAAAGATCTTCATAACCTGTTACTCCTTGTCCGTTCAGATAAAATGCCGCCATGCGGCACAAATGACATGATACCACATACCATCATACGCAATCAAGCACATTTTACAGTATTACAGTATGATGTAAAGGTCAAAAGCCCTGAAGCCGAGGCAAGCTTGCTGAGTCGCGCGCACCGCGTCCGCTGGGTCTCGCCTTCCGGCTCGGTCGGTGCTATACGCTTGCCACTGGCAAGCAGCACCCTCGCGCACCGAGCGCGGAGTGCGGAGTGGCCGAGGAGCGCGGAAGTTGCGCAGCAACGAAGCGATCCGTACATCATAGTTGGGGGCAAAAGGTACTTTTGACCCCAACATCGCAATATGCGGCCGTCAAGTTCACGTCTTATCTTCCCATCCTCTGGCGCACGATCTCGTAAGCCAGAACTCCCGCGGCCACTGAGGCGTTCAGGGAGTCTATATCTCCCCTCATCGGGATCGACGCTGCCATGTCACACTTTTCCCTGATAAGCCTGTGGGCTCCGCTGCCCTCCGAGCCGATGACAACTCCCAGCGGCCCGGTGAGGTTGAGATCATACATGATATCACCGTCCATATCAGCGCACACGAACCACAGCCCGGCTCGCTTCAGCTCTTCAATAGTCTGAGACAGATTGCTTACACGCGCCACCGGTGTATAGCTGACGGCGCCGGCACTTGCCCTTGCCACTGCCGCGGTCAGGCCGGCACTTCGCCGCTTGGGTATGATCACGCCGTGGGCGCCGCACAGATTGGCTGTACGGATAATAGCGCCAAGGTTATGAGGATCCTCGATTCCGTCCAACACAAAGACAAACGGGCTCTCACCCTTTTCCTTCGCCTTATTCAGAATATCCTCAACCTGCGCATACTCATAGGCCGCCGCGTGTGCGATAACGCCCTGATGATGGCCTGTCTGCGACATCCTGTCAAGGCGCTCCTTTGTGACATAGTCTACAACCGCGTCGGCTTTCTTAGCCCGGCGGACAAGATCCATCACCGGGCCGTCCTTCAATCCGTCCTGAACGTACAGCCTGTCTATCGTGCTTCCCGCACGGAAAGCCTCCCTTATCGCGTTCCGTCCCTCGAGCATGGATTCCTTCTCATCCTTTTCCTGTTCGCTGTCTCTGTATTCCGATTCCATATATTCACCTATCGATATGAAGATGTCGGGGCAAAAGTGCCTTTTATCCTCAATTATGTTGTACGGATCGCTTCGCTGCTTCGCAGGTCTGCGCTCCGCATTCTCGTAATCTGCCAGAGTATCGCACATATCAGGCTTCAGACTTCGTCACGCACCAGCTCCATGATCCTGTCGTACTGGCCGTCAAGGTACAGATATCCTATCAGACACTCGAAAGCCGTCGCATCAAGGTAATCATCCATATCAGCGTTTTTTGCCTTATGCGCGGGCTTTGCGTTGTGTCCTCTTCTGCAGACAGCCTGCTCCTGATCCGAGAGCCTGTTCCTGATCTTCCGCATAACCCGTGCC
>DFHY01000091.1:0-2726 GCA_002371345.1 Lachnospiraceae bacterium UBA3711
CATTTGCAGCGGCAGCCCATCCTGCGATGGGAGAGGAGGCCCAGGTGATGACTGGCAACCTGATGGAAGTGCCTTCAGCGGGCGAGACGGTGAACTATGATGAGAGCTGGCTGTATGCCTCCGCTTCTGAGATTCACTCCGGCCAGGCGGTATTGTACCGTGCCGGTGGGAGCATGGAAGCTCCCGGGAGAAAGAACTTTACGGTCTGCGTAAATGCCGGGCATGGCACTGCCGGCGGCTCCAACTACCAGACTATGAGTCATCCTGACGGTACGCCGAAGGTTACCGGGGGGACGAATGCTGAGGGCGCTGTGTATTCAACGGCGATCTCGTCAGGCATGGCATTTGCGGACGGAACTCCCGAAGCCTCTGCGACGCTCATGACCGCCATGGCACTCAAGGAGTATCTCCTGCAGGACGGCTATGACGTGCTGATGATCAGAGAGAGCGATGATGTACAGCTTGACAACATAGCCAGAACCGTCATGGCGAATAACTGCGCCGACATTCACATAGCGATACATTTTGACAGTACGCAGTCGGACAAGGGCGTGTACTTCTGCTCGGTTCCGGACGTGGCGTCCTACAGGCAGATGGAGCCGGTGGCTTCACACTGGCAGGAGCATATGGCGCTCGGGCAGGCGCTGGTTCAGGGACTGGAGGCCGAAGGATTCTGGCTCTTCGGTGACGGGACTCTTCCGATGGACCTGACGCAGACGTCATATTCGACAATTCCGAGCGTTGATATAGAAGTGGGCGACGGGGCAAGCGATCACTCACAGGAGGCCTGCGCCATGAGAGCACGCGGACTCAAGGAAGGCGTTGGCATCTATTTTAACGGGAAGGCTCAGGACAGTACCGATTAATATTGTTTAATCGCTGAAGCAGCATGCGGCTGAGCTCTTTCCTGACAATCTTTGAAGACAGCTTTGAAGACAGCTTTGAAGACAGATGAAGAAAGTGTTTGACAGTTGACTGCCGGGGTGGTATTCTGTACGTTGCATTATCGTCTATGACTATGCGTTGTGGGGTTAGTGCGCCCTGAAACATATGTGAGCAGGCAGCAGAAAGTACAGAGGTGAACAGTTAATGGAGAAAAACAGAATTCGCCCGGTTAAGGCTGGCAGGAGCATGCGGATGAGCTTCCAGAGAAACGAGGAAGTCCTTCAGATGCCGAACCTGATAGAGGTTCAGAAGAACTCTTATGAATGGTTCCTGACGGATGGACTCAAGGAAGCCTTTGCCGATATTTCCCCTATTGAGGACTATGGCGGAAAGCTCAGCCTTGAATTTACCTCATTTCATCTCTACAGGGATGATGTCAAGTACACCATAGAGCAGTGTGCGGAGAGGGACGCTACTTATTCGGCTCCTCTCAAGGTAAGGGTGAGACTTCATAATAAGGAGAGCGATGAGATCAGCGAGCATGAGATCTTCATGGGAGATCTGCCGCTGATGACGGACACTGGCACATTTATGATTAACGGCGCCGAGCGTGTCATCGTCAGCCAGCTTGTGAGAAGCCCTGGCATTTATTACGGAATTACCCGTGATAAGCTTGGTAAGCCTCTGTATTCATGCACCGTCATACCGAACCGGGGAGCCTGGCTCGAGTATGAGACAGATTCAAATGACGTATTCTACGTGCGTGTGGACCGGACCCGTAAGGTTCCTGTCACGACGCTTATCCGCGCCCTGAGAGTGGGGACGAATCCGGAGATTCTGGAGCTGTTCGGCGAAGAGCCCAAGATCCTTGCCACTCTTGAGAAGGATGAGAGCAACGATTATGAGAGCGGCCTGCGCGAGCTGTACAAGAAGATCCGTCCGGGCGAGCCTTTCGCGGTGGAGAGCGCGGAGAGCCTGATCCACGGCATGTTCTTCGATCCGCGGCGCTATGACCTTGCCAAGGTTGGGCGTTATAAGTACAACAAGAAGCTGCTGCTCAGAAACCGTATCGCCGGACATGTGCTGGCGGAGGACGTAGTGGATGCCTCTACCGGAGAGATCCTTGCCGCCCAGGGCGAGAAGGTGACGAAGGAGATGGCTGACCGGATCCAGAACGCGGCTGTGCGCTGTGTGGTTCTGGCTGCCGAAGAGAGGAATGTGAAAGTCCTGTCCAACATGATGGTCGACCTCACATCCTACATCGACTGCGATCCTGAGGAGCTTGGCATAACCGAGCTGGTTTATTATCCGTACCTGAAGGAACTCCTGGACAGGAATACCGGAGAGGACGGACAGCTTGATGCGGAGAGCGCGAAAGAGGATGTCAGGCTCCATATTCACGACCTGATCCCGAAGAACATTACGGAAGAGGATATTCTCGCTTCCATCAATTATAATATGCATCTTGAGTTCGGCGTCGGAAACAGCGATGATATCGACCATCTTGGCAACCGCCGCATCCGTGCGGTGGGCGAGCTGCTTCAGAATCAGTACCGCATCGGCCTGAGCCGTCTTGAGAGGGTCGTGCGTGAGCGCATGACCACACAGGAGATTGAAGGCATTACTCCTCAGTCTCTGATCAACATCAAGCCGGTGACTGCAGCGGTGAAGGAGTTCTTCGGATCGTCCCAGCTGTCTCAGTTCATGGATCAGAACAATCCTCTGTCTGAACTGACGCACAAGAGGCGTCTGTCAGCGCTGGGCCCGGGCGGCCTGTCGAGAGACCGTGCCGGATTCGAGGTCCGAGACGTCCATTATTCGCATTACGGACGTATGTGCCC
>DFHY01000091.1:2787-3989 GCA_002371345.1 Lachnospiraceae bacterium UBA3711
ATCGAGACTCCTGAAGGTCCCAACATCGGACTGATCAACTCCCTGGCATGCTATGCCAGAATCAATAAATACGGTTTTGTAGAGGCTCCTTACCGTAAGGTAGACAGATCCGATCCGGAGAACCCGGTCGTTACGAATGAAGTTGTCTACATGACGGCGGACGAGGAGGACAATTATCATATCGCGCAGGCGAACACCGAGCTGGACGCGGAAGGACATTTCCGCCACAGGAACGTGTCAGGACGTTTCCGCGACCAGACTCAGCAGTATCCGAAGGCGATGTTCGAGTACATGGACGTTTCGCCGAAGATGGTGTTCTCGGTCGCTACGGCCCTGATTCCGTTCCTTCAGAACGACGACGCTAACCGCGCTCTGATGGGATCCAACATGCAGAGACAGGCTGTTCCGCTTCTGACTACAGAGGCTGCGGCTGTAGGCACCGGCATGGAGGTTAAGGCCGCTGTTGACTCAGGCGTCTGCGTTATAGCGAATCATTCCGGAACGGTTATCCGCTCCGAGGCCAACCGCATCGTGGTTCAGACGGACGAAGGCGGCAGGGAAGAGTACCATCTGCGCAAGTTTGTGCGCAGCAACCAGTCCAACTGCTACAACCAGAGGCCGATCGTGTTCAAGGGCGACCGTGTCGAGGCTGGAGATGTCATCGCGGACGGAGCGTCGACCTCGAACGGAGAACTCGCGCTCGGCAAGAATCCGCTGATCGGATTCATGACATGGGAAGGCTACAATTATGAGGACGCTGTTCTTCTGAGCGAGCGCCTGGTCATGGACGACGTCTACACTTCCATTCATATTGAGGAGTATGAGGCTGAGTCCCGCGACACGAAGCTCGGACCGGAGGAGATTACCAGGGATGTGCCGGGCGTCGGCGAGGAAGCCCTGAAGGATCTCGACGAGAGAGGAATTATCCGCATCGGCGCAGAGGTCCGTGCCGGAGATATCCTTGTCGGAAAGGTTACCCCGAAGGGTGAGACGGAGCTCACTGCGGAGGAGAGGCTTCTCCGCGCGATCTTCGGTGAGAAGGCCAGAGAGGTTCGCGACACTTCACTGAAGGTGCCTCATGGAGAATACGGAATAGTCGTTGCCGCCAAAGTGTTTACACGCGAGAACGGCGATGAGCTGGCGCCGGGCGTCAATCAGTCTGTGCGCATCTATATCGCGCAGAAGAGAAAGATCTCCGTCGG
>DFHY01000125.1:0-2687 GCA_002371345.1 Lachnospiraceae bacterium UBA3711
AGAGAGGCGTGAGCGGACAGACCGGCGAGACTGAGCAGGACGGCGAGAACGTGCCGGCCGGCGGGGCTGAGCAGGACAGCGGGGATACGCAGAGCGGCGATGATGAGCAGGCCAGTGGTTATGTCGTAGAGTACAGCAGGATCAAGGGCGATGCTTACTATATAGAAAGCGAACCGTTATCCGCCATGGAAGAGCGCTCTTCCAGCCGCTATGATGTCAAGAGCAACGTGAAGTCTGTCGAGAGTGCGTTTGAGATCAAGATTATGCTCCTTTCCGACCAGGAAGGGGAGGACGGCACTCATTCCCTGATGTATATTTCTGATGATCTGAGAAATGACGGCAGGACAGGCGAGGACTACGGAATAAAGGCGGGGATGCTTGAGAAGTCGTTTGAGGACACCGCCTCACTTGACGCGGAAACATTGGTGAATCACACTAACATATTGAAGGTGGGAGACGATCTTTACAGTGTATATATTCAGAGAGTAAAAGACACCCAGCTGCTTGGGGGCGGCGCGTATCTGGTATATCTGGTTCCCAACTCCAAACTCATCAATATGACGTATGAGCAGACTTCGATCGTGCTGGGCGCGTTCTTCGTGATCGGTATTGTGCTTCTGGTCTGGTTTTTCTCAGCGTTCCGTCTTGTGCGGCATTATTGCCTGAATAATGAGCAGGCGGAGGAATTCAGGCTGGGAAAAATGGCCAAGAAAGCGTTTTCGATGATCGCCATCGGCTGCGCTGTCATTATTGCTGTCGCAGCGCTGTTCCTGTCACTCTTCAGGCTGCTCAATGTCTGCAATAACGTTGAGAACTCCCTGAGTGTCATGGAGAAGAGGGTCAAGGAGAGCACGACTCAGAAGTCAAAGACGATAGAGGAAGTGAAAAACACCTATGTGTCATATGCGGAGGTGATCGCAAAGGTTCTGTCAGATAATCCGATGCTTGCGGACCCCGAGACGCTGAAGGAATTCAATGACCTTATCGACGCTGACTATATCATGATCTATGACAACAGCGGGAAGGAGGTTGTAAGCAGCTCCAAGTACGTAGACCTGGTTCTCGGCAAAACTGCGGAGTCTTCAACTTATGAGTTCCGGCGGCTGCTGAAGGGAATACCTGTAGTCACTCATGATGTAGCGAAAGATGAAGAAACAGGACTGACGAACGCTCTGATCGGCGTGCGTCTGGAACTGGCGGAAGATCCCGGAAAATACGGGGCTCTCCTGATCGCGGTGCCGAAGAAGAAGCTGACCGCGGACAATCTGGAACCGATGAACGACGTCATGAAGAGTCTTGTAGCCGAAGGATCCTTTGCGTTCTCCGTGGATCCGGAGAAGAAGACGATCGTGAACTCCAGCAAGAGCGGCATGGTCGGCAGAAATGCTGTGTCGCTGGGCCTTCCGGAGGAAGGGATCACTGACAGCTACAGGGATTTCTTCGCCTTGAGCGGCAAATCCTGCTACGGCGAGAGTAAGGAAGTCGACGGCAAGGTATATTACTATGCCGCGGAGCAGTCGCACATCTATAAGAACGTTTTGTGGTACGCCATCATCGCGGCGGCGGCGGCCTTTATCCTCCTTACTGTTGTGATCGGGTTTATGCTGATCGGCTACAGGAAGAGCTTCGAACACTGGTCTAAGGTGGGAGAAGTACTGGATGATCCTATGAATATCGTGGACGACTCCGAAAGCGACACCGATATTATAGAGGATACCAGTAAGAAACTCCGGATCAGCCTGTCAAGGAACGGCCTGAGGACTCCGGTGCATAACGCGATGGCAACGCTGAAGATTCTCATTATCGCGGCGATTGCGATTCTTGGAATCCGGTATATGGTCGGTGATACAGACAAGGGCTCCCTGATGAGCTTTGTTATGCACGGCCATTGGACAAAGGGACTCAACCTGTTTTCATTCACCAGTGTCATGATCCTGTTCGTCCAGGTTACCATCGTGGTGACGGTGCTGCAGATCATTCTTCGTATTATAAGCGCCTCCCTGGGTTCAAAGGGAGAGACGTTCTGCCGCCTGGCCCAGAACCTGCTCACATATGGCGGCGTGATAGCGTTCGTTTATATGGCACTCTATAACATAGGCGTTGACTTGGGTCCGCTCCTTGCGTCGCTCTCTCTGCCGGCGTTCGCGCTCTCTCTCGGTGCGAAGGACCTGATCACGGATATTGTGGCAGGAATATCAATAGTGATCGACGGAGAATACAAGGTCGGCGACATTATCGAGGTAAACAATTACCGCGGAAAGGTTCTTGAGATCGGTGTCCGGACGACCAAGCTCCGCGGGACCGGCAACAATATCAAGATCATCGCCAACCGTGACATCAAGAATGTCCTTAATATGACGAGAGAGAATTCGTGGTATAATCTTGAGATCAAGGTCGTAACTAACCGCAAGCTGAAAGAGATCGAGGACGTACTGATCGAGCGGCTTCCGAAGATCAAAGAGACTGTTCCGGGTATTATCAGCGGCCCTGTCTACAGAGGGGTCATCGCGATCGGCGGAGGGGCTGCAACTCTCCAGATCTCGGCCGAGTGCAAGGAAACGGATTTTGGCAATGTTCAGAGGGAACTGAATCAGTATATTCAGTATATCTTTGATGAGTTTGACATAGCGACCAAGTAAGAACCTGTAGCAATAGTCAACGTCAAAAGTATTTTGACGTTGACTATA
>DFHY01000125.1:2768-15461 GCA_002371345.1 Lachnospiraceae bacterium UBA3711
GCAAAGGAAATATGGACATTATTGCAAAAAATATAAGGTTAAGGACAACTGGTACATAACACCAGTCGGAAAAGGAAAATCCCACGATCAGCTCAGAATCTCTGTGGGCGACAGCAGACCGTGGCTTGTGGATATAGAGACTTTGGTGCCGGAGTTTTCCGGAGCCCTCGGAGCTCCAGAGGGTGATCACTGACAAGAAGGCGCTTGACGGATTGAAGTAATATATTCGGAGGAATTCTATGTTTTCAAGGAAGATTGCAAGGAAGCTGCTGGCTGCGGCGATCATAGCCGCGGTTTCTGTCATACCGGCCTCAATCGCCATGGGCTCGGCGGCTGAAACGGAGACGGAATCCATAGAGGAGAGGGAAGGCTTTTCTGTCCATGAGATCTCGGATGATCTGTTCGAGAGAATGAAGAGGGGCAATACTTATAAAGAGGACTGTATTGTCCCGCGCGAAGACCTCCGCTATCTGCTGGTTCTTCATAAGGATAAGGACGGTAATACCCATCAGGGGGAAATGGTCGTGCACAAGCTTATCGCTGAAGATGTACTGGAGATCTTTGAGAAGCTGTATGACGCGGATTATCCCATAGAGCGGATGGTGCTTCCGGATAACTATATGGCTGACGATGAGACGATGATGCGTGACAATAACTCATCCTGCTTTAACTTCAGATTCATATCGCATACGAACAAGATATCAAAACACGGACTTGGAATGGCAGTGGATATCAACACTCTGTACAATCCGTACCACAAATTCGTGACGAATGACGACGGCACTACGGAAGAAGTGATCGAGCCTGCCACCGGAGCGCCTTATCTGGACAGGACACAGGACTTCGATTACAAGATAGATAAAGATGATCTGTGCTATAAGCTCTTCATTGAGAAAGGCTTTGAGTGGGGCGGCGACTGGACGGACCGTCAGGACTTCCAGCACTTTGAGGTGCCCACAGAAGTCACGGAGCAATACTCGGAGATGTATACATCAAACAATGGATAAATCTGTGGTGCGCGATATGGAAGACAGACTGAAAACGGTCAGCATCAAAGGCCTGAGAGAGATCGGACGCGGCAGATGAGCTGATCTCAATGCTGAGCGAAGAAGAGAGGGCAAAAGTGAACTGCGTCCTGTATAACGGTGATCTTGACGGGTTTCTCAGGACATATTCGTCCATGAGGTATATCGTATCCACCAGATTCCACGCGACGATACTTGCGCTCAAGTTCCGGCAGAAAGTATTCCCGGTGATCTACGGGGACAAGATCCAGAGTCTGCTTGCCGACCTGGGCGGCTTCGGCCCGGACTCAAGCTATGATCTGCGTACAGACGCCTCGTGGGACGCAAATCAGGTCTGGAGCTCTCTTGAGGAAGAGCGGAACCTTGAAGAAAAGCTTACAGAATGGGAAGAAGCTGCCCGGAGGCAGTTCCTGAAGCTGGATGAATATATAAAGGGGCTGAGGCCGTGAAAGGTTTTCTTTAAAGCACTTTATCAAGAAAATCCTTCGTCCGCGGCTCCTTCGGGTTGAGGATCACCTCCTGGGGCGTTCCCTCCTCAACGATGTAGCCGCCGTCCATGAACAGTACCCGGTCGGACACCTCCCTGGCGAAGCCCATCTCGTGAGTGACTATGACCATGGTCATGCCTTCCGCGGCAAGCTGCTTCATGACCTGCAGCACCTCGCCTACCATCTCCGGATCCAGCGCGCTGGTCGGCTCGTCAAAGAGCATGATATCCGGATGCATGCACAGAGCCCGGGCTATGGCCACGCGCTGCTTCTGCCCGCCGGAGAGCTGGGACGGGTAAGCTCCGGCCTTGTCCTCCAGACCTACCCTCGCCAGCATCCGTACAGCGTCTGAGCGGGCCTCCTCTTTGGAGGCCTTTTTCAGTTCCACCGGCGCCAGGGTCAGGTTGTCCAGAACGTTAAGATTGTTGAACAGGTTAAAATGCTGGAACACCATGCCTACATGCTCCCGAACCCTGTTGATGTCAGTCTTCTTCCCGACGATATCGACGCCGTCGACCTCAACGATCCCTCCGGTGATCTCTTCCAGCCGGTTAAGGCACCTGAGGAAGGTTGATTTGCCGCTGCCGGAGGGACCGATGACCACTACCACTTCGCCTTCATAAATATCGGTGGAGATGTCTTTCAGAACCTCAAGCTTTCCGAAGACCTTCTGAAGATGGGAAACATGAATTTTGACATTTCCGCTGCTTTTGTGTCCGCCGTCCGGAGTATACACGCCGGCATCTTTGCTTTCGGACATTGTATATGGCGTCTTATCTGTCATGATTCAGCCTCCTCTCCAGAATTTTCGCGCATCTGGACAGAGCCAGAATCACGATAAGATACATTACGGCTACGATGCCCCATGTTTCAAAGGACATAAAGGTGTTGGCGACCACGCCCTTGGCGCGGTTGACAAGCTCCGGGAATCCGATTACGGACAGGATGGATGTGTCTTTCAGTGTGATGATGAACTGGTTGATAATGCTGGGGATCATCATGCGAATAGCCTGAGGCAGCACAACACGGCGCATGCTCTTCCAGTAGGGCAGTCCCAGTGACCTGGCTGCCTCCATCTGGCCGATATCTACTGCCTGTATGCCGGCCCGGATGATCTCTGCCATGTAGGCACCGCAGTTGAGGGCCAGGCAGATAGTGCCCGCCTGCAGTGCGGACAGGGTCACCCCGATCTTAAAGGTGTTGTTCAGCAGATACGGTATGCCGAAATAGATAAAATAGGCCAGCACGATCATGGGAACGCCGCGGATTCCATCTACGAAGATCATAGCGATGATATTGCAGGGCTTGTTCCTGATCACGCTCATAAGACCGAAGATCATGCCGATAATGCAGGCAAAGAACAGTCCAAGAAGGGCCAGAAGCAGAGTCTGGCCCATGGCACGCATCAGAACGGCGCCGTATTTTGTGATGATCATTCCCATAACAGGACTTACTCCGCTTCAGTCTCAGCCGCTGTGCCGAAGGACGCCACAGCGTCAGCTGCCGCCGCTTCTCCGAGATACTTGGATACGATCTCTTCGTAGGTACCGTCGGCTACGATATTGGCGAGTCCGGCGTTGAACAGATCCAGAAGCTCCTGCTCATCATCCGAGAAGACGGCAAGACCGTAGGGTGAACCCTCGTTGGCGGTGCCTTCGACGACCTTCATGTCAAGACCCTGGTCTTCGATTGTGGTGATCATGATAGGGGTGTCCTCAAAGCATGCAACGGCCTGTCCGCCGATGACCGCCTGATACATCGAGGGTGAGTCCTCGTAGGAGGTCACGTTGAAGCCGTACTCGTCAGCCAGGCTCAGCGCATAGGTCTCTCCCTGGGTGCCGATCTTCGCGCCGACGGTCTGTCCCTTCAGATCATCAAAGCCTTTGATATCGGAGCCGCCCTTTACAGCGATGCTCTGGGTAGCATAGAAGTAGCCGTCTGAGAACTGCCAGCCGTTCTCTTTACGTTCATCGGTTATGGACGCGCCTGCGATCATGCCGTCCGCCTGACCGGCCTGGCACGCGGCGATGGAGGCGTCCCACCCCAGGACGTCCATGGTATACTCGAAGCCCTGGTCCTTGGCGATTGCTTCCAGGATCTCCATATCGATACCGATCTGTTCACCGTTTTCATCAGGATATTCAAAGGGCTTGAACACAGTATCGGTGGCGATCTTAAAGGTCTTTGCTTCGCCGGCTAAAGCACCGGTAGTCATGGCTGCCGTTATGGCGGAAACTGCCAGCAGCATTGTAAGATTCTTTTTCATGATTATTTCACTCCTTTTCCATATATTTCAGAAACCAGGATCACCTGACGAACCGTCTCCGGTTCTGCAAAAAACAGACGCCGGCAGGTTCTGCGTCGGCGTCTTTGTCAGCAAAATAATAATAATCCTGCGGTTTGATTCTGTCAAGTTAACGTTTTAATTCATCAAAGTATTCGGACCGCCGGGACAAAATCAGTAAAAATGTGCAATAATGACATGATTGCCGGAGGCGAAAGTGGCGCTGGACGTCCAGTGGACGTCCGTTTAGCGCCGACCGAAGCGGAGCGGAGAAGTTGACCCATGACATTCAGCAGTGTTTATGCAGGAAAGGAAGACCGATGAAACAATATGATAACAAAACCGTACTGGAGCCGCTTGATATCCGGTTTTCGGTCTGTAAAGTAACCGATTATTCAGGTGTGGACCTGACGCAGCCGTTCTGCTTCACAGGAGCAACAGACGAGGAGAATTCTCTTGTCTGCCCGGAAAACACTGTCCCGGCGAATACTGCGGAAAGAGACGACGGCTGGAGGGGGTTTCGCATCACCGGACAGCTGGACTTTTCACTGATCGGGATACTGGCGCGGATATCAGGGATCCTGGCGTCAAACAGGATCGGCATATTTGCGGTGTCGACCTACAACACGGATTATATCTTCACAAAGGAAGAGAACTTCAAAGCGGCGATCAAGGCCCTTAAGGATTCCGGGTATGAAATAATATCCGATTTTGGCGGCAATTATCCATGAAGAATGGGGGAGGACTGATGCCATTTCTTTGTGTGTAATATGTCAGAAGGTATGGTATGATATTAAAGTCAGGCTTCTGGCGCTGTAATCATCATAATACTGAACAGAAAGGCTGCGTGAATAAAATGGAAAACACTATAAGCACAGAAGGCGTTAAGCCGTTCACAGAGATGACAAGCAGGGAGCTGTTCGTCATCCTCACCGGAGGGCAGGGTGTGATGCAGCAGATGTATCTCCAGAATATTCTGAAGGAATATCTGAACAGGCATGGAGACACGACGGATCTTGTCACTATGGTCCGCTCGGTGGCAGAGGAACACGGGAGCTGAGAAGCCAGGAAGAATCCGTACATCACAGCCGCGGGAAACAGGTACTATTGACCACAGCGAAGAACACGAAGTGCTCTGAGCAATGGGGGTGGTGAATAGTTAACATTTTATAAGGAGACGTACTTATGGATGATAATGTGTTAATGCTGTCAAAACCAAGGAAGAAGGGCCTGCTCCGTCTGCTGTTCAGCCGGTTCTTTGTCATCTTGATCCTGCTCGCCCTGCAGGTCATTCTGATCGTCAGTATCTATGTATGGCTGGCCGAGCTGCTTCCGTGGTTCGTGGGCGTACTCATGCTGTTTACCATAGGAGGAGTGATATACCTGTTCAGCTGCGGTATGGATTCCTCGGCCAAGCTGACGTGGATGTTCATAATCGCGATTGTGCCGATCGCGGGAGTACTGCTTCTGTCCTTTACGCAGACCAACATCGGACACAGAACCATAAAGCGCAGGGTGGAGGAACTGATAGGGAGTACGATGACTGCCCTGCCGCAGTCCGAAGAAGTCATTAAGCAGCTGTCAAAGGATTCCGCGGGAACAGATGACCTGAACCGCTATCTGAACAGAAGCGGGTGCTTCCCGGTCTATGATCACACCGTCACAGATTACTTCCCTCTTGGGGAGGATATGTTCGCGGCCATGCTTGAGGAGCTGAAGAAGGCTGAGAAGTTTATCTTCATGGAGTTCTTCATCATCGAAGAAGGGTACATGTGGGGAAGCCTTCTGAAGGTTCTTGCCGATAAGGCCAGGGCAGGCGTTGATGTGCGCGTAATGTATGACGGCATGCTTGAGGTGTCAACTCTTCCTTCGAATTACTGCGACCTGCTGAAAGAACAGGGAATAAAGGCGAAGGCATTCTCACCGATCAAGCCGATCGTGTCATCGCACTACAATTACCGCGACCACAGGAAGATACTGGTAATTGACGGCAAGACGGCCTTTACCGGCGGAGTGAATCTTGCTGATGAGTATATCAACAGAATAGAGCGCTTCGGACACTGGAAGGATACGGGTGTGAGGTTCAGAGGAGAGGCGGCGGCAAGCTTCACTCTGATGTTCCTGCAGATGTGGAATATCGATGAGGAGAAGCCTGAATTTGAGCCGTGGATCAGCATGACTCCGGATACTCCGGTGATGTCTGACGGATATGTTATGCCTTACTGCGACTGCCCTCTTGACGACGACAAGGTCGGTGAGATGGTATATATGGACATCCTCAACCGCGCGGTTGATTATGTGCATGTGATGACGCCGTACCTCATTCTTGACGGCGAGCTGGAGACGGCGATCAAGTTCGCCGCGCAGCGCGGGGTCGACGTGAAGCTGATACTTCCCGGCATACCCGACAAGAAGTTCGCGTATGCTCTGGCAAAGTCACATTATAAGCGGCTGGTTGCCGCCGGAGTGAAGATATACGAATATACTCCGGGATTTGTACACGCGAAGGTGTTCGTCAGCGATGATGTCAAGGCGGTTGTCGGCACTATCAACCTGGACTACCGGAGCCTGTATCACCATTACGAGTGCGCCTCATACATGTACAAGGCGTCATGCATCCCGAACATCGAGAAGGACTTCCAGGAGACCCTGAAAAAGTGCAGGGAGGTTACCCCTGAGACAATCAAGCACGAGAAGCTGTACTATAAACTCATGGGCAAACTGATGCAGTTCATAGCACCGATGATGTGATGATGTAAGGGTCAAAAGCCCTGAAGCCGAGGCAAACATGTTTGCCGGAGGCTGAAGGGGTGTTGACCCACCGGACACGGAGCACGAAGTAATTTGCTCTGGCAAATTACGGGAGTGTGGAGTGCCCGGGGAGCGCGGGAGTTGCGAAGCAACGGAGCGATCCGAACATCATAGTAAGCGCCAAAAGCCCTGAAGCCGAGGCAAACTAAACCAAAAATAAAGGAGCGGCGGCAAATGACTGATGAAATGATAAAGCCGAAGGATACATCCAAAGACGATGAGATCTGCGCTGAAATTATTCAGTACGGCAAAGATATCCTCAATTCCGAAGTATTCCGGCAGGCGGCGTCAGAGACGCACCACCTGAAAGGGACGGTCATGGACCACACCATCAATGTCTGTGTGGTGAGCCTGAAGCTCAGCCGTCAGCTTACCAATCAGGGAGTAAAGATCCGGAAGAAGGATCTTGTCCATGCCGCGCTGTGCCATGATCTTGGGATGGTGTCGCGCGACAGCAAATACAACGGCCGGATAGATTCATGGAGAAGCCACCCGGAGGAGTCGGCGAAGATAGCAAGGGAGATCGTTCCGGATCTGAGTGAAGAGGCTGAGAAGATGATCCTGTCCCATATGTGGCCGGTGGCCGGACCGCTCCCTGCCTCGCAGGAGGCCATGCTTCTGTGCGTGGCGGACAAGTACGCGAGCATGGCGGACTGGACATCATGGCTTACCAGACACAAGTATGCAGCCCGCATCAAGGAACAGCTGAACCTTGAGTAAGAATGGCTCAGAGCCCGGCGGAAATGATCGGAAAGAGAGACAGAGCAGTGACAGTACAGATATCAGACGATTTCGACCTGGAGAAGATAGCTGAGAGCGGACAGTGCTTCCGCTGGGAGCAGACAGACAGTGATACCTGGCGGATCATTGCAGGGAAGTCATGCCTTCGCGTCACGGATCTTCGCGGCGGACACTTTGAGATGGACTGCACGCAGGAAGGGTATGACAGCTTCTGGCATGATTATTTTGACCTGGATGAGAATTACAGGAATGTGCGTGAGAGGATAGATCCTGGTGAAGATCCTTTCCTGTGGCAGGCGGCGGAGTTTGAGAAGGGTATACGCATCCTGCGCCAGGATCCGTGGGAGATGCTGATCACATTTATCATCTCACAGAACAGGAATATCCCGGCGATCAAGAGATCGGTCGAGCTTCTTGCGCTAAGCTGCGGTGACCTGAGACATGATTCCGGCGGAATGCCTTACTACGCGTTTCCGGAGCCGGAGGCGGTGTTGGCGCTCTCAGGGGATGAGCTTACGGAGTGCAGGCTGGGATACCGCTGCAGATATGTTCATGAAGCCGCACGGGCAGTGCTGGATGGCGATATTGATCTCAAAGGGCTGCTGACGGCGGATGAGGACACTACGATCAAGGCGCTGACAGCGCTGCTCGGCGTCGGGGTGAAGGTTGCCAACTGCGTGTCCCTGTTCGGACTGCACCATATCAACGCGTTTCCGATTGATGTCTGGGTAAAGAGGATTCTGGAAGACCAGTATCCTGACGGATACCCATATGACAGATACGCTCCGTACAACGGGATCTACCAGCAGTATATGTACGCTTACTACAGACATAAGCAGCAGGCATAGTTGAGAGCACGAATGCAGGCAGGATTGTGGAAGCGCGAAGCGCGGAACACACATATTCCACCTGGCGGGTTAATCATGATATATATCATCAGACATGGAAAGACGGAACTGAACAAGGCCTTTGTTCTTCAGGGGAGAAGCAATTATCCGCTGAATAAGGAGGGCATCAGACAGGCGGAGGAAGCGGCTCAGGGACTGAAGAATATAGAGTTCTCTTATGTTTTTTCCAGTCCTCTGGTCAGGGCAGTCCAGACCGCGCGGATCGTGGCGCCGGGGGCAGCCATAACGGTGGATGAGCGCCTGATAGAGATGGATTACGGCCCGTATGAAGGGACTGATCTTCGTGATCCGGGGCCTGAGATTACCCGTTTCTTCAGCGATTTCGTACACAATCCGGCACCTGAAGGCATGGAGTCTCTCGAAAGCGTTGTGTCCAGAACCGGTGAATTCATTGAAGATATCAGATCTTTGACCGGCGATATACTGATCTCCACTCACGCGATAGCCATGAAAGGAATCCTCGAGAACCTGACGCCCGGCTCCAACGGAAGCTATTGGCCCAAAAACATCGGCAACTGCGATGTGTATGCCGCTTCTCACAGCGGAAGGGATATCGGAGTGCCGGAGCACTTCATTATCACTTTATAATAAACCCGCCGAAAGCCGATTACGGTGTACACTGACTGTTCCGCGCTTCACGCTGTAATCATCATTATGCGGCGGGGCAGCGGACTGTAACACTCCGTAATCGACTTTGGGCGGGTTAATCATTAAGTGTTCACAGAAGAGAATAATCCGTGATAGAATAAGCCGGTTAATCAGGAATATAGGTTTTTTCTGTAAAGGAATGCATTGAGATGGATGAACGGTTTTCACGGACAGAGCTGTTATACGGCAGGGACAGGATGCGCAGGCTTTCTTCCTGCCGTGTCTGTGTGTTCGGCGTCGGAGGCGTCGGCGGATATGTCGTGGAAGCGCTGGCCAGGTCAGGGATCGGTGCGCTTGACCTTGTTGACAGCGACAAGGTCTGCCTGTCGAACATCAACCGCCAGATCCTGGCAACAGAGAAGACGCTTGGAAGATACAAGGTCGACGTTGCGAAGGAGAGGGTTCTTGATATCAATCCTGACTGCGACGTGCGTGTCTACAGGATATTCTATCTGCCGGACACTCAGGATCAGTTCGATTTTCGTCAATATGATTATGTTGTTGACGCCATAGACACGGTGACAGGCAAGCTGGCTATCATTGAAAACGCCGGGAAGGCGGGCGTGAGGGTGATATCCTCAATGGGAGCGGGGAACAAGATCAATCCTGCCGCATTTGAAGTTGCGGATCTCTATGAGACGTCAGTCTGCCCGCTTGCCAAGGTTATGCGCCGTGAATGCAAGAAGAGAGGCATCGAATCCCTGAAGGTGGTATATTCAAAGGAGAAGCCGCTAAGGCCGGTCATGCCGGAGCGGATAATAGATGGGATGCCTGATAAAGATACAGACAGTGCCGAAAAACAGAGTGACGCCGCTGAAGATGCGAATACTGCAAGGCGCAGGAGCACTCCCGGGTCGACTGCTTTTGCCCCGTCAGTTGCAGGCCTGATCATAGCCGGCGAGGTTATAAATGATCTGACGCAGATGAGGGAGCGGCTGGCTTCCGTACAGAATAACAGCCTGCGGGTTTAGGTGCAGGGAAAAGCCTGCAGACTTCAGTACAGGGAAGCAGCCTTCGGTCTTCAGTATAGGGGAACAGAATATAACATGAAGGATACACTTGAGAAATATCAGCTTGTTGAGCGGAGCATCCAGAAGACATATCATAAAGACCTGTGGACTCCGTTCACCAGGGCGGTGAAGAGGTATCAGCTGATCCGGGAGGGCGACCGGGTGGCAGTCTGCATCTCAGGGGGAAAGGACTCCATGCTGATGGCGAAGCTGGTGCAGATGCTGCACCGCCACAGCGAGGTTCCGTTTGAGGTTGTCTATCTGGTTATGGATCCGGGATACAATGAGCAGAACCGGAAGAAGATCGAAGAAAACGCCGCTCTTCTTCATATACCGATCACGGTATTTGAGACCAGAATATTCGACATCGCCAACAACACAGGCCAGTCGCCGTGCTATCTGTGCGCAAGGATGCGCAGAGGCGCGCTCTACACAAAGGCGCGGGAGCTCGGCTGCAACAAGATAGCTCTCGGCCATCATATGAACGATGTGATCGAGACAACTGTGATGGCGATGTTCTACAGCTCGCAGCTGCAGGGGATGCTCCCGAAGCTGCACAGCAGAAATTTTGAGGGGATGGAGCTAATCAGGCCGCTCTACTGTATCAGAGAGGAAGCGGTGCTTGCGTGGAGGAATTACAACGAGCTTGAGTTCATCCAGTGCGCGTGCAGATTCACGGAAAACTGCACGACCTGCGACAATGGAAACGGCGGCTCGAAGCGGCAGGAGGTCAAGGGGCTGATCCGGAGGCTGAAGCGTTTCAACCCCGAGATCGAGCAGAGCATCTTCAACAGCCTGCACGCGGTGAATATTGAGACCTTCCCGGGGTATAAAGCCGGCGGAAAGGCACACAGCTACCTTGAGGATTATTAATTTAAGAAGAAAAGCAGAGATGGGCAATTTGAAGGCAGCAGCCTCAAAAAGAATTGTATCATAGGCCTGCGGGCTCATGATACCTGCCGCTGCCCTGATTTCTGTTTTCTATATTTCTTATGAAGCCCGCCATCAGTGCATCGGATGCGAGTGTCCCGTAAGCGCCGTCATTATATCCGTATATGGATGACGGCGTTTACTGCACTCTGACCGGTGCCGCGTTTGAGTGAGCGTCTCGGATCAGTACCGGACGTCTCCGGTAAGCCTGAGTATAGAATCGCGCCCTGACGGATACTGCCTGAGGAGCTTAGCTCTGTCACCGTGCTCATACATATCCTGCCGGTATCCCGGGCACATGGTTGTTCCGAGAAGCGCCCAGCTTCCGCCTTCTTTCAGGCGTGAGCCCTGCCAGTTTCCCGCGGGCACAAGGTGCTGCAGGCATTCTCCGTGTGTTATGCCGCTGCCCAGAGTCGTCGCCCTGACTGAGCCGTCCGGAAGCAGCTCTGTCAGTTCTACAGGATCCCCGAGATAGAAGTGATACAGTTCGTCTCCGCTGAGGCGGTGGAGATGTGAAAATGAGCTTCCGCGAAGGAGGTAGAAGATAGCCGTGCAGGCAGCGTCGCCGTCTGCGGTTTTCTGGCTGCTCTTATAGGTTTCAAGGACAAGACCGCCCTCCTGATCGAGGGGTACAAGCCCCAGCGCGTTAATCACCTGATCGGCTGTCATATTTTCATTTTTCATTTATATAACCCGTCCTTTCCGTCAGCCCGGCTGCAGTATCAGAGTACCGCGCTCAGATACTGCCAATCCTTGTCCATGCTGAGTCGTTTACGGCGCTTTGTCTGATTGCGCCGCACACCTCCGCGACCTGCGCGCCTTCACGGAAGGTGGGCACCTCCCTGCCACTGTAGAAATTCTGTATAAGCGTCTGGAATGTATCGTTGAATCCGTTCCCGAAGGCGAAGATATCAGAATGTACGCCGCCACCTCTGACGGCAGTGTGGAGAACATTGTTCTCCTCTTCATTCCACCACAGGCTTCCGTTCTCACAGGTGATCTCCAGGGCGAGCCGGTTGCCTCTGCCCGGTGAGATCTCTGACAGCATGACGGAGCCGATGGCGCCGTTTTCAAAGCGAAGGCTGACAGAGGCTGCGTCTTCCGTATCGACTCTGATTCTGCGCGCGCTGCCTGAGACTGTATGTGATGAGACCTTCTCCATCATGTTATCCCGCACGACGCGGTCAGGGAAGAAGCTCATGGCCTGCGCGCTGACAGATACGACCTTTGTGCCTGAGATGTACTGGACGGTGTCGATCCAGTGGCTTCCGATCTCGGATATGGCCCTCATGCCTCCTGAAAGCTCAGGATCGTACCGCCAGTCATACGGGCAGGGCAGGATATGGAACTCCTGAAGGTAGCTGCCATGTATCAGAAGCACCCGCCCCAGGCTGCCCCCGGTTATAATCTCACGTGCCTTCTGCACTGCCATATGATAGCGTACGTTATAGTTGACGGCACAGCATGCGCCGGAGCCGCCGGCTTCCTCCGCCAGCTGAGCCAGCTCATGTGCCTGAGCGGCGTCAAAGCACAGCGGCTTCTCACAGAGGACACGCTTCCCGGCCTTCAGAGCCTGCGTGATATGCGCCGCGTGGTAATAAGGAGGAGTACAGACATGAACCGCGTCTATGCCGTCTTCAAGCGCGGCTTCCGGATCTGTCCCGAACCGTGGAACACGCCACTTATGCGCGAATCTCCCGGCTGTCTCATCTCTTGATGTTACTACAGCCGCGAGCTCAACACCGCAGGCTGAGAGCGCGGACGCATGTATGTCTGCGGCAAAGCCGCCTCCAATAATTGCCGCCTTCATGAATGTTCCTCCCGATTCCTATTATTTTGTATTTATTC
>DFHY01000021.1 GCA_002371345.1 Lachnospiraceae bacterium UBA3711
GCATCATGGGCTACGTAGAGATACCAAAGATCAATGTGTCGCTCCCGATTTACCATGGGACTGATGAGGCGGTACTTCAGATCGCGGTCGGGCATATCGAAGGAAGCTCCCTTCCGGTTGGAGGAGAAGGGACGCACTGTGTGATCTCAGGCCACAGAGGCCTGCCCAGCGCGAAGCTCTTCACCGATCTGGATCAGCTTCAGGAAGGTGATATAGCACAGATCACGGTGCTAGACGAGACCCTGACCTATGAGATCGACCAGATCCGCATAGTCCTGCCAAATGAGCTCGAGGAGCTTGCCATCGACCCGAAGAAGGATCTTCTGACGATGGTTACCTGCACCCCGTACGGCATCAACTCACACCGTATGCTGGTGAGGGGCCACAGAATTGACAACCCGGATGCGGGAGAGGTAAGAGTTACATCCGACGCAAGCCAGATCGAACCGCTGCATGTACTGCCGGCTGTGGTAGGAGTGATCGCGGTGGTGGTGCTGATCTGGATGCTGATAACCTCTCACATGAGGAATCAGAACATCCGCGCGTACCGGGCCTTGACTCTGGAGCGCCATGAGAAGGAGAAAGCCTTCGACATGGAGTACTACTACACCAGGCACCCGGACCGCAGACCGAAGGACGGGGCCGGGTCGAATGGCAGGGACGCTGCCGGAGCAGGGAAGAAGGCGTCTTCCGGTGGAAATAAGAAGACCAGCAGGGGCAAAGCACGGAAGAAATAAACCGGCGCTGTGGATCAAAGCATAAAGCAAAACGGAATTACAATTAACAACCAAAGCGGGAATTGCAGACAGCAACTGAAGCTGGATTTCAGAGCAGCTGGATGTAACTCAGCATTGCTACTAAAGAACAAATAGCAAGTTGTGGTAAATTCCCCGCAACAATCAGCAAGATATTGCGGAAGATGAAAGCTACTGCTGTAAAGCAGAGGCATATGAGACAAGGATAAGTGGAAACATGGCAGTCATAAGACAGTCGGGTGAAGGAAAAGTTATGAGAAGAGATAGAGTCCGGAACATACATAGAAGCTGGATGGCGGCGGTGATGGTCATGATGCTGGCTCTTGCGGGAGCGGTCAGCGCGTCGGCTGCCGGAGCGTATCCTCAGATTGACGCGTCCAAGCCTGTCACGCTGGAAGTGCACGCCTCCTACAAAGACGCGGCGATCAGCGATCTCAGGATCACGCTGTACAAGGTTGCGGATATGGCCGTTGACGGGAAGGGGATTGTCGACTTCACGCTTACAGCCGCATTTGAAGATCTGGCAGCGTCATCAGTCGAGTTCGGCCTTGATCCCGACGACATGGATTCCGGCAGCTGGGCTTCGGGAGCTCAGACACTTGCAGCCTATGTGCCGGGAGCTTCCACGCAGGGCGGGCATTCATTTGAGATGATATCCTCGGTAACCGGCGCGGATGGCGTCGCGAAGTTTGAGGGACTCAGCCAGGGACTGTATCTCATGACAAACAGTTATGCCGGGTCCGCATACAGCTCAGTCTCGGTGACTCCGGTCTACCTGACACTTCCGAACTGGTCTGAGAGCGAAAACGCATGGGTATATCAGTCAGCCGTAAATGCGAAGGTTACGGCAGTGACGAACGGGGAGACCCCGAAGAAGACATCAGTTACCGTGAGAAAGGCGTGGTCTGGCGATGACACAGCCGGCACCAGCAGCAGAAGGCCGGCCTCGATAGAGGTTGAACTCGTGGATTCAAACTCGGCTGTCCGCGATACTAAGACACTCAGCGCCCAGAACGGATGGTCATTTACCTGGAGCGGACTGGACGACGGCCAGTGGACTGTAAGGGAGAAGAGCGTTCCCGATCAGTACAGCGTCTCACAGACGGAGGAGACGACGGCGGACGGAAAGATCGTGACAATCACGAACACGACGCCTCCTGTCGGCGTAAAGGGCGAGTCCCGCGAGAAGACCTCAGAGACAGAGAAGGGCAAGAAGGGAGTCAAGGGAAGCAGCCGTCAGGGAGACACCGCGTCTGTCGAGTCAGCGAGCAGGCTTCCGCAGACAGGACAGCTCTGGTGGCCGGTATGGCTTCTGGCCGGTATTGCCGCGGTATGCCTGATCATAGGACTGATACTTCGCCTGAGCGGCGGCAGAGATCTGAAAGACAGATAAGCTATGGATGATTATTTCCTCATGGATGAGGCCGAGCTGACCTCGGAGGATCTTGACAGGCGGGGCAGCAGGAAGAGGCGGTTCGGAACGGTATTCCTGATTCTGGGATTCGCGGCAGCCGCTGCAGCTGTCATTTTGACTATCAACAATTTTAAAGACGACATCGAGGCCGGAAAGTCAGCCCTCGCGGATCTCCACAGGATGGAGGAGATGCTGGGAATAGACGCGGACGGAGACGGATATATTGGAGATATTCCGGCTGATGAATATTACGCGTCGCACGGCATAGACAGATCCGGTCGTGAGCAGGCTGCGGATACAGCCAGACAGGCCGGACAGCAGGCGGCGATATATGAGCTGAATCCTGATATGACGATGCCGACCGTTGAGGTTGGCGGACACGAGTATGTCGGGTTTGTGGATATCCCGGCGATAAACAGGACTCTTCCGGTCATGGATACCTGGAGCTATCCCAACCTGAAGATCGCTCCGAACCGGTTCGTGGGAACCGCCTACGCGCATGATATGATTATCTGCGCTCATAACTATGACAGGCATTTCGGACTGATAAAGACACTGAAAGAAGGCGACGGGGTCACATTTACGGATGTGTACGGAGACAGGTTTATATATGAAGTCTCCGAGGTTACCATTCTCCAGCCTACTAATGTCGATGAGATGAAGGATCCTGATGACTGGGACCTGACACTGTTCACCTGTACGATAGGCGGAGCGACGAGAGTGACGGTCCGCTGCGTGATGAAGGAATCGATACCGGCGAGGTGGACATCGGCCGCGAAGGCGGATCTGTCAGAGACGATAGGAAAGCTGCAGAATCAGAGTGAGACGGTGAAGCAGAGCGGGAGCACGTCATCCTGACGTATCCTGGAGAGGCATAGATGAGAGAGAAAGACTTAAGAAAGCTGAAACGGGTAGAACTGCTGGATATGCTGATAGAGCAGGGCAGGCTCGTGGATGCTCAGGCTGAAGAGATAGACAAGCTGAAGGCACAGTGTGAGGAACTTAACAAGAAGCTTGAGGACCGTAAGGTGGATCTTGAGAATACTGGGTCTATCGCGGAAGCTTCGTTGAAGATCGCGAAGGTCTTCATGGCGGCGGAGAACGCGGCGAAGATATATCTTGAGAATCTCAGGGAGAAGAGCGCGTCACAGGTTCCGGTTGATGAAGCCTTCGACAGCGCCATGAAGGAGCTTAGATGAGCGGGCGGAAAAGAAGGTGGGACAGCCTTCCCAGCGTCGAGGAGCTCATGCGCGAGAGAACGCATGAGAGGTACAGGATCCGTTACCGCAGGGCGCTGAGGAGCACACTCACCACGATCATCACGGTTGCGGCCATTGCCATCATTATCTCGTACTCGCTGATGCCGGTACTGAGGATCTACGGACACTCGATGACGCCGACCGTTCACGACGGCAACATTGTGCTGGCGGTTCGCTCGGCAAACTTCACAAAAGGTGACGTAGTCGCATTTTATTACA
>DFHY01000022.1 GCA_002371345.1 Lachnospiraceae bacterium UBA3711
TACCGCCTGGTCTCCGCCGCGTCCGAGCGCCATCTCAATCGCGGAGCGGGCGTACTCATAATTCTGGTTGTAATCATCGCCGCCGACTCCGACACCGATGCTGATCGTCATCACGATCTCATTCCCGATATTGACTGTCTTGACCTCTTCGAGCAGGGAGAAATGATCCTCCTCGACGTTTCCGAGGCTCTTCTGGTTCATGACAAGCAGATACTTGTCCTTCTCCAGCTTCTTGCTCAGGGCGTTGTGCGCCATACTGTACTTGTTAATCTCTCTGTCGATAAGCACATTCATCAGGGATGAGTGAACCTCATCCACATTGTCCATTGCCTCCTCGTAGTTGTCCAGATAGACCAGGGCAACGACCGCTTTCTCATCCCTGATCTCTTTCCTGAGAGCAGTGAGTTCCGTCTCATCGATAAAGTAGATCACATAGAGCCATCCGTTTTCCTCAGCCTTTCCCGGTCTCCGGTCTTCCTCCTGAGCCCAGTCATCCCGCTCAGAATCCCGGCCGGCCGGCTCCAGAAGAGATCCGTCCACTATGTTGTTGAGCTCTATCTTCTGGATATGGGCCCTGAACTTCTTTCCCTCGAATTCCAGACCGATATCCTTCGAATCGGAATTGACGGGAAATACCGGCTTGGTCAGGTATGGAAAAATTGTATCGATCGGTTTGTTGTATCTATCCGTCACTCCGGTGAGGGAGCACAGCATCTGGTTCATCCAGAGGACACTCCCTTCGCGGTCGACGATTCCTGCCGGAATCTCCATCTGTGTCAGGACATGCGCCTGAACCGTTCCGTACCGGCTCGCGAATCCGATCATAGCCTGAAGGATCCTCGGCCGGTAGTAAGCATAGATCAGAAGAACTACAAGATAATACCCGCAGCTGAAGGCAAGACAGATCAGTCCCGCGCGGTGATCTATGAAGAACATGATCCCCGACAGGACAAACAGAGCCAGAGCCAGATAGACATTCCAGCTCCAGTGCATTTTCAGATATCCGCTGTATTTCACTCCGGATCCGGACTTCATACTCTTACCTGCCTCTGCACCATTCTTAAAGTAAACACTGATGAAGTCAGTGTTCCAAATCTTTGAGCGCTTCATGCGCTCAAAGCCGCGTGCTGCGCGGCTTGCGGAGCAAGCCTTCCTCTGCGCAGCACCGCGATCCGCCGGAGGCACTAAGTAAACACTGATGAAGTCAGTGTTTACTTAGTACCTGAAAACCGCCACGCCGTACGGCGGCAGATTGTACGCAAATGAATACGGCTTGCCGTCGCACTCGCTCTCGACCGCCTTGTACTTCTGCTCATGCGCAGTTCCGTGTCCTCCGAAGCGCTCCTCGTCGCCGTCAAGCACCAGGGTATAGGTGCACTTCTTCGTGCATCCGACACGGTAGTCCGGACGCGCCATCGGCGTAAAGTTGATCACAAACAGAAGGTTGCTCTTTCCGTCGCTGCTGTGGCGCAGGAAGCTGTAGATGCTGCGGTCGGCATCGTCCGCGTTGATCCACTCAAAGCCGTCCGGACTGCAGTCGGCGGAGTACATGGCCGGCGTGCTCTTATACAGGTGGAGAAGCTCTCTCACGAAGTCCTGCATCTGCTTATGCTTCGGCTCGTCGAGCAGGTACCAGTCGAGCTCGCGGTCCTCGGACCACTCCCTCTCCTGCGCGAATTCCTGCCCCATGAACAGCAGCTTCTTGCCGGGATGGCCGAACATGAACGTATAGCCGGCCTTGAGGTTGGCGAACTTGTCATCGTACAGGCCCGGCATCTTGTTGATCATCGAGCACTTCAGATGCACCACCTCGTCGTGCGAGAGCACCAGGCAGTATCTCTCCGAATATGCGTAGGTCATCGCGAAGGTCATGCGGTTGTGGTTGAACTTGCGGAAGTACGGGTCTAGCTTCATGTACTCGATGAAGTCATGCATCCAGCCCATGTTCCACTTCATGCTGAAGCCAAGGCCGTCATTCTCCGGTACGTCCGTGACCTTCGGCCACGCAGTCGATTCCTCGGCAATCATCATTACGCCCGGGTTCTTGCCGAGCACAACCGAATTCAGATGCTTGAAGAACTCGATCGCCTCAAGATTCTTATTTCCGCCGTACTTGTTCGGGACCCACTCTCCGTCGCGGCGTCCGTAATCCAGATAGAGAATAGAAGCGACCGCGTCCACCCGCAATCCGTCAACATGGAACTGCTCAAGCCAGAACAGCGCATTTCCGATCAGGAAGTTCTTGACCTCGCTCTTGCCGAAGTCGAATACCTTGGTGCCCCAGTCCGGATGCTCGCCCTTGCGCGGATCCGCGTACTCATAGCAGGCCTGCCCGTCGAAGTCAGCCAGGCCGTGCGCGTCTTTCGGAAAATGCGCCGGCACCCAGTCGAGAATGACACCGATTCCGTTGCGGTGCAGGTAGTTGACCATGTACGCGAAGTCCTCAGGACTGCCGTATCGGCTGGTCGGAGCGTAGTAGCCTGTGACCTGGTATCCCCATGATCCGTCAAACGGATGCTCCGCGACTCCCATGAGCTCGATATGGGTATATCCCATCTTCTTCAGGTAATCAGTTATGGAATGGGCAAAGTAGCGGTAGTCGTAGAAGCCGTCCTCCTTCTCGGCGTGCGGGTGGCGCATCCAGCTGCCGATATGGCACTCATAGATCGAGATCGGGCTTGTATCCTGCTTAAATGATCCGCGCTTCTTCATCCACGCGCTGTCGGTCCAGCGGATAGTGGAAATGTCGGCGATCACAGACGCTGTACCGGGCCTCTTCTCCGCCTGATTCGCGTACGGGTCGGCCTTGTACAGCTTGCGGCCGTCCTGAGAGTAGATCAGGTACTTGTACATCTGGCCGACCTTTGCGTCTGTGCAGAAGTACTCCCAGATACCCGACGGTTCGAGACGCTCCATCGCGATATTCTCTTCATTCCAGCCATTGAACTCGCCGATCAGGTGAACCGCTGACGCATGCGGCGCCCACACCGCGAAATGTATTCCCTTCTCTCCGTTTTTCTCGGAAGGATGGGCGCCGAGCTTGCGGAAGATCTCATAGTGCACGCCCTTGTCATACAGGTACTGGTCAAGCTCGTGAATGAACTCATATCCGGCTCCGATGGCTGGCGCTTCCGCCTTCACGGCAGTTGTCCTCTTTGCCGCTGCCTTTGCCGGTGCCTTCTTTGATGTTGTCCCGGAAGGTGCCTTTGACGCCTTCACAGCTGTCTTTGACGCAGACTTTGTTGTTCCGGCTGTGCTCTTCGTCTTCGAAGCCGCCTTAGCCTTCGCGCCTGTTCCTGTCTTTCCTGTAGTCTTCCTCTTCTCCTGGCTCTCCGGGTTCTTTCCATCTGTCATACTGCTCATGACAATCCTCCGCTCCTCATAGGCCGTGTACATAACGGCACAAAATCCGCACCCTGTAAGTTACCTGTAATTAGTTTATTATATCGTCATTTAGTGTTTTATACAAGATAAAGACGACTCCGGCCAGGGCAATCGCTTAATCGCTTAATCCTGCTGTGACTGTCTGAATGTCTATGTGCTCCATCGCAAGCCAAAGCCCACTTCGCTGATCTAACTGCTACTTTGACCAGAACGACTCTTAAGACTGAGGCATCCCGTCTTTGCGGTCCGGCTCATATGGTTTGACAGGTGCCTTCCGTCAGTCCTGACATACCGGAGCTGATGCTAAGATAAAATCCGGGTCATGAACGAAACGTTCATGACCCGGATGGCTCCGCAGGCAGTGGCTTCTGCCTGTACATCATCATATTACATGATTACAGCGCCAAAAGCCTGACCTCCACGCAAGCTTGCTTGCGGTGGAGGGAAAGGGTGTTGGCGCGCCCCTACATGAGTGCGTAGTGGGGCAGGGGCCCCATGGAGCACGAATGGAGGGCAGGATTGTGGGAGCGCGAAGCGCGGAACAATCCGTAATCGACTTTTGGCGACCGTATCATTACATAGCACTCGAATATACTGCTGTCACCATTTCCGGCGTCGGCTGGAATGGATTGGTCGCCATGCAGCTGTCCTGCATGGCCAGGGAAGCAAGCTCCGGAAAGTCTCTCTCGTCCACGCCCTTCAGCTCGCTCAGCCTGGCGGGGATCTCCACTGTCCGGCACAGGTTCTGCACCTGCGCTATCACCGACCGTGCCGTCTGGATCGCGCCGGAGCCTGTCGGCAGGCCCATCGCCAGGGCAGCCTTCGGAAATCTCGCGAGTCCTTCCTCAAACCCCATATCGAAGGCCAGCACATACGGAAGCAGCACCGCGTTGCAGACTCCGTGCGGAAGTCCGTAGTGCCCTCCGAGCGCGTGTGCCATCGCGTGAACCATGCCAAGTCCCGCGTTGGAAAATGCGCTTCCGGCCGTGTATTCCGCATATGCCATCATAGTTCTGGCTTCCTCGTCAAAGCCGTCGGCAAATGCTCTCGGAAGATATTCCATGATGACGGATACCGCCCATGCCGCGTCCTTGTCCGTCAGGGGATTGGCGTTGGCGGAGAACAGTGCCTCTATCGCGTGAGTCAGCGCGTCCACACCGGTGGAAGCCGTCAGCTTCGGAGGCATGGATGACATGAAGTCAGTGTCATTTACCGCGATGGCGACCATGCAGTTGTTGTCCACCATGGACATCTTACTCTTTCTCACCGGATCGGTCACAATATAGAATGCCGTACATTCGCTCCCTGTACCCGCCGTGGTATTGACCGCTACGATCGGAATCCCCCGCCTTGCCGACTTATCCACGCCTTCGTACATCTCCACGCTCCCGCCGTTGGCCATGACGATGGATGCCGCCTTTGCCGTATCGATGGCGGAGCCTCCGCCCAGCGCGACCAGCAGGTCAACCTGAAGAGACGATGCTGCCCGGATGCATTCATTGACGATATCGATGCTGGGATTCGGCTTCACATTGTAGTATACCGCGTACTCAATACCTGCCTCCAGCAGCACATCGCCCACTCTCCCGGCAGCTCCGGAATCAAATAGAAACTGATCCGTCACCACCAGTGCGCGTCTGCACTGCATCTTACCAAGCTCCGGGATCAGCAGACGGATCGC
>DFHY01000089.1 GCA_002371345.1 Lachnospiraceae bacterium UBA3711
TTCCGTCGAAGGTATCTGACCCGATAAGGTATGACGCGTCCGTGTTGACATGGAAGCTTACATTCCACAGCGGACGTGAAAACAGACATGCCAGGTTCTCGGCGAGGACATTTTTGCCGGTGGCCTTAGGCCCTGCCAGAAGAAGGTTCTCACCGCACAGGAGCGCGGCTATAGCCTTCTCCCACACATTTTTTCCATAGTACAGGTACTGCGGATCGGGAATCCTCCCTGCAAGGTTCGCATCCACCTCATGCTCTTTCCTGACACGCGCCGCCTCATCGAGCAGCTGAGACGATACGCCTTCGTCTCTCAGAAATCTGTCAAGCTTCCTCATCCGCTTCCTCCATAATGCTTCATAATATCCCTCAGCGATAATCCGACACCAGGAACATCGGCTTCACCGCGACCACCTCGTCATACTCTTCCTGGGACACCTTGACCGACCGATTCAGCTTTCTCAGGTCATCCTTCACGATCTCAAGCGCCTGCTCTTCATTTCCCGCCCTCCCGTCTCTTACAGCACGGATCATGCGCTCAATAACTACCGGGTGGGCATACCGCGCAGGAACAGGAAATGAATCTCGGTTTCCTATATAACGCCCGCAATCAAGAACAGCGTCCTGCCACTCCCTCTCAACACGCTTCGGCGAATTGCGCCCTATTGGAATGAGATTCCCCATAAGAGAAAAGATCAGAAACGCGGTTCCGAACATAACCATGTATATGCCGGCGTGGTTCTTCATGAGAAGCATCGGAATCCCCGCGGCTATCATGGCGATTGATACGGCAAAGACAGTTATTCCAAGAGCCCGTCTTCCCGGAGGCAGGTTCTGCTGAACCCTTTTCTTAGCTGCCTTGCTGCTCAGATTGTTATACAGAGCCGGATTCTCCTCCAGATATTTCTTCGCATCCTCAAGAGCCTGTATGCTCTGCCCGGCTTCCTCATCAAGCTCCACTACCGGCTTTCTGCTCTCCTCGAGCTTCTTCGCGTCAAGCTTCCTCTGAGCTGCCACACTCACAGTCGGAATCTCCGGGTGATGCTCCGCTATCCAGGCAATAGCCTGATCCGTCTGGCTCTCATACTTGATCTGGCATCTCTTTGACCGGCCGTCGCGCAGCTCCACAACCAGATAGCTCATGGATCCAAAGGCTCCGATGCCGGTAAACCCGCCCTTTGACATCGCGACCAGCTTGTAGACTCTCCTGATGTCAGTCCACATGACATAGTACATGCGGCTGATATAGAAACTGTTCAGATACAGTGCCCGTCTGCCCATCCCGAGAGGTCCGATCCTGACGGCTGTTTTCTTGTCAGCTTTCAGTTCTGCCGCAGGCAGGGACTGTTTTCCGAATAATACTGTTGGCACTTGAGACAACCTCCGCTTCATTATCAATGTACGGCCGCCTCATCGCTTAGAGGCTTCCGCCCTGACCAGCGCGGCCAAGCCAGCGTACACCGGACACATAGCGCCCGCGCTTTTTTCTGTTATTCAGTATAACACAGAAAGAGGCTGCCGAATAAAACAGGAAGGTGCATATAGACAGTTTTCAGATCTCTTCTGAAACATTTTATGCATCTGATGTTTTATACGGCAGCCTTATAGTTTATCTCAGGTAAATCCTGAAGACTTCATACCAGTTAAAGCGCTGAGTTCATTACCTCTTCTCAGACAGATCAGCACATCAGGCATGCTTCCTCGCGCTGCGGATGAATATTACCAGGAACAGCGCCGCGATAATCAGTCCGACCGGATACGCAACCATCGTGTTGTTCTTAAGAGCCGGAATCATGCCGAGGCACTCCGGCGCCATGAAGAAATATGTCATGGAAACCGCGCTCATAAATGTGGCAGGAACCGCGCAGATCCAGTAGTTCTTCTTCTCCATCGCAAGGAACATGGCGCCCGCCCACAGGACGATCATTGCCAGGGTCTGGTTTGTCCAGCTGAAGTATCTCCAGATCACCGTGTAATCGATGAAGCCCAGGGTGTTGCCGAATCCGAGAAAAGCACCGATACCAAGTACCGGAATGCAGAGCGCCAGTCTGTGCACCATAGATCCCTGGTCGAACTTCAGCCAGTCCGCAAGAGTAAGCCTTGCTGAGCGGAACGCTGTGTCTCCGGAAGTGATCGGGCAGACGACAACGCCGAGCATCGCCAGGATAACTCCGACACCTCCCATAGTCTTGACCGAAGCGTCATAGATCGCGGCTGACTGACCGGCAGCGAGAACCTCCTGAAGCCCGGTATTGAGTCCGCCGGTAACCTCATACAGTGAGCAGCCCGCGGCGGCCCAGATAAGGGCGATGCAGCCCTCGGCTACCATGGCGCCGTAGAATACGAACCTACCCTGTCTCTCGCTCTTCAGGCAGCGGGCCATAAGCGGAGACTGCGTTGAATGGAAACCTGAGATCGCTCCGCAGGCAACCGTGATGAACATGAAGCTCCAGACAGGAGTTCCGGCAGGATGCATGTTCCTGAAGTTGCTCCAGATCTCAGGAGTGTGATATCCGTGTGCCGGGATACCGATCGCGACGCCTATTGCCATGATGATCAGGACAAACCCGAATATCGGGTATATCTTTCCGATGATCTTGTCGATGGAAATAAATGTTGCTATGAAATAGTAGATAAGGATGATGGCAAGCCACGTAGTTGTCTGGGCAAACGGACCTGAAACGCCCTTCTCCGTGAGAAGCTTGACCAGAAGGCCCGCCGGGCCGACCGCGAACACTGTACCGACCATGATCAGCAGAATAACAGAGAACACTCTCATGATATTGTGCATGACCGGCCCGAGATAGGTACCGGTAACCTCTGAGATCGAAGCGCCGTCATTTCTCTCAGAGAGCATTCCTGAGAAGTAGTCGTGTACCGCGCCTGCAAAGACAGTACCAAATGTGATCCACAGGAAAACGACCGGTCCCCACAGGGCACCCTGCATCGCTCCGAAGATCGGACCGAGGCCGGCAATGTTCAGGAGCTGAACCAGGAACAGCTTCCATGCCGGCATGACGACATAGTCGACGCCGTCATTGATTGCGACTGCCGGGGTCTCGCGGTCATCCGGCCCGAACGTGTTGTCGACGAACTTGCCGTAGGTGAAGTATCCGCAGACCAGAATCAGCAGACAGATAAAAAAGCTAATCATATCAAACCCTCCCTCTGAGTGCCGCGTCCTGCCGCACCGGCACAGGAAAACATAGAAGCTGCCGTGAAGCTCTGGTTACTGCACGGCACCCGGTATTATTTCCAATAGCAGCGGCACATTTATATGATATGCCTGTATATTATCACCATAAATAAAGGAGCGCAATGGATTTCGTAATCCTTCTTGACACATCACTTATTCAGATCATGTCATTCATTCTCTGTCCGACTCCAGCAATGATGCAATATGTCAGTATCTCCCCCTCAGCTTCGTCACAAACTTCTCCAGCCG
>DFHY01000058.1 GCA_002371345.1 Lachnospiraceae bacterium UBA3711
GCCGCCAGCGGCGTACACGCTGTACAGACGCTCCGGATCGGAGTTCTGCGGCATCACTACAGTTTTCTGCCCGCCGGCGAACGTTTTGCTCGATCCGACTGCGGACTCGCCCGCGTCAAGCTGTGCGCCTACACGAAGCAGTACGATGTTCTGCCTGCGCTCGGTCTCCTTGGTGGCAAGTCCAAGGCTGACGTCGGTTGACGTGTCTGAGGATACGATCTGATCGGGAGATGCCTCCGCGAACGTCGTGCCGTTCCAGGCGACCCTGCTTAAGTTAAGCAGATTGTCCGACTGCTGTACCCCGGTCACATAGAGCCCGTTCGGCTCATAGACCTTCACTATATTGCCGCTTCCGTCCTCGAAGGTCAGCCTGTACATCGGGAACATGCCGTTTCCGCCGTGTGAAACTGAGGTATCCGCGCCGCGGGCAGTGCCGTATACAAGATCCTCTTTCATGAATGTCAGCGGACGCAGGAACTCATTCTCCCCGGCCGCTACCTCGCGGACCGTTCCGGTCTCGAAGTCGGCCTCCTCAAGAGTCGCCGATCCGTACATAAGGCCCTCTTTCAGCCACGCGAAATACCGCCCGCTCTTAGAGCCCCGGTAGCAGTCGTTGTTGATGCCGTCCGCAAAGATGCGCACGTCATTCGATGACACTGTCACCTTATACAGAACCCCGTCCAGCAGAGCCCACACCGTACCCTTATCCTCGCTGAGATAGAGGCAGTCCTGCATATCCATCTGTATGCGCTCCGTATTCTCTGAGCTCTGAAGGAAGCACAGTTCGCGCACCAGCGCGCTTCCGGCGTCATAGCTGTACACGCCGATGCCATTGTCACCCTCGTGCGGTCCGCGGTTCATATATCCGCCTACCGCGAAGATCACATCGCCCTTCGAACCGACATTCAGCACGCGGATGGTGTTCTCACGGTAGAAGTCTCTCTCGTCCATGTTCTCCTGCTGCGGGAACCCGAAGACCCTCGTGAATACGTCCGCATCCTTTCTGTATGTCCACAGCACGTTCTGCTGGACAAATGCGACGACGCGGCTCTTCTCATCCGTCATATACTCGACATCCTTCTGCGTGATTCCGAGTATGATCCCGGCCTCGTCAATAACCTGGTTGGATTCGGGATTGAACACCTGGTCGGTCGTACGGTCGAAGTTCAGCAGGAAGACACGGCTGTCGGTAAAACGCAGCCTGTAATACTCATGTACGTTGTAGATCTCGGTGCTCCCGTTCTCGGCCGACGATGAGATACGGTAATCAAGCGTCATCGTCGCGGTATTCTCATTTATCTCGGTCAGACGCGGCGTCGGTTTATAATATATCTGCGGATTCAGCTTGTCCCAGGTCAGCTGGTTGACGCTGTCATGGATATCCATATGCGCGAGGGTTCCCTCGATGTCCGTCGTCTCATCGGGCTCAACCGCAGCGCCGACAGTGTCTAGATCGGTCTTGTTGATGCATTTGTCCCAGAAGCCCGCCGCAAAGTTCAGATAATCCGCGGTGTGCAGCCCGTCCGCCAGCAGCACATGGGTATAGTAGTAGATCCCCCTCCCGCCGGTCGTGACCAGCAGCTTCAGGACGTACTCCTTGTTCATGAGCATCTTATTGCCGAGCTGAAGTGTGGATGTGACGTAGTCTCCGTCCTTCTCAAGGCGCACTACCTTTGTATTTTCCAGAGACTGGGTGCCGTCAATCGTGACGACTTCATATGAAACGGAATCGACGGCCGCTCCGAAGTTCTGGATCAGGACCGTAACCTCTCTCTGTTCAGTGAGCGGCGTTATGGAATAACGCATCTGCGAGACATCCATCTCGCGGCTGTAGCCGTGCAGGCAGTTGAAGCTGATGCCTCCCTGCTGCATATAGACCAGCGGGAATGTTGAATCAGCCATTGAGCCGGCACTGTCCGGCGTGGTACGGTTCATATACCGGCTGGCCGCAAGAACCGCGACCACATAGACCGCGGCAAATACGATCACCCGTACAGCTATATTCCGAAAGAGTCTGAACTGCTCGCTCAAGTGTCTGAATGTCCTTTCTCATCTGCTGCAGCCGCTGAATCGTTATAAGACGGAACTCATTGCCTGCGGCGTAACGGCCGTTCTTCGCCGTTGTCATCCGCTACAGCCACTGAATCGTTATAAGCCTGAACTCATCGTCGGTGGCGTAGCGGTTATTCCACGTGCTCACGCCGTAAGTCTCCATCAGGTACTGGTCGGCGTCATAGTACAGCCTGTTGGTGAACAGCTCATACTTTGCCGTCTCGTACGCCTCCTGCGTCCCGAACTTCATGACGATCGCGGACTGTCCGCTGTGAACCGAATCCATAAGGGCATTATAGATCACGTCTCTGTCCCACGTATCATAGTACATGCCGTTGATCCGGTAATAATTGTAGCTGTCATCCGTGCACTTCGGAAGCTCCACGGTTTCCTCCGGAGTGTGGGTGGTATATATCTCGCTGTCCGTACAGCACAGATAGTTATAGTTCATCTGCGTGATGCCGGTGCCTTCCTCCATCGCTCCGGCGAAGACCGGATCACCCCATGTGACGTCCACATGATAGTAATTGTCGCCAATACGGACGATATTCCACGCATGGTCGCCGCCGCCCGTGATCTTTCCCGTAACATATGTGCAGAAATAGCCCATCCTGTGGCAGATATACTGAAACGCCTTGGCGTATCCCGCGCACACCGACTGATGGTTCAGCAGAGCGCTCTGCATGCACTGGTTGTCAGGAGCCTCGGCATTGTATTCAACAGTGTTGATAAGATACTCGTATACCGACTTTATCCGCCCGTAGTCTGACCATGTCTCGTCCGTCTGCTTTATGCACTCATCCGCCGCCATCTCCAGCATCCCGAGAGTAGTCGGCCGCTCATTTACGGGAACCGTTGACTCTATGGCGTAGCCTGCCACCATCCCGGTGACCGCGTTCGACTGTACCTGGGCGCTGGAGCCGATCCAGAACAGCTCAGGATGGTCCGCCAGAACCGAGTAATACGCTGTCCAGAAGTCATCCACGCTCACCTCGGCATATACCTCGGCTTCGTCCTCATACGATGACAGCCTTGAATAGAGCTCCCTGTATATCTCATTGAAACGCGACGGGAGATGATTAAAATAATACTCCTCCACGCCGCCATTATCCCACTCGGTGTCCCCTTCATGGTAGTAGCTGTTCTCGATCAGTCCCGAACGCACCGCCATCTGCCTGACGGCAGTGCGTGGTATGACCGCGAACAGAATACCCGCGAACAGGGCGATCGTGAACAGGATCAACAGTGTTTTTTTTACCATCTCAATAACCTGCTGCGCCATCCCGGCTGACGGCGTCCCTGCGCGCCCATACTTTCATGGAATTGCTTCGGGACGTCAGGCAGACCTGCCTCCTTAAGTGGCGGGATCTCCCCGGCTGAATCGATCCGGACTCATCTGTCCCACTTATCGCAGAGGCGGTTGATCTCCTCCGTCAGGCGGCTCAGATCCTTGTTGGCTCCGCCCTCGTTGTGCCTGATAACCGACATCAGGCGGTTGCCCGCAGCGACAAGCCTGGTGTAAATTGACGCTGCCTTCTTATTCTTCGAAGTGACATTGGCCGCCGCGCCTCTGTCCGTGCCCTTCTTCCTGACAGCCGCGCCGCCGTCCTGTCTCGCGCGGACCTTGTCCTCACGCTCTTCCTGTCTGATCGGCACCGGCTCGGCTTCCACTTCAAATGTGCCTGACGCCAGGTCAAACACTGTTCCAGAGAACGGCGCGTATGCGTTCAGGCCAAGCTCGTTCTTCAGGCGGTCGCGGAAGAACTCCGTCACCTTGTCCTCGCCGTGCGTGACGAAGACCATGTCAGGCTTCTTCTCGACAGAACTGATCCACTTTATCAGTCCATTGCAGTCCGCATGTCCTGATACCCCGGGGAGCTCGCAGATCTCCGCCCTGACCTCAATCTCCTCGCCGAAGAGCCTCACGCTCTCGGCGCCGTCCAGTATCGAGCGTCCGGGCGTTCCCACAGCCTGGTAGCCGACGAACAGGATCGTGCTGCTGCTCTTCCAGAGATTATGCTTGAGGTGATGCTTCACACGTCCGGCGTCGCACATTCCGCTCGCGGAGATGATCACCTTAGGCTTCGGATCGTCATTGATGGCTCTCGATTCGTCGGTTGAGACTGCGGTCTTCAGTCCGGCGAAGCCGATCGGATTGACTCCCTCGGCGAGCAGCGCCCTCGCTTCTTCGTCGAAATCGCTGTACATCCGCTCAAGGAAAATGTTCGTCGCCTCGATAGCCAGCGGAGAATCAACGTAGACCTCGAAGTTGTCATGTCCGCTGATCATCTTGTTCTGCTTGATGTCGCGGATGAAGTACAGTATCTCCTGTGTGCGTCCGACCGCGAATGAAGGAATGACAACGTTGCCCCCGCGGTCGAATGTTCTCTGCAGAACCTCCGCCAGCGCGCCGGAGTAATCATCGTGCAGCGGCATCGCGTGCAGGCGGTCGCCGTAGGTGGATTCCATGATGATATAATCAGCTTCCTTCGGATATGTCGGATCCGAGATCAGCGGCTGGTTCTTGTTGCCGATATCTCCCGAGAAGATCAGCTTCTTCGTGACGCCGTTCTCTGTGATTGTCACTTCGATCGAAGCTGATCCGAGAAGGTGTCCCGCGTCTGTGAATCTAACCTTAATGCCATCTGCAATATATTTCTCTTCATTGTACTCTACGGAAACCAGACAGGAGATGGCACCCTCGGCGTCAAGCCGGTTATAGATCGGCTCAACCATATCTCTGCCGGCGCGCTCGGCCTTGCGGTTCTTCCACTCCGCTTCAAATTCCTGGATGTGCGCGGAGTCCATCAGCATGATACGGCACAGCGCTGCGGTTCCTCCGGTCGCGAATATCTGTCCCTGGAATCCATGCTTATACAGAGCCGGCAGAAGTCCGGAGTGGTCGATGTGCGCGTGGGTAAGCAGCACCATATCGATGTCTCCCGCCGCGACTGGGAGCGGCTTGTTCTCATACAGATCCGGTCCCTGTTCCAAACCATAGTCAATCAGTATCTTCTTTCCACAGGCCTCAAGATAATAACAGCTGCCGGTCACTTCGTGTGCAGCACCCAAAAATGTTAATCTCATAGTTCCGCATCCTTTCCGAGGTTGGTGAAGAGTTGTTATTGATTGTATCAAAATTTTATGGGGATGTACACGATTGGTGAGTTATACTTAATGAAACTCTAAGGAAACGCTGATTATATCAGAATGCGCTGATGTAGAGTATTATAGAATGTAAATATGAAAGGGGTATTGACATGTATCAGGCCGGAAACAACGCTTACCTGCTCAGCGAGGGAGTATCCGTATGGCTTATCACGCTGGCAGTGTGCGGCGCAGCATTTTTCTATATAGTATCCGGGAATAATCATCTCGAAAGAGCCGTCAGGTGCGGCTGTTATGACCGTGACAGGATAAAGGGAGGACAGTGGTGGAGGCTCCTGACTGTGGGCTTCACTCACATACAGCCCTGGCATATCGCTATGAATATGCTCGCGCTGTACAACCTCCGTTCTCTGGAAAGATTCTTTGGACATGCGTACTTTGCGCTGATCCTGTTCGGCTCGGTCGTCGGCGGCAGTATTCTCGAATACTCGATCTCCAGGGTCCGCTTCTCTGTGGGACTGTCCGGAGGGCTGTACGGTCTGATGGCCTCGTACATTCTGATTCTCCTGACGTACCGTTCCGTCTCGGGGCTCCGCAGCATCGCCATCACGCTGGTCCTCAATCTGGTGATCAATTTCATGCCCGGAATCGCGTGGCAGGCGCATGTCGGCGGCGCGGTCACAGGACTGGTGCTGACGGAGATATTCCTGCTGACGCACTAACTGCTTTAGACTCAGCCTTGATGGATTGTGTCCATCGCAAACCACAGCCCACTTCGCCAGGCTAACTGCTAACTACGACATAGGCATCCGGGGTATTCACGAACGATTTGTTCATACCCCGGATGCCTTGTCTTCGTAAGCAGTGGATCCTGTCTCGTTCCTGCTGAATGGTTTGCGGACAGACACAATTCCATCTTCGGCTGAGATATCACTCGAACTTCAGCCCCCAGATCTTGCATGCCCTCGTTCCGATCACGGCGTAGTTCTCCCACGCTGCCGGCGACGCCTCGATAGCTCCGTCGCTCAGCTCTATCTTCGTCAGCTCCGCGCCCGTCTTCGGGTCAAGCATGTACATGTATCCGCCGCATGAGCAGTAGATCAGCTTTGCCGAGCCGTCTCTATTGTACAGAAGCACCGGCGACGACCATGCGTAGTACGCCTTCTGCTGCCATACGATCTTGCCCGTTTTGCAGTCGAGGCAGACGCACAGTCCCATCAGCGGCTCGCCGGTCATGGCGACCGTCGCGTAGATATATCCGTCAAGGCTCTTCTTTCCGAGGGCCATGGTTGACTGAACGCCTCCGGACACTCCGTCCATCGTGTAGCACTCGAAATCAGTCTCCCATATCTTCTCGCCCGTCTCAGCGTCAATCTTCCATATCGGCACGGTCGCGGTGGTGCTGCTTCTCCACCCCAGACGGAATGAGGTACTTGTATACAGGTACAGATGCCCGTTCTCGTTTGAGAGCACAGGCGTGGAGTTGGAATCGTCCAGTGTATCCTGCACCCATACCAGCTGCAGTGTATTCAGGTCAAGGCACATAAGATGGCCGCCGTTGTCTGTAGCGAACAGGTATCCTTCATACGCGGCAAAGCTGTCCTCAATTCCGAGCCAGTATTTCTCGTAGCCGTTAGACGCGGACCGTATGCCCTTGTAGTGCCACTTTATCATGTTCCCGGGATTCAGAGTGAGCGTCCCCGACGCCGGATCCCATGCGGAATTCAGGTGAAGTATGTATATAACTCCATTTTCGCCGGGCCAGATCAGCGTATCGGTCTCGGCGTCCACAAGCGGTGAAGAGTCAAAGAAGCCTACGGTTCCTCTCAATGAGAATGAGTCTTCGCCGCCGAATTCATACATGACGGTGCAGTCCACCAGATTGATTATAAATGCGTGCGCCAGGCCAAGTGTGCTGTTGTATCCCGCCCCCAGATACATGATCGGATAGCCCCTCGGATCGAGGGCTCCTGCGCCCTTGAATGTCCATCCGATGTACATCGGCTCACGTGTGTGCTCGCCGGTCACAAGATCCAGGAAGTAGACGTATCCGTCCATGGTCGCGTAAATGACCTCTACCAGATCGTCCTTCTCCTTCGCCCAGTCCTCCATATTCATGTGAGCCTTCTCTTCGCGAGTCCATTTGCGCATAAGAGGCTGGCCGGTCCATCCTGATCCTGTCCAGGAAGCGCCGTTGTATGAAGTGGCTCCTGTCTGCTGGCTCCACTCCTGGGAGATAGTATTCTTGGTTATGTCGGCGTACCCGACTGCCGGGGCGTCGCGGAAGTTGTTCCCGCGGAAGGTGAAGATACCCTCCGCCTGCGTGTACTCCGATCCCTTGTCAAAGTAGAATTCCGACGGGGATTTGTAATTCTGGATGTCGGCAAGCTCCTCGCCGTTCATCTCTATGCCGGTGAACTCGATCATGTTCGAGGGCATTGTGGACTCCACCGGATGAGGATTAAATGTGATCTCCGCCTCGGACTCCGTCTCGTAATAGACGCCTGCGTTTTCACTGCCCGTATCACCCGCTGCCGGCGTATCCTCTGTCTCCGAAACCTCCAGCGCGCCTCCGGCAAGCCCCATAGGATCCTCGTGAAGTTCACTGTGCCCGGAGATTCTTCCGCGGATCACGAACCAGTAGATCAGGAATAAGGCCACGGCCGCGCACGCAGCAACAGCCAGTGTGATCCACAGCTTTGTCTTCGGCTCACGGAAGTCGTCAGCGCTGCCGACGACCGGCCGGACCACTTTCCTGTCATGCTCCTGCTGTGAAGTATTGTTTTCGTTCTCCATGTTTATCTCCCCATATGATTCCTTCGGCTCCTCTGTCATGCGGTATGCGGACACTTCCTTCCCGGTTATCCGGCAAAACAATGCGCATTTCCGCTCCATCTGCCGGTCATGCAGAAGCTCCCGTCATGCATCGCGTCTTTCCGGTTAACCGGTCATGCGCCGCATCAGCGCCTGCCCGTTTTCCTTCAGCCAGGCGTGGTACCTGTAGTACTCCGGATACACTCTGAGCACATGCTCATAGAATCTCTTTGAGTGGTTCATTTCCAGACGATGACAGAGCTCATGCACGATGACACTGTCCAGGACCTCTCTTGGCGCGAGCATGAGCAGGCAGTTGAAGTTAAGGTTTCCCTTAGATGAACAGCTGCCCCACCTTGATCTCTGGTTTCTGATCGTTATTCTCCCGTATGTGACCCCGACTTTAGGAGCGTAGTAGGCCACTCTCTCCGGAATTACCCTGACCGCCTCGCGGGCAAGCTCCTCTATATCCTGTCTGGTCAGACGGCTATGATGTATGCTGTGTATTGCCGGGTGCGTTTCCCCGGAAGGTCCTGACAGACGCGGCGGTTTATCCGCGGCTCT
>DFHY01000088.1:0-13067 GCA_002371345.1 Lachnospiraceae bacterium UBA3711
CGGTGTCTGCGCGGATTGAACTCTGTGACAACAAACTCGATCTCCTGTCCGTTGTATCTCTCCAGGTTCTTCTCATATGTGTCAGATACCAGAGACGCCGGAATGAATACGCGTGCACCGTCAACGACTGCCACCAGACCGCCGTTCGGAACCTGGACAACCGGAGCTCTCAGGACCTCATGGTTGTTGAACGCCTCCTCAAGACGCTTGTTGCCCTTCTCGGCAGCCAGTCTCTTGTAGGTAAGAAGCGTCTGTCCTTCGCCGTCATTGACCTTCATGACCTTCGCTTCCATGGTGTCGCCAACCTTGACGACCTCGGTAAGGTCAATGCTGGAATCATTCGAATACTCATTCTTGGTAATGATTCCGTCGGACTTGCTGTGGATGTTCAAAATGATCTGATCCGGGGAAACGTCGATCACTTCACCCTCAACGATCTCGCCGTTGTGAATCGTCTTGTCATAATCATCTAACATCTTTCCGAAATTTTCTTCCGACATTGGTTTGAAACCTCCTCGATTAAAATGTTTGGGGTCGATGCCCCTGCTGAGATACCTACGATGCCCCTGAATGGCACCAGACGGAGATTCAAATCATCGAAAGCCTGAACAAAAAAGGTGTTTTCGCACTCTTTCCTGCATATCTCATACAACTTCTGTGTATTTGAACTGTGTTTTCCCCCGATCACGAACATGACGTCCGCCAGCCGGGCGATTGATCTTGCCTCTGTCTGCCTTTCTTCCGTTGCATTGCATATAGTATTCAATACAGCAGTTTCATGATACCTCAAAGCTCCTATAATTTCAACAAATTTATGAAATTTCTTCAGGTTGAAAGTTGTTTGGCTGACAATACACAGAGGTTTGCCGGTCAAAGGGGCATACGACACAGCATCCTGCTCATCTTCGACGACAGATACCTCGCCGGCTGCCCAGCCGCGGATACCCTCAACCTCCGGATGAGAAGCTGATCCGATTATGACTACCTCGTATCCGTTCCTTCCCCTCTCCTCCACAATGCGGTGGATCTTCCTCACATACGGGCAGGTCGCGTCTATAACCCTCAGGCCGTTCTCCTCTATGATCGAATATATCTTTCTTCCGACGCCGTGAGAACGTATGATTACAGTGCCTTCCCTGAGGTTCCTCAGCTCATCTTCCGAGTTGATGACCCGGACTTTCTTCTCTTCAAGATCCCGCACGACGAGCTCATTGTGTATGATCGGGCCATATGTATAGATAGGAGACGCGCCTGAGCTGATCTGCTCATACACAGTATCCACGGCTCTGCGCACGCCGAAGCAGAAGCCCGCGCTCTTCGCCTTGTACAGGGCACCCGTACCGTTCCCGGAGACCCACAGATCACCCTTCAGCGCGGTATCCTTCTCAGCGCAGCTTCTCTTCAGTTCTTCAATTCTCTCTCTGATCCTGGTATCTCCGGCTGTATCAGGCATTCATCCGCTCCTTTGCCATATTAACTATTGCACTCACAACCATATCAAGATCCATGTCCGAGGTATCAAGCAGCACGGCGTCAGCAGCCTGGCAGAGCGGAGATACTTCACGATGTGTATCACGGTAGTCTCTCTCCTCGATCTGACTGCGTATCTCTTCAAATGAAACGCTCTCCCCTTTTTCCTCCAGTTCCTTGTACCTCCGCTTCGCGCGCTCATCGACGCCCGCGGTGAGGAATATCTTGAGGCCGGCGTCAGGGAGAATCTTGGTTCCGATATCCCTGCCGTCCATCAGCACGTCACACGTATCAGCCAGGCCGCGCTGAAGCTGGAGCAGCTTCTGTCTCACTGCAGGATGTGCCGAAGATCTGGACGCTTCATCCGAGACCTCCTGAGTTCTGATCATTCCTGTGACATCCTCCCCGTTCAGGAGCATGTGCTGCACGCCATTGTCATAAGAAATGCTTACGCTGATATTATCAAGCGCTTCCTGAAGCGTCTTCTCATCCTCTACATCGATATGGTGTCTCAGAAGATACAGCGCGATCGTCCTGTACATGGCTCCGGTATCCACATATATAAAGCCCAGCCTCTGTGCCGCCTGTCTGGCGGCAGTGCTCTTCCCGGCGCCGGCAGGCCCGTCTATAGCTATATTAAACCCCATCTGAATTCCTCCTGTCTAAGGACCTGTAGCTAATTAACTTGGTCACTTGGCTTGTCCGGTTTACCAGAATCTGCGTTGTTGTCACTTGGCGCATAATTATGATAAACCCTCAAAAAGTCGATTATGGTCAAAAGCTCTGACCCGGCACATGCTGCCGTCAGTTTTCCCCGGATAGCCTCAATGCGCAGGCTTCACCCGCCGCCATTCCAGTTGACCATGCTATCTGAAGGTTGAACCCTCCTGTAAACGCGTCAACATCCAGAACCTCCCCGGCAAAGTACAGTCCCCTGACCTTCTTTGATTCCATAGTGCCGGGATCAACCTGCCTGACGCTCACGCCGCCTCTGGTAATAACCGCTTCCGAATATCCCCTCAGAGATGTCAGGGTGAGACAGAAGTTCTTCGTATTCCTGACAAGAGCCCTTCTGAGTTCAGCCGTGACATCGTGCACCTTAACTCCTGGACCTATCCCGGATCTTTCTGTTATCACCGGAATCAGCTTTGACGGATACAGGCTGCGGACGGCATTCTGAACTGATCTGTTCCTGTTGTCATTGAACTCCCTGAGTATCCTCGCGTCAAGCTTCTCCTCTGTCAGCGCGCTCTTCAGGTCTATATACGCTGTCAGAGGCTTCTTCCCGATCTTTCCCTGCAGGATCGAGCTCGCGCTCAGAACAAGCGGTCCTGTCACGCCAAAGTGTGTAAACATCATCTCACCCATGCCGCTGAACAGTTTCTTCCTTCCGTCAGACACGGTGAAAGTGACGTTCCTGAGGGACAGCCCCTGCATCTGGGGAATATCCTCCTCCTTCACGTTGAACGGGACCAGTGAAGGCGACAGCTCAGTCACGGTATGTCCCGCTTCGCGGGCAAAACGATACCCGTCTCCGGTCGAACCGGTGGACGGATATGACAGGCCGCCCGTAGCCACGATCACACAGAGGGCTTCAAGGCGTGTCCCGTCTTCAAGCTGTACGCCACACACCCTGCAGCAGTTATCGTCCTGACCTCCTGCTCTTGAAGCCTCTGCACTGTCTTTCGATGATCCCGAAATACGGCAGTCCTTCCCGTGGCAAGACTTAAGAACAAGATCCTTTACCCTGGTGTTGAATCTTACCTCAACGCCAAGCCTTGACATCTCCCTCTCCAGGCACCTCGTTATATCAGAGGCGTGGTCACTCAGCGGAAATGCTCTCATCCCGCGCTCCTCTTTTGTTCTCACGCCCCTCTCTTCAAACCAGTCTCTGACCGCGCGCTGATCGAAGCGGTATACTGACGAGTAGAGAAAGCTTGCGTTCCTGGGCACATTCTGAAAGAAGTCTTCCGTCTCGCACAGGTTCGTGAAGTTGCATCTTCCTTTTCCGGTAATATATATCTTCTTCCCGGCCTTTTCATTTTTCTCGAGAAGGAGAACCTCAGCTCCTCCCCCAGCCGCCGCGCAGGCCGCCATCATGCCTGCCGCCCCCGCGCCTATGACTATGACACGGTTATGATCCCTTCGTCTGATGTTTACTTTATCGAAGATGTGCTGACCCATTCCGCGTCCACCGCCTCGTCTTCTTTCTGTTTTTCTTTCTTAAGCCGCTTCAGCTCTTCCCGCTCGGCAGCCTCCCTGGCGCGTCTGTCTCTGCGAAGCCCTCCCTGACCCGCAGAGCCTTCTTCCGCCATGCCATCCGTTTTCGATCCGGCATATTCCAGCTCGAACCAGAACTCAACTCCGTCATCAACATTCTCAACACCGTAATTCTGGTGAAATGAATCCATTATCGCGCGAACGATCGAAAGACCTACGCCGCTCCCTCCGTATTCACGGGTGCGGGCTTTGTCGACCTTGTAGAACTTGTCCCAGACACGGTCAATATCCTCCTCGGGAATATGACTTCCCGTATTGAAGACGCCCACATGGACCTTTGACGCGGATTCATCCGCCGAAGCCCTGACAACGATCCTGCGTGGATTCTTATCATCCGCCGCTCCCTGCCCTGCTTCGTTCTTATTCAATACCCGGTGGGAGCCTGATACACCGCTGGCGTAATCGTCCACATGATTGACGGCATTACTGAGGTAATTCGTCAGAACCTCCTCCACCTTGAACTCGTCTCCCCATGCCTCCAGCTCGGACGGCCCCTCATATTCCATCGAGGCTCCTTTCTGGTCCGCAAGAATCCTTGAAGCATTGACCTTCCCGCGTATCAGCTCGGCCAGATCGAAGCGCACCAGTTCAACCTCGTCGCCCCCGAACTCCAGCTGGTTCAGCGTGAGCAGCTTCTGGACCAGCACATTCATCTTGGCCGCCTCGTCCACGATAACCTCACAGTAATAATCTCTCGATTCCGGATCGTCCGCCACGCTGTCCTGAAGCCCCTCCGCGTAGCCCTGGATTAGCGCAAGCGGAGTCTTGAGCTCATGCGATACATTCGAGAGGAATTCACGTCTCATGTCATCGATCCTGGTCTTCTCATCAAGGTTCTTCTGCAGCTCATTGTTCGCGGTCTTAAGCTCTGAGATCGTCTTCTCCAGGGTACTGCTCATCTGGTTGAAGTTCTCCCCCAGCTGTCCGATCTCATTGCGCCCTCCGCTCGTGTACCTCGCGTTGAAATCAAGGTCCGCCATCCTGGCGGATATCTCGGTAAGCTCCTTGACCGGTCTTGCGATACGCCTGGACAGCCACCCGATCATTACTATCCCTACAAGCCCCAGAATCAGGATCGTGTAGAAGATAAACTCATTGGATATTCTGGCGTTCATGCGGATACTGTCCATCGGTATGCGCATCATAAAATGATAGCCGCTTGAGGGAAGCGTACCCCACATCTCCAGAAAATCCATCTGATACTTGCTGTCAGACTTCTTCTGGATGATATAATCATCTTTCTGCTCCACGATGGACACATTATCCTGATCGAGCCCCATGCTGTAAGCGTTCAGGCGGGCCGCCATAATGTCGTCATCCTCGCGCCTCACCTCGATCACCGGCGAGAACTCCTGATCCGATATAACCAGAGCTATATTGCCGCTGCGCTCCAGGGAGCGGAATTCGTTCTCGAAGAACTCCGTATCCACACCCCCATCGGCAAGAACATGGCTGTCAACCTCGAGGTACGCCTTATGCAGAGTACGGCGAAGACGCAGCTCATAGAACTGCGTCAGATATGTATTGTTTATGAAGAGCATCGCGACCATGATCAGTATGAGCAGTCCGATGAACAGCACAGACAGTTCGGCCGCGATTGACCTTCTCTTTTTTTTCTTTTCTTTATTCCGCGTCTTCATCTAAGGCTTTTTCACACCTCAAACTTATATCCCATGCCCCAGATTGTCTTGATGTAGCTGCCGTATTCTCCCATCTTCGCCCTGAGCTTCTTGACATGGGTATCAATAGTGCGGGCGTCCCCGAAATAATCATAATTCCAGACACTGTTAAGTATCTTCTCACGCGACAGGGCGATTCCCTGGTTCTCAACAAAGTATGTGAGAAGCTCGAATTCCTTAAATGACAGCTCCACCAGATTACCGTCGATCTTAACCTGATGCGCCGCCTTATCGATCTCCACCGCTCCGGCCTTCAGCACGTCATCGCCGCCGACCGCGCCGCTCCTTCTAAGGATCGCCTCGACTCTCGCCACAAGGATCTTAGGACTGAAGGGCTTTGAGATATAATCGTCGACCCCGAGATCGAATCCCAGCTGCTCATCCCGCTCATCCGACTTCGCGGTCAGCATGATGATCGGAACCTTAGATTCCTTCCTGATTTCGCGGCATACTTCCCATCCGTCCATTCTCGGCATCATGACGTCAAGGATAATCAGGGAAATGTTCTTATCCCCATAGAAAGCATCGACAGCTTCAACGCCGTCCGCGGCCTCCAGCACCTCATAGTTCTTCCTGACCAGGAAATCCCGGACAAGCTTGCGCATCCTTGCCTCGTCGTCAACAACCAGTATTTTCAAAGTATCCATAAGCACCTCACTTACTGAGGAAACGCCGGTTAATCATGGTTCCAAATTAAAAATGCTCAGTCCCGCGCGTTTCCTGATATATTCTTTGAGCGTATATGCTGCGTGTCAGACATTAAAACAGCGGTATCCGAACCTGAGGATACCGCCGCAAATGGAGTAGACGAGAGTCGAACTCGTGTCCGAAAGCCGGTCCACCGTCCTTCTACTATCGTAGTCTGCCGTTTAGGATTCCCCCCGCCGCCCGGGAGCAGACGCTCTGACGGTCTCGGTAGCTTCATGATACGCCCGCGCGCTCAAAGCTTTGCGCGTGTCGTTTCCTGCATGATCGATGCCCGTATCACAAAGTGCAGGTGCTCTGTGGCGGACAGCCTAGGCTAATTAAGCCGCAGCGAGCTGATAATTATCGTCAGCGTTTATATTTAGGGTGGGATTTGACGCATCGCCCTGCGGATAGCTTCTCCGGATTCACAGCCCCCGTCGAAACCTTTACTACCCCATGTACTGAATGCGCGCCGGGCACAATTCATCATGTGCAGGCGCGTATTCAGTATATCTTTTTCTTATATGACAGTCAAGGCACAACTCTTTACCCCTTTACTCTCCTGACCGGCAGGATCATCGAGCGGCCGCTCTTCCCGGCCGGATAAAGAGCGTTCACCGGTTGTACTCCTTGAAAGCCCTCTCCATATCGCGTCTGGCATCCTTCTTCGCTATGTCGGCGCGCTTATCGTAGAGCTTCTTGCCCCTGGCAAGCCCGATCTCACACTTGGCCAGGCTCCCCTTGAAGTAAACCTGCAGCGGAACGATCGTATACCCCTGTCTGGTTGAGGCTCCGATAAGATTCTGAATCTCCTTCTTGTGAAGAAGCAGCTTTCTCGGCCTTAAAGGATCCTTGTTGAAGATATTCCCCTTCTCGTAAGGGCTGATATGCATGCCGTTGATAATCGCCTCACCGTTATTGATGGTTATAAACGCTTCCTTTATGGAACACTTTCCCATCCTGAGAGACTTAACCTCAGTCCCGGCCAGAGCGATTCCGGCCTCAAACTTTTCCTCGATAAAATAATCGTGATACGCTTTCTTATTATTCGCTATCAGCTTAACCGGCTTTTTTTCCATTGAGTTCTCCAATTACCGGCAGTTTCAGAAATCTCCGTTGCTGCCGTTTCCTCCGAAGAAGCCGTCAAAAGGATTCTGCGGCATCCCCGGGATCCCCTGAGCGTCATCATCTTCCTTCTGGGGAGCCTTGTCAATATTCTTCAGATCCTCCGGAGCTTCCTCAAGAGTCACGTCAAAGGTCTCCTCCTCATAGCCATCGCCGCCCTGTCTCATAACCTTGACTTCGACAGTCTCACCCGGAGCATAGTATGCAATCTGGCGCAGAAGCGTCTCCTTGGAGTCGATCGTGATTCCGTCAAAGCCAACGATTATGTCTCCGGTCTTCAGTCCGGCCTTCTCTCCGGCCGAGTCCTCGGATACCTCATAGATATAAGCGCCTTCCGGAATGTTGTAGAAATTGCTGGCCTCAGCGGAAACCGCGACGACCGTGATTCCCATATATCCGTGCTCGTCGAGGGCATCCCTGGTCTCACGGTTAATAAGATCCTGCAGAACCGGGATGGCTGTGCTGATCGGGATTCCGTAGCCCATGTTATCTCCGCTGAGATACCCGGCGTTGAAGATACCGATGACCTCACCCTTGGAGTTGACGATCATACCGCCGCTCTGTCCCTGGTTCGCGGCTCCGTCTGTCTGGAATTCAGTAAACTTCGATCCGTCCTCAACCTGGATCTCAACGTCGAGAGCGCTCACGATTCCGGATGTGACAGAGATTCCCTCACCAAGAGAGTTTCCGATGGTGATGGCGGTCTGTCCGACCTTCAGGTTGTCGGAACTGCCGAGAACAGCTATCTTCAGCTGGCTCAGTACATCTTCCTTGATATCATCAAGGTCTACTGCGATAACGGCAAGATCCGTCTTCGGATCTGTTCCCTTGACCTTCGCCGACGCGAGCAGATCATCAGGATCATCCGCCTCGGCGGAAAATGCCACTGTCACCTCAGTCGAATCCTCAACCACATGATTGTTGGTTGCGATCAGAAGCTCATCATCATTCTGCGCGATTATGAATCCGCTGGCGGCACCGCTGACCTCGAATTCCTGCGACTGACCGAACCAGTCTCTTACTTCCTGAACGCTTTTCTCTGTGACTGTCACGATCGACGGCATCACCGCCTCCACGACATTCGATACATCAACAGCCGTCACCAGCGATTCATCAGTTTTGGTCGTCTCAAGCTGAGTATATGTCTTCTTCTCTGTCTCCTCAGCCTTCTCTTCTGTCTCCTTAGCCTCTGTTTCCGTCTCGGACACAGAAAGAGTCGTTTTATTGTCCTCTGCAAAAACAGACACCGCCGCCTGGCTGACAACCAGAGCTCCCGCAAGCATCGCACCTGTAAGGCCTACCGCTAATTTCTTCTTCATGGATCATTTCCCCTTTCTGAAATCTCCTGTGATACCTGGTTTTTATTTCTGTTATGTCGATGACGCCGCGCGGTTTATACACTCAAGCCTGCCGCCCGCATCATTATGAACGGCCGCCTGAACGGATCCATTTCCATGCAGCCTTTTTTTGTACAGTCACAGGATATTATTCAGTTGTGTTCCAAATGTGAAAAACAAGCGGGGAAAACTGTGAAAAAAGTGTTACCAAAAAACAGCTGTCCGGCCTTGGTTATCTGCCGGACAGCCCCGTCTTATTACCTGTGCTCGAGCAGGCTCTTTCCGGTCATCTCCTCAGGCTGCTCCATACCCATCATCTCAATCATCGTCGGGATAATGTCGCACAGCGCACCTCCCTCTCTGAGCTTATAATCCGGATCGTAGTTCACAAGAATGAACGGAACCGGATTGGTTGTATGCGCTGTCAGCGGCTCGCCGGTATCATAGTCGACCAGCTGCTCAGCGTTGCCGTGGTCGGCAGTTATGAACATCTGACCGTTAACCTCCCTGATCGCGTCGACCACACGTCCTACGCACTTGTCGATGCACTCTATCGCCTTGATGGCGGCTGACTCTACTCCGGTATGTCCGACCATGTCCGGGTTCGCGAAATTGGTGATGATGACATCATACTTGCCGGAGCGGATCGCCTCGACGAAGCGGTCGCAGACCTCAGGAGCGCTCATCTCAGGCTGAAGGTCATACGTCGCGACCTTGGGGCTCTTGACCAGTATCCTGTCCTCGCCCGGATTCGGCTCCTCGACTCCGCCGTTGAAGAAGAATGTTACATGAGCGTACTTCTCGGTCTCCGCGATGCGGGCCTGTGTCATGTTGTGCTGAGCAAGGTACTCTCCGAAAGTCTCCGTAATCTCAACCTTCGGGAACGCGATCTCCTTGTTCGGAATCGTGACATCATAGTCCGTGAAGCAGGCGTAGAAAACCTTCTTCCTGGGTCCGCGGTCGAACTTGTCAAAGTCGTCTATGCAGAAGCACCTGGTGATCTCTCTGGCACGATCCGGGCGGAAATTGAAGAAGATGATCGAGTCGCCGTCATTTATCGTCGTTACGCTCTTTCCGTTCTCCATCACAACAGCGGGAACTACGAACTCATCGGTGACGCCGTTCGCGTAGGAGTCCCTGATGGCCTGCACTCCGGACGCAGCGGGAACGCCCTCGCCCAGAGTCAGAGCGCGGTAAGCCTTCTCGATACGGTCCCAGCGGTTGTCACGGTCCATAGCGTAATATCTTCCTGACACCACGCCGATCTTCCCCACGCCGATCTCATCCATCTTGTCCTGAAGCTGCTGAGCGTACTCGGCGCCGCTCTCAGGCGGAGTGTCGCGTCCGTCGAGGAAGCAGTGTACGAACACCTTCTCGATGCCGTGCCTCTTAGCCATCTCCAGAAGAGCGTACAGGTGGGTATTATGGCTGTGAACGCCTCCGTCTGACAGAAGACCGTACAGATGCAGCTGGCTGTTGTGCTCCCTGACATTATTCATGGCCTTCAGGAGAACCTCATTTTCAAAGAAGTCGCCGTCCTGGATCGCCTTTGTGATCCTCGTCAGGTCCTGATACACGATACGTCCGGCACCCATATTGAGATGTCCGACCTCTGAGTTCCCCATCTGTCCGTCCGGCAGGCCTACGTACAGTCCGCTTGCCTGTCCCTGTACAAACGGGTACTCCTTCATCAGGCGGTCCATAACCGGCGTGTCCGCCTCGGCCACGGCGTTATGGTCCTTCCTCGGATTCAGTCCGTATCCGTCAAGTATCATAAGTACTGTTGGTCTCTTGCTCATCTTACCCTGCTCCTTCCAAATTAATGATCAGTTCCGCCATGCTCAGTAAACTCTTATCATAGTAGCGACTCTGCGAACCACACTGCTTGATTCAAGAATCAGCAGAGCGTCCTTGATATGCCGCTCCTTCACGCTGCTGGTGATAATGACCAGCTCCGCGTCTTTTTTAATCTTATTCTTCTGGATGACCTGCTCAATGGAAACGGAATTGTTGCCGAATATACTCGCGATCGTCGCCAGCACTCCGGGCTTATCCTCAACCTCCATACGGATATAATAGCAGGATCTCGTATTCTCGATCCGCTTGACGGGGATGCTCCTGTAAACATTGTCCCTGGTAGATCCGACAGAGTGCTCGGCGATTCTGCGGGCAACAGAGAACACATCTCCCATGACCGCGCTCGCGGTCGGCATCTCGCCGGCTCCCTTTCCGTAGAACATCACATCCTCGACAGCGTCGCCGTCCACATAGACCGCGTTGTACGATCCGCTGACCGACGCCAGAGGATGAGTCTCCGGGATCAGCATCGGGTGCACCTTGACCTCGATTCCCTCCGGAGTATTGCTGGCCATGGCGATCAGCTTGATAACACGGCCGAGAGTCTTCGCGTAAGCAATATCCTTCGCGGTGATCTTCGTGATCCCCTCTGTATAGACATCCCTGAAGGTCACCCTTGAGTGAAATGCGATTGTGGCGAGGATAGCTATCTTGCGTCCGGCGTCAAAGCCTTCAACATCAGCGGTAGGATCAGCCTCGGCATATCCGAGCTCTGTAGCCTCCGCCAGTGCATCCTCATAGTCCATCCCCTCGTTCGTCATCTTTGACAGTATGTAGTTGGTCGTACCGTTAACGATACCCATGATCGTCCTGATCTCATTCGCGGCAAGGCTGCTCTTGAGCGGTCCTATAATAGGTATTCCGCCGGCGACCGCGGCTTCAAAACGAAGCTCGACATGATTCTCCTCGGCAAGCTGCATCAGTTCTCCGCCATGATCGGCGATCAGGTCCTTGTTCGCTGTAACCACATTCTTACCGGCTTCAATCGCGCTGCGGATATATGTGTATGCAGGCTCTATCCCGCCCATGAGCTCAATCACGATATCGGTCTGCGGGTCCTCAAGAATCTCGTCGAAGGATGTCGTCAGTACCGTCGGATCATCAACCTTATCCCGGTGCTTCTCTACGTTCCTTACCAGGATATGCCTGACCGACAGCTGTGTGTTCAGCTTCTGCTGCATCTCGGGCTTCTGATTACGCATCACCTTGTACACACCGGTACCGACCGTACCCAGTCCAAGAAGCGCTGCATTAATTCCTTCCTGTGACATTTCAATCTTTCCTCTGTATCTACCATCAAGAGATGTCGGGGCCAAAAGTACCTTCTGCCCAGGCTTCAGGACTTTTGACCTTTACATAATCAAGAGCTTCGTTCGATTATACACTTACAAAATCAGAAAAAGCAACCTCACGCAACGATGTTCTTCATCCATACATTCTTTTTTACCAGTATATAGCCTATCACACACTTGATCAGATCCGCGGCATGCACAACCGCGAAGATCGCGATCACGTGAAGGTCGGTGTAACGGCTTAAGACAAATGCCAGAGGAACACTGACCAGGCACATAAAAACGCTGTCAAAAAGGAAAGTGACTACCGTCTTGCCTCCCGATCTTATGGTGAAATATGATGCATGCAGAAACGCTTCCTTAGGCGTGACAATTCCATACACTATAAGAAACAGCGTAGCCAGATGCTTCGCCTCTGCATTCGTGTTGTACAGACGCGGGAACAGCGGCGCAGTGAGGATCATAGCGACCATTATGACACATCCGATCATGACCGATGACGCGATTATCTTATTGTCTGTATCTTTCGCTTCCTTCATCTTCCCGGCGCCAAGCAGCTGACCGACGATTATCGCCACTGCGTCGCCCATCGCTATGAACGCGATATTGAAGACATTGTTTATTGTGTTGGCGATATTCTGTCCCGCAACTGCATTTAGCCCTCTCATGGAATACGCCTGGTTCAGCAGAAAGATGCCGGTGGCCCAGAGGGTTTCATTTATCAGAAGCGGAGCACCGGTCACAAAGAACTTCTTCACGACACTGAAAGGTATCAGCATGGATCTGTAGACACCCCTTATATATGTGTGCACATGAGCGTGAGTGTGAAGCCATACGACTATGATCACGCACTCCACCAGCCTGGATATATCAGTCGCTACAGCCGCTCCGTACACACCCATCTTCGGAAAACCTAGCTTTCCGTAGATAAGAAGATAATTGAATGCCAGATTTACAAAGACGGCGATAATACCTGCCCTCATCGGCACCACAGTCTCACCGCACTCCCGAAGCGTGCTTGAGTAAGTCAGGCTGATAAAGACCAGCGGCATTGAGAAGAATATGATCCTCATATATCCGAGGCCGTATCTCAGCGTAGCGTCCAGATCTCCTCCCGAGCTGCTCTCATTCAGATACAGGCCTATCAGATCGGACCCGAAAAAATGCATGACAGCAATTGCCGTGGCGGTGATTATCAGGCCTATCCACAGCTTATAGCGGAAGGTGTACTGAATCCCCTTGTCATCCTTGTAGCCATAGTACTGCGCTGTAAATATGCCGGCGCCTGAATGTCCGCCGAACAGGCACAGAAAGAATATGAACATTATCTGGTTCACAAT
>DFHY01000088.1:13160-21293 GCA_002371345.1 Lachnospiraceae bacterium UBA3711
ACCATGATATTGTCCAGCAGGCTCACGAAATTCGTTATCGCGTTCTGGATCATGATCGGAACGGCGATGCTCATGAGCATGCTGTAGAAAGCCCTGTCGCCTATAAACTTTTTTCTGAATCTTTCCATACTCTTCCCTGCCTGAGTCTGTCAATCACTGTTTACATAATATAGCACTTATACGGGCAATTGAAAAATCATCCCCACCTGTCAAGACTCGCCTGCGGAGTTACTATTCACTACCAATGCCATTAACTTAAGCCTTCCCGTCTGCCGACACCCCTACGCGGACGCCCCTATAGGTCCACTTCGGGGTGTCGGACAGGACGTTCAGGCTCTTAAGTTAATGACATTGATTCACTACCCCGCCTCCGCACAGGCAGCCCTCCCGCAGGATCCCATCAGCTGGAGCGCCGACGAGATCCACTGGTTACGTAGACTTGGTGGCAGGGGCATGAGAAAAATCGTCGGTTCGAATGCCCCTGCCACTTAGTCGTAGTTACCAGTTAGCTCGGCGGAAGCGGGCTGTGGGAACATGCGGGAGGGCTGCCTGTGCAGGGGCGTGACAGTGCAGTCAACCGTATCATACTGCGTACTAACGGGAGGGCTGCCTGTGCGGGGGCAGTGAATTGCAGCCTTGCGGATACTGCGCGATGAATAAGAAAAATGCCGGGCACGGCTGACCGCACCCGGCAAGTGGCTTCATTACTTCAATCGATATGATGTAAAGGTATCAAAAGTATCTCAGGCTTCACCGTAGTAATACTTCACCTTGTCATCATCATTGAAGAGACGGATCTTGTGCTCTACGACTGCATTCGAAGCCTTCACACACTCGGGGTAGATCGCGTTCGGTTCGCGGAGTCCTTCATCCTTCAGCACCTCACGGCACTTCTTATAGAAGGCGTCCTTGATATCGCTGGAAATGTTGATCTTGTTGATTCCGTATTTAACTGACTGGGCAATCTCCTCATCCGGATTGCCTGAACCTCCGTGAAGCACCAGCGGAACACTGACAGCGGCCTTGATCTCCTGCAGGCGGTCGAGCGCGAGCTTCGGCTTGACATCCTTCGGATAGAGACCGTGGGCTGTGCCGATAGCTACGGCAAGAGTATCGCATCCGGTTTCCTTCGTGAATCTTACCGCGTCTTCGACCTCGGTGTAGATAATCTTCTTCGAAGTCTTCTCGCCGTAGTCGTCAGCCGTACCTATCGTTCCGAGTTCTCCCTCAACGGAGACATTCGCCGCGTGAGCCGCCTCAACGACCTTCTTCGTGATCGCGATATTCTCCTCAAGCGGAAGCGACGAGGCGTCGATCATAACAGAGGTGAAGCCCAGGCTGATAGCGTGCACCACCTGCTCGAAATTCGCGCCGTGGTCAAGATTGATCGCGACCGGAACCGTAGTCCTGTTGGCCAGATCAATCACCATCGGAAGAAAGCTGTCGCCGATAAACTTCAGCTCATCCGGATGGATCGCGATGATCACCGGAGCCTGAAGCCTCTCACAGGTCTCCATGGTCCCCTTGAGAAGCATATTGCTGCTCGTATTGAAAGCAGGAACCGCAAAATAATGTTTATTGGCAACCGCAAGCAGATCACGCATGTTGAGTAACATATTGGACTTACCTCCTGAATAAGACACTAGAACAACTTAATAAAGAACTTTTACTTTCCGACTGCATAATAGTCCAGTCATTTCCTTTTGTCAAGACTGAAAAAACACTGATTATCTCAGTGTTTTTTCAGCGTCTCCTGTCTGATATTCCCGCGGCGCACTTACTGCTGATATCCTCCGCAGAGCATATGGCGCATCGGGGCGTCCTCCTCTATCTTCTGGAAGTCGACATATGGATTGAAGTGGTTGTCGTTGGCGTCGTCGTTGCAGCGCGACACCTCGCCGACGATCAGGTCTCCGTCCTCTTCTACAGCGCAGAACGAATGATAAATGAACGGTGTCAGATAAATCGAATCGCCTGGCTTGATGTCGACATAGCCGCCGGCCTCCACGGTGACAGGCTGTCCGTCGATCATGACATGAACATCGCCCTTGAGGTCCTTCTTGTAACCGTCAAATTCCGGAGTGGAATTCCAGAGATATACGCGAAGAGTGCCGCCCGCGCGGTTGATGATGTCCTCGCTCTTGAAGTAGTGGAAATGACACGGAAGCAGCTGCCCGGCCTTCATAATCAGGAACTTCTCGCAGTAGACCCTTCCGGTCTCAGGCTTATCCTGCTCTCCGTTGCGGATAGTGAACAGAACACATCCGACCTTGTCGAAATCACCCGAATTGTAATCCGTTACATCCCATCCCATCGCCACCTTGCGCATGTAAGCGGTGGAATCCTTCTTCTCCTCCCACTGTTCGGGAGTCCAGCGGGCAAATCCGGGAAGCGCAACATGCATCCTGTCACATGCCTCTATTGCCCAGTCGATCGCGTTGTCAATTACAGAACGTTTCATAGTAATCCAACCTCCATATAAAGCTTTATGCACTACACCTCCGGCCTGACGGCCAGAGTAACACATATGTAATCAGGAACGGTTCCTTCCGTTGATGGCCATATCGAGCATAACGGTTCCGATGATGATGAGGCCGCGGATGATTGACTGCCAGTTCGCGTCGATACCGATCATGGTGATACCGTTGTAGATAAAACCGATAATGAAGATACCGATCAGGCAGCCTGGCATCGTAGCTACGCCGCCGGCGAAAGAGGTTCCGCCGATAACGGAAGCCGCGACAGCGTCTGTCTCATATCCGACGCCGATGTTCGACTGTCCTGAGCCCGTCTTGGCTGACATGATGACCGCAGCCAGTCCTGCCATGAATCCTGAAATCGTGTAGCAGATGATCTTTACCCGGACGGAATTGACGCCGGACGCGATAGCGGCTTTTTCATTTCCGCCGACCGCCAGGATATAACGTCCCAGCTTGGTCCAGTGGAACATGAGATACATGATGACAAAAACACTGGCGAAGATCACGATCGGGAACGGGATCACTCCGAAGAGCTTGCCGTAGTAAATCTGAGTAAACGCGGAATTGAAAGTGATCGCGCGGCCGCCTGACACAACCTGTGCCGCTCCGCGGATAACCAGCTGCATCGACAGTGTTACGACGAACGCGAACATGTTGAACTTCGCGATGAGGAATCCATTCAGGAAGCCGAAGCACGTAGCGGCGAGGATTCCGATAAGAACTCCGACCGCGATCGGCATCCCGTTATTGGTAATCAGCTGTCCGAGAATGACCGAGCACAGCGCGAGCTGGGCACCGACGGTCAGATCGATACCGCCTGTCGTGATGGCAAGGCACATACCGAAGGTCAGCAGGCCGTTAATTGAGATCTGTGTGCAGACATTCAGCAGGTTTGTTGAACTCAGGAACATAGGACGGGCGATCGCGATGGCAACGATCATGAATAGCATGATAACGCTGACGCCATATTTTCCCATGAAGGAACGGAACCCTTCACTCTTAAAGAAACCACCATTGTTATTTGCTGCCATTTTACTTCCTCCTTATTTTTCACCAAACTCTTTGGCTAGAATGACTTCCTGGTTAACTGCTCCGCTGTCAAGCTCCTCTCTTGTCACTTCACCGTTCAGGCGGCCCTCGTGATATATCAGGATACGGTCGCTCATACCCATTACTTCCGGAAGCTCCGAGGATATCATGATGATTGCCATCCCTTCCTTCGCGAACTTGCCCATCAGGGAATGGATCTCAGACTTCGCGCCGACGTCGACGCCGCGGGTCGGCTCATCGAGGATGAGGACCTTCGGGTTGGCCATGATCCACTTCGCGATGACAACCTTCTGCTGATTTCCTCCGGAGAGCGAGAACGCGTTGTTCTCAATAGACGGCGTCTTGACCGTCAGCAGCTTCGCGTACTCATCACATTCTTTCTTCTCCCGGCTCTGATTCATCAGAAGCCCTTTCTGCCTTGCCGGAAGATTCGGCAGCGAAATGTTCTCACGGATAGAGCGGAACAGACACAGTCCATAGTCCTTTCTGTCTTCGTTGACCATCGCGATGCCCTGATTGATCGCCTCTCGCGGATTGCGGATATGGATCTCTTTGCCTTCCAGATAGATCTTTCCTGATTCCAGCTTATCGAGTCCGAAGATGGCTCTCATGGTCTCGCTGCGGCCTGAGCCCACCAGCCCTGAGAAGCCCAGGATCTCGCCGGCGTGGACCTCGAAGCTGATATCCTTGAATCCGTTTCCGGTCAGGCCTTCGACCTTGAACACCGTCTCGCCGATAGGGACTGTAACCTTAGGAAAGACGTTCGAGACTTCACGGCCTACCATCATGGAGATCAGCTCCGACCTGGTGACATTTTCCATGGAACGGGCGCCTACATAGGTACCGTCACGGAAAACGGCAACCGAATCGCAGATCTCGAATATCTCCTCCATGCGGTGAGAAATATAGATAATGGCAACATTCTGCGCCTTAAGATCACGGATGACCTGGAAAAGGTGATTGGTCTCCTCGCTGTCAAGAGAGGAAGTAGGTTCATCCATGATTATCATTCTGGCATTGCTTGAAACTGCCTTGATAATCTCCACCATCTGCATCTGCGCTATCGTCAGCTTGCTCATGATGGTTGTCGCGGGATACGGAAAATCAAAGTCGTCAAGAATCTTCTGGGCTCTCTCATTCTGAGCCTTCTTGTTCAGGAAGATTCCGTTCATGCTCTCCCTCTTCAGGAAAATGGACTCCGCTATCGTCAGATGCGGCTCCGGGTTCAGTTCCTGATGGATCATGGAGATTCCGGCATTCATGGCGTCAACAGGGCTCTTCGCGGAGTATGGCTTGCCCTCAAAGATCATCGTGCCGGCATCCGGCTGATGCAGGCCGATGATAGCCTTCATCAGTGTGGACTTTCCGGCTCCGTTTTCGCCGAGCAGCGCAAGAACTTCTCCGCGCTTTACATGCAGCTGCACGTCCTTCAGCGCCTGAGTACCGCCGAATGCCTTTGAGATTCCCGAGCATTCAAACACATACTCATCTTTTCGTGTATTGTTCTCTGCCAACTTTTTCACCTCTCATCCTATTGCTGCCGGGCATCAGCGGGTCCGCCTGCCGAGCAGAGTGATCTTTTCCAGTTCATTTTTGGAAGACTGGTAAGTTTCCCTGAAGATCTGATAATACTCCTCATAGATCCGGTGATTCTCCCGATCCGGTTCCACGATCAGATCCCTGTAGTGTACCGCTCTTTCACATCCCTCCTCTACTGTTTTATATATACCGGAACCGGCGCCGGCGGCGATCGCCGCCCCAAGGCCAGCCTGTTCCTGAGTATCCGTAACTTTCATCGGCGTATTGAATACATCCGCCTGTATCTGAAGCCAGGTGCGCGACCTCGCGCCTCCTCCCGAGGCTATGATCTCATCAGCCTTCAGTCCCATCGACTCGCACAGAAGCCTGCACTCGTTGAGCGCGTAAGTCACGCCCTCCATGACAGCTCTTGTCAGCTCCGCACGGCCTGTGTTCAGATTCACTCCGAAGAGCACTCCGCTCAGATCCGGATTCAGATGCGGCGTCCTCTCACCGTTTAGGTAAGGCAGGAATACCACTCCGCCGCTTCCGGGCTTAACGCCGCTGACCATTCTCTCTATGTCATCATAATCCGCGCTCTCAAACAGGCTGTTGAACCACTTCAGCGTGACCCCCGCGTTCATGATCGCGCCCATAACCAGCCACTGGTCAGGTCTGTATGATGTAAATGTATTCGTTGTAAGCGAGGTATTCAGAACCGGACTGTCGGATCTGTAGGACAGCTGTCCCGCGGTGCCGATGTTGGAGGAAGCTACGCCCGGCGTAACCACTCCGTTTCCGATTCCCTGCATGACCTGATCGCCTCCGCCTGCCACCACGATCGTGGATCTTGAGAGGCCTGTCTGCTCCGCAGCCTCGGCGCTCACGCAGCCGACCGCGTCAGCAGTTGAGTACAGCTTCGGAAAAAATGACATCGGGACCTGTACTCTGTCAAGTATGGCTTCCGACCACCGGTTTGAAGGTATATCGTAGGCCAGCGTCGCGGACGCGTCTGATATATCGGATGAAACGTCCCCCGTCAACCTGAGTTTCAGATAATCCTTCGGAAGACATACTCTGCTGATCCTGTCATATTCAACTCTCTCATGCTCCCTCACCCACAGAAGCGACGGCAGAAGGAAGCCGGTATACACGGGATTCATCATCAGGCGCTTCACTCCTTCTTCACCGAACAGCCCATTCAGCATACCGACCTGCTCTGAGCTTCTCGCGTCGTTGTGAAGAATCGCCGGACGTATCACCTGTTTCGCCTCGTCAAGAAGAACCGCTCCGTGCATCTGCCCCGAGAAGCTCAGCGCCCTGACATCATCTGCCTTTATATCTGAGGATGACAGGCATTTCCTGATCGTGCGCACACACGCGCCCCACCATACCTCAGGATCCTGCTCCGAATACCCTCCGCGCGGACTGTCAAACTGATACGCCTCCGACGCCTGCGCGCAGACATGCCCCTCTTCATCACATATGAGGGTTTTGAGGCTTGAGGTTCCAAGATCTATTCCCATCAGATAAGCCATAATACACTCCTTATTATTCAAGTCTGTGTTGTGATGCAGTCAATATGGCAGCCGTACCGCGGCGCGATGCTCATGCGCCGTGGTCACGCGAAGCATGTCTGTACGCCTCCGACGAAGGTGTCCCCGAGTCCTATCGTATACAGGGGCCGCTCCATATAGCGCGACGGAACTATAACCGCCTGCCTGTCTGTCTTCATACCCTCCACGATATCATGGAAGCGAAGGCCCTCGGCACTCAGCGGAAGAGACAGGCTCTCCCTGAGATCCTGCATAGTGCCGTATCTGCCGCACCTTGCACGGGTGCCGCTCATCAGGCATCCTATGGTTAGTCCCTTCTCTATATCCGCGCCGGCGTGGCAGGTGCCGTAAAACAGCGCGTAATCCTTCGTATGCAGGATCGCTCCCCTTGGCCCATAGGTCCGCAGTATGTACTCGAGCGCGTCAATGACTCTGCGGGGATCGGAAAGATCCGCCTCACGCCCATGACGCTTCATAAGGTCAGCCAGCTCCTCTTCATTCGTACCAAGCACGGTCAGATAAGGCCCCATTGCCCGGAACATGATCTCCTTGACCTCCGGGTTCATATAAAACGCTCCTTCCATATAGACAGGAACTCCTCCCGGAGCTTTCGTAAGAGGGATCATCATCTGCTCGATCTGCGCGGCGCGCTGTCTCATGATCTCCGGATCGATGATCGCGTCAAACCCCGATATGACCAGTGAAGATATCCCGTCCCTGTGAGCTGGAAGATATCTCAGGTAATCCTCCGGAACAGGAACGCTCTTGTGAATACTGTCATAGAAGAAGATCAGTCTGTTCGAGAGAGGAATCGTAACATCCCGTCCATGAATACGAATTATATCTCCCTTTGAAAACTGGAGAATAATATGGTAGACCGGCTCTTCATCCAGAGCTCCGTCCATGACAGGTATCAGCTGCTGTCCCTGCACCATCCTCGTATCTGACTGATTCAGCATGGAGCATACTTCCCTGCATCTGTCAGTCAGCTGCACCGCCACTGGAAATCCCGCAGTTGAGAGAGCGGCGGCGCCCTGCGCCCCGGTTCCTCCAAGTGAACTCTCCTTCTCAAAGCTGTCCATCAGGAGGTCGCACACGTCTACCCGGGTGATGTCGAAGTTCATTCCAAGGCCGTGTACGGCACAGTAAGCTGATATACGGGCAAGGTCCCTCATGCAGGTGATTCTGTCGCCTGGCCTGGCCGAAGGTTCATCCTCGAGATACTGATCCATAAGGCTGCTGAACACGCCTGCGTCCCACTTCAGAACGACATCATAGTTGCTGGTAAAGGCCAGAAATGTTCTCCGTCCGCTCTGCTTTCTGTACTGAATGTCGCTCTCAAGCTGATTGTAATACCAGAGGTACCGGTCTACATAGCCCATACCTTCCGCCTCCTGACTCTTTAACAGCACGCCGCATCTAAGGTCATCCGCTCCTGCCGCGTCGCCGGTCGAAACCTCACGTTCCCGGCAGCCGGCTATTCACGCATGTTCCCGGCAGCCGGCTGTTCACTCATGTTCCCGGCAGCC
>DFHY01000088.1:21352-24246 GCA_002371345.1 Lachnospiraceae bacterium UBA3711
GCTGTTCTCATCCCGCAGCAGTCCTCAGCCGCTTCTGACGGGTTGATAATCAGATCTGCGCGATGAAATGATCCATCTCATAGAGAGCCGCCCCGAACGCCGACTCGCTGATCTTGAACACACACGGACGTATATACGAAGCTTCCTGGTCAAACAGATCAAGCTTTCTGACCTCCCTGCGTATATCACCGATATGATCTCCCATAGCGCTTCCGACATATCCCCCGATCACAATGTCGTAATCAAGTATCATATGTATGTTGTGAATCAGGACAGCAAGGCTGTGAACATACTCTTTCCAGCGCTGCGTGTCCCTGTCAAGTCCCTTGTCCAGATTCTCAAAAAAGAGCTCAAGGCTTCCGTTCTCAACCTCTGCCAGCCGCAGTGCGCTGCAGTAAGTGTCTGAGCAGCCCCTCTGTCCGCAGTAGCACGGTTCCCCGCCGGGAACAAGAAACATATGCCCTACCTCCCCGCACCGGAAGTGGTCTCCGTCGAGAAGATGCTTCTTGTCATAGAAGCCTCCTCCTACCGTATTGTTCAGGGACAGGTAGAAGAAATGATCTCCCTCCTGAGCATGGAAGCCCTCCGCGAACGCTCCGGCATTCGCGTCATTTATGAACCAGGTTCTGTACGGGATATAGCCCGCTATCCTCTCAAGCGGGAAGTCCTCCAGCCCCAGAACATGCGACCGGTCAATCCTGTTGGTTCTGTAATTGACAATCCCCGGAACAGAGACCCCGACGCCAAGGATCCTGTCTTCCGCAATATGATTGCGTACTACGAACTCCCTGAGAAGATCCTGCAGACTCAGGTAGTATGCATCTTCATCCCTGAAAGGAATATGAAACCGTTCTCTGTCCAGATTAGCTCCAACCATATCCGTAAGAACCATGACAATGTGGTTCCTCGTGATATCGATGCCCAGAGCTAAGCGGTAGTCCGCGACAACATTTACCGTCTTGGCCTTTCTTCCTCCCGTCGAGTCCAGTTCTCCCGCGTCATATAGTACTCCGAGTCCCTGAAGTTCTCTGGTATTCTGCAGCACAGTCGGAAGACTCATCTTAAGCGCGGAGGCTATCGCAGGGTTTGAGGTACGCCCGTTCCTGCATATATAGCGGAATATCCGGTTCCTGTTCTCTCTTCGGATTGCTCTGTTGGTCCCCGTCTCCTGTGACATGGTTTTTCTCCATTGCTGATACTAAGATGCTTTAGACGCTGACAAAAGTGCAGTCATCTGACACTGTCAAACTTCTCCATGCTGTCGAAAAACTCTACTCTTATCTCGAATTCTCTCTCTTCATCAGGTCCGATAAACGGAAGCTTCCCGGATTCCCTAAGGCCTCTTCTTCCGTCCAGCGTAGCGATCATCGGCTCAAGTCCGAGAACATAATCCTTCTCCCCCATCATCTTCCATTCCGTGAGGTACGGAAGGGCAGACGGATCGAAGCTTATGGCAAGTCCTGCGCCGGCGTCAGGGTTGTATATTCTCGCAGACGCCCTGCCCGGTTCAAACTCATGGTAGTAGCACTGCTCCTCAAAGCCCGCGGTCGGAGGAATCATCTTATCCCAGGTATCAAGATCCTCGGCAGCGTGCTCATTTCTGGGCGTAACTTTTGAAGAGTTGATCCTGACTACAGACTTCTCGCTCAGAAGCGGGTATCCCATATTCATGTGGTACAGGATAAGAAGAGGCTCCGTCTTCGATCCGGTGTTTCTTACCCTGTCACGGATCGTCATGGTGCTGCCGCCGACCGGGCACAAGATTGTGCGCTCCAGCTCCATCTTTCTTCCGAAGATCTGCATATCGGGAACATGGGCATGAATCTCTATAAGCTCCTGGTCGGAAGTATACCAGATATGATCGGCAGGCTGATTGCCGATCGTGCCGTGAAGCGGCAGCTCTTCTCCCTGATCGTTCTGGGGTATGCCGATATTCGCAAGCCCGCATGTCGTCAGGAATCCGCAGTTGAAGGTCTTGAGCCAGTTGTCGCCCTTATCATCATAATAGGAAGGGCCTGCGTAACCGCCGACACTCATGTAATTCAGATTGACTCCCCTGTAAGACAGTCTGGAAATATCCGCACACCGATCCGCGGAAACTGTGAATTCCACGCCGCTTCCGTTCCTTACCTGAAGCAGACGCATGCCGTCACCCCTTCCGCCGATCAGCCTGTGTTCCTCAACGCCGAAAAACTGTGTACTGTGTCCATAGTAATTACGTCCAAACATCTCATTTCCTCCGTCTCATACGAAACGGGGAACCGCCCATAGGGCGGCCCCCCGTCTTTCACTCGAAGTGTGTCCGAGTTCTCAGCCCTGAATCATCAGGTATAAGCTACTAAATTACTCGGCAAGATAATCTCCGACATTGCTCTCGTCGATCATGACGAACGGAACTGTAACGTTCTTCGGAGCCTTTCCCTCTTCGATAACCTGAACGATCGTGTCGATACCTGCGGTCATCTGGCCTACGCCATCCTGAAGAACTGTGCCCTTCAGCTCGCCGTCTCTGATCATCTCAAGCGGATGCTGGTTTCCGTCAACGCCAACGCAGATGATATCGCTGCGGCCCATGCTGTTGCATGCGGTCTGTGCTGCGGAAGACATATCATCGTTGTCGCAGATGATGGCTACAAGCTCATCGCCGTACTTGCCAATGTAGTTCTCAGCCGCGGTCGCCGCCAGATCGCCCTTCCACTGGGTATCCTCGTCACCGACCATCTCGAACTCTTTGTGAGAATCAAGGATGTTGTGCATTCCTTCGGTTCTCTGGATCTGAGCGCTGTTTCCAAGGATACCGTTGCAGTGCAGATACTTGCCGCCGTCCGGGCAGTTGTCAAGAACCCACTGTCCGAGGAGCTCGCCGGCATAGACATCATCAGATCCGCAGTATG
>DFHY01000085.1 GCA_002371345.1 Lachnospiraceae bacterium UBA3711
CCATGCTCAGCGTCATGATGGACGTCGAGGATAAGATGAACCAGGAGCTGAAGGCGTACGGGGCGAATATCACCGTCGTTCCGAAGAGCACCTCGGTCATCAGCGATCTGTATGACGTCGGGGACGAAAACATATCAGGAACATATCTGAGGGAGGATGAACTCGGAAAGATCAAGACTATCTTCTGGGCGTTCAATATCGTGGACTATACGCCGTTCATTTCCACAACAGTGGCTCTGGACAACGGGGACGAAGTCAAGGTGACAGGCACATGGTTTAACCATCACATGGACCTGCCTACGGGCGAGGCGCTTGACGCCGGCATCGCTTCACTCAGAAGCTGGTGGACGATCGACGGAGAATGGCTTGACGAGCAGGCTTCGGACAGCGGTGACCTGGCAATGGTCGGAAGCGCGGCTGCCGCGAAAGAGAATATATCGGTCGGAGACACCATCCGCGTTGCAGGAAACGGGGGTACGAAGGATCTTAAGGTTGTGGGCATATTTGACGCCGGCGGCGAGGAGGACGACATAATATATGTTCCGGTCGACACGGCCCAGGAGCTTGGCAATCTCGACGGCAAGATCGACAGCATAGAGGTATCGGCGCTGACTACCCCGGACAATGATCTTGCCATCAGGGCGGCGAAGGATCCTTCATCACTGTCGGTCTCACAGTATGAAACCTGGTACTGCACCGCTTATGTCAGCTCGATATGCTATCAGATAGAGGAAGTGGTCACTGACTCGGTTGCCTCCGCGGTGCGTCAGGTGGCGGATTCGGAAGGACAGATCCTGAACAAGACAAGGCTTCTGATGATCCTGATCACGATACTGTCGATGATCGGCGCGGCACTCGGAATCTGCAACCTTGTAACTGCATCCGTGATGGAAAGATCTCAGGAGATCGGCCTTATGAAGGCCATAGGCGCGCACAACCCTGCAATCACAGGGCTTGTGCTTACCGAGGTGATGTGCACCGCGGTAATAGGAGGAATAGCAGGCTTCTACGCGGGCATAGGATTCGCCCAGATCATAGGACACTCCGTGTTCAGCTCGGCAATCTCGATCCGGCCGATGGTAGTGCCGGTGGTCGGAGTGCTGGTCGCGCTTGTCACCCTGATCGGAAGCATACCGGCGATCCGCATGCTGCTGAACCTGAGGCCGACCGAGGTGCTGCATGGCAGATAAAAAGAACGCAGCGCCCAAAAGCACTGAAGCCGGGGCAAAAGACGCTTCTGTCCCAGAATCACGAAACAGCGCAGACAAAGGATTGACATAAAGATGAAAAAGAGAAAAATGTACATCCGCATGATCACAGCCTCGCTGCTCAGGCGGAGATCACGCATGATCATAGCGCTTCTGGCAATTTCCATAGGCGCGATGATCCTGTCCGGCCTGGTTACGATCTATATAGATGTTCCCAGGCAGATGGGCATACAGTTCAGAAGCTACGGCGCGAATATGATCCTGACGTCTGATGGAGATACCATCAGCGGATCGCAGGTGGAAGCGGTGAAGAAGCTGATACCGGAGGATAAGCTGGTCGGAATCGCGGCGTACCGGTATGAGACTGTTCGGGTAAATGACCGCCCGGTCATGGCTGCGGCGGCTGACCTCGACGAGGTAAAGAAGACCAGTCCGTTCTGGCTGGTAGACGGCGAATGGCCCGCGGCTGAAGGTGAGATCATGGTCGGCAAGAATGTCGCGGATCTCTACAACCTGAAGGTCGGGAAGAGGATGACATGCACATTTGCTCCGGAGGTGCAGGCACAGACTGAGGATGACGGGACCGAGGAGATCGTCCCGGACAACTGGATGGACTTTACCGTCACCGGCATACTCGACACGGGCGGCAAGGAAGAGGATTACGTGTACATGCTGATCCCGGATATGGAGGAGCTGACCTCACAGCCGACAGAATATGATGTCTGCGAGCTGAGCGTCTCCGGATCATCTTCAGAGCTGAGGAAGATATCGGACGAGATCACGGACAGCGTCGACGGAATCAGCGCAAGACTTGTAAAGAGGGTCACCGAATCCGAGGATACGGTACTGTCGAAGCTTCAGTCACTGGTTCTGCTGGTGACAATAGTGGTGCTGGCGCTGACCATGATCTGTGTGGCGACGACGATGACGGCAGTTGTGGCGGAGCGCAGGAAGGAGATCGGCCTTCGAAAGGCGCTCGGCGCGAGCAACGGCAGCATCATCTCGGAGTTTATGGGTGAGGGAATTGCCCTCGGAGCTTTCGGAGGACTGGTCGGAGCGCTGCTTGGCTTCCTGTTCGCTCAGGCGGTGTCAAGAAATGTGTTCAACAGCTCCATAACGCTGATGCCGTGGCTGATTCCGCTGACGATCATAGCTTCCGTAGTCGTGACCGGCGCGGCGTGCCTGATACCGATCAGAAGCGCTACCCAGGTCGACCCCGCACTCGTGCTGAAAGGAGAATGACATGAGTCTACTTGAACTAAAAAACGTATCGAAAATATATGGCAGTCTTCATGCGCTGGACCATGTCAGCCTCAAGGTGGAAAAGGGCGAATGGCTGGCTATCATGGGCCCGTCCGGATCCGGCAAGAGCACGATGATGAATATAATCGGGGCTCTTGACAAAGCGACCGAGGGGGAGATTCTCCTTGACGGAGTTGATATCGCCAGGAAAAATGACCGGGCGCTGACAGATATCCGGAGAGATAAGATAGGGCTGATCTTCCAGCAGTTTCATCTTGTCAGTTATCTTACCGCGGTTGAAAATGTGATGCTCGCGCAGTATTATCACAGTATGCCTGATGAGAAGGAAGCGCTGGAGGCACTGGAGCGGGTCGGACTCGCGGACCGTGCGAAGCATTATCCCAGCCAGCTGTCGGGCGGCGAACAGCAGAGAGTCTGTGTCGCCCGTGCTCTTATCAACTATCCTGAGATCATTCTCGCGGACGAGCCTACCGGCAATCTTGACGAGGCCAATGAGGAGATCGTAGTCGAGCTGTTCCGCAGGCTCCATATGGAGGGCACAACGCTCGTCGTCGTCACCCACAACCCGGAGGTTGCCGAGGTTGCACAGAGAACTATCGTGCTGCGCAACGGACGTGTTGACCATGAGACGATCAATGAAAACTTCACCGGCAAGATCAAGCATATAACTCTGCAGTGAAGCTGACGTCTTCATTACTGTCTGTGCCGCCGGAAAAGGGCGGCGGAATGGAGGTTGATATGAGAAAAGTATATATTCCTGTGCTGGCAGCCTCTCTTATGACTCTTGCGCTGACAGGCTGCGGAGGCAGGAAGGCGTCCTGGAAGGACGGAACGTACGAGGCCCAGAGTTCGGTTTTTGAGAATGACGACGGGACTGACGACGGCAACGGATACGGCGTAGTGTCTGTTACAATAAAGGATGGGAAGATATCTGACTGCTCATTTGTGACTTATGAGGCGGACGGTACGCTCAAGGACGAGGACTACGGCAAGGAAGACGGGCGCATAGCCAACAAGGATTATTACAACAAGGCACAGAAGGCCAATGCTTCCTGCGCGGAGTATGCCTCCATGCTGGTCCAGAACGGGCAGCTTGACGGTATCGATTCCATCAGCGGGGCAACTATTAATTACAAGGAATTCAAGGAAGCGGTTGAGCTTGCGCTTAAGCAGGCAGAGGAATAAGGTATGGACTTTTCCCGGCATACTGCAGCAGTGATTCTGGCACTCCTTCTTCTGGTTGGAGTGCCGGTTTTTAAAACCGGATATATACAGGGAAAGCTCTCTGATACAGACGCGGTGTCGTCAGCGACAGAGATAATTGAGCAGCCGTCAGGAGAATATGTGGTCCTGATCAACCGGGACAGGCATGCAGACAGCGGTAATCTTAAGGCCTGGGAGTCATTTTTCAGCGGCGGGGACATCGGAGTTGTGTTCGAGGATATTTCCTGTGTGGTCGCGGACTCTGATGCTCCGGGATTTGAGATGGCGAAAAGCTTTCAGAGCCGTCTTCCGGAGAATCAGATGACGATCCGTCTTGAGGATCCGATACTCATGCGGTCCAAGGCGGACCATGGCCTGTATGATGTGATGATTCTTTCGAAAGAGATGTATGAGGCGACAGGCGGAGACCGCACAGTAAATACCGGAAGAGACTGTATAATAAAGTCGGGAAGCAAAAAGCCGTGAAACGGGGCCGGTACTGAAGGCGCTTCTTAGGGAAACGTTATTGATGCCGCCGGAAGACTGCGGCGGGACGGTACCTGGTGTGAACTGTTTTTTACATGATTATTTGTGCCGCCGGATGAAGGAGACGGGATGGAGATTTATATTAGAAAGATGAATGCCATTTCGGCGGCGCTGAGCATGATTCTGTTTGTTGCCCACATGATTTGGGGCGGACTTGAGCTGGCCGGGATGACAGCCGGAGGAAACGCGGTATTCACAGGGCTGACACATCTTCTTCTGACGGCTGTATGCCTGCATATGGCACTGTCTGTCGTGCTGACAGCGCGGACCGTCCGCGCACTTGCGAAGAGTAAGAAGCCATATTTCAGAGAGAACCGCCTGTTCTGGATCAGAAGGATCAGCGGACTCGCCCTCATGCTGTTTATCATGGTCCATGCCCTGATATTCATGGGGGACGGCAGCAGCGGAACGTACCGCCTGAACATGTTCGGAGCGGTCCAGCTTGCCTCGCAGATCCTTATGGTACTGTCACTTCTCATTCATCTTTGCTGTAATATCACTCCGCTCCGGATATCATTTGGAATTGAAGACAGGAAAAAAATGCGTGTTGATATTATTCTGGTTTTATCCATTATTCTGTTTCTGGCAGGTCTGGCTATGGTGGTTTATTTTCTGCGCTGGAGGGTGATCTGATGAAAGAGCGCGCTTACCTTGTCAGGCGCAGTATAACAGGACATCCGGTGAGAAGCATAGCGATGGTTCTTCTGTGCGCTGTGATGAGCGGCTCGCTGCTTGCGGGAATGATTCTGGTATCATGTGTTCAGGACGGGCTGTCGGTCATGCGCAGGCGTCTGGGAGCTGACGTCATGGTAGTGCCGTACGCGGCGCTTAGCAAGAAAAACTTTGACAACGAGTTCCTGCTGGGGAACACAGGGGCGTTCTACATGCCCGGCGAAAACGCCGGGAAGATCTCTGAGATAGAGGGCGTCGGGAGCGTCAGCGCTCAGTTCTTTCTTGCGGATATCGACAGTGAGCTGAGCGGCAGCGCTGTTCATCTGATGGGCTATGACCCTGAGAGTGATTTCTGTGTTGAGCCGTGGATCATTGACGGCAGTTCAGGTACAGATGCGGCCGGAGCGGACGCGGGAGCTTCGGATACAGATATTGGCGGCGCGGGCTCCGCGGCTTCCGGCAGTGTGGTCGCCGGATCTGAGATTAAGGCGCGGCCGGGGGATACGGTAACTCTGTGCGGCGTGCCTGTGATTGTTACCGGAAAGATGGCAGAGACGGGGACAGATTATGACACTTCGATATATGTCGATATGGCTACTGCCGGCAGAATAGTCTCACAATCAGATGACGATAGTCTGTCAGCATGCGCGCAGATGCTGGAAGACGGAGCTGTCTCGGTAATACTCATAGCTGTTGTGGATGGCTATGATCCGGAGCCGGTGCTCAACAGCATCAATATCCATATTAAGAAGGTACGGGCCGTATCGTCAAAAGAGATGGTGACGGGTGAAGTGTCATCCATGCGCGGAGCATCCCTCATAATCACTGTTATTACGGCGGTGATCTGGTGCGCGGCCATGGCGTCCGTATTTGTGATATCACAGCTTGCCGTGTCGCAGCGCCGGAAGGAGTTCGCTCTGATGAGAGTGATGGGTGCCTCAAGAAGAAGGCTTTTTTCGATAGTACTGTCAGAAGGAGCGATTCTGAGCGCTGCCGGCAGCGCGGCAGGGACGGCAGTTATGGGCGCGGCGCTTCCTTTGGTATGTCATATGACCGGGGCTGCGCTGGATATCCCGGTATCGCTTCCGGGGACAGGCGCGGCAGTTCTTGGATTCTTCCTTGCCCTGGCTGTGTCAGTTGCCGGCGGTCTTGCCGGAAGTCTTGCAGCGGCGAGCCGGATCAGCCATATGGATCCGGCTCCGGCGCTCAGAGAGATATAGTGTGCGGCAGAGTCAGAATTGATGAGAGGAAATGCATGGAAGTCAGGGCAGAGCAGATAACGAAAGACTATTTCAGGAAGCATGGCGATGGAAATGTTTTCACGGCAGTCGACGCGTGTGATTTTCTGCTGCCCGCCGGATTGCTCACGGTTGTCAGGGGAAAGAGCGGCAGCGGCAAGAGTACGCTGCTGAATATGCTCTCGGGGAATCTGACTCCGACGGCAGGCCATGTCTTCTATGATGACGCCGACCTTTACTCGATGAAGGATGATGAACTGTCACGGTTCCGCAACAATAATATCGGTTATATACCACAGGGAAGAAGCGCTGTCTGGTCCCTGACGGTTCTGGAGAATGTCATGCTTCCGCTTATGCTGTATGGAGCCAGAGATGAGAAGAGGGCAGTGGAGCTTCTTGAGCGGTTCAATATCTCCGACCTTAAGGATGAGAAGATATCAAGGCTGTCAGGAGGGGAACTGCGAAGGCTCTCTATAGCGCGGGCTTTAATAAAAGATCCGGAAGTGGTATTTGCCGATGAGCCGACGGGAGATCTCGACGACGTGAATACCGGGATAGTCTTTGAGGAACTTAGGGGCATAGCACGAAGCGGCGCCGCGGTTCTGGTTGTGACTCACGAGGAAGACGCGGCTGCCTACGCGGACAGGATGCTGAATATGGAGGGCGGCGTGATCTCGGCGGAAGACGGCACTACAGCGAGTCAATAGGTATGGAGATACGGAAGACGCGTGCGGGTGAAAGCACCAATCGATATAAGAAACGCGATGAAATGAGAAACGCTGTAATACAAGACGGGCGGCTGTACAGTCAGGCGCGCCGCGGGAGAAGACTATGGATGCTTCCGATGTAAAAATAAATATAATCGGAGCCGGACTTGCCGGACTGTCCGCGGCAAAAACCCTCGCTCAGAGCGGAGTACATGTCAGGCTCATTTCCTATCAGCACTCTGAGAGGGCGCAGTCTAACCTTGCGGAGGGCGGTATCAATGCCGTCATGAATGTGATGGGCGAGAATGACAGGATTGAGTATCACTTTCAGGACACAGGCAAGGGCGGATGTTTCCTGGCGGATCCCGAGATGGTCCGCGGCCTGACTCAGGCAGCTCCCGGTATAGTGAGCGAACTGGCAGACCTCGGAGTACCGTTTCACCGCGAGAAGGGCAGGCTGATACAGAGGAACTTCGGCGGCCAGAAGCTGAAGCGGACTGCCTATGCCAGAAGCAGCACAGGCAAGGTTCTTGTGAGCGCAATGATTGACGCTGTCAGGAGATATGAGGCTGAAGGATTTGTCGAGAGGTTTGCGCATCATACCTTCGAAAGGCTTCTGTTTGAGAACGGCAGGCTTGCCGGGGCCAGGATATATGACAGGTTCAGGAAAGAAGAGTTTGACTGCAGAGGACCGGTCATTATGGCATGCGGAGGGATGAACGGGATGTTCGAGGGAGCTACGACAGGAACCCTCGCGAATACCGGACAGGCTGCCGCGGTACTGTTTTCCCAGGGCGTCAGGTTCGGGAACCTTGAATTTCTCCAGTATCATCCGACGACGGTTGAGATATCCGGAAAGCGCCTTCTTATCTCAGAAGCAGCCAGAGGAGAGGGCGGCCGGCTGTTCTGCATGAAGAACGGCGCCAGGTGCTATTTCATGGAGGAGAAGTACGGGGAGAGAGGGAACCTGATGCCCCGCGATGTCATTTCCAGGGAAATGGCGCTGCTGAATGAGCAGGCGTATCTTGATCTCACGGTGCTGGACAGGGCAACATGGGAGAAGAAGCTCTCCGATCTTCGCGAAGAGGTCATTCATTACCTCGGCATTGATCCGGCCGCAGAGCCGGTTCCGGTGTCCCCCGGGATCCATTACTTTATGGGAGGGATCCTCGTGGACAGAGATCACCGGACAAACATCCCGTGGCTGTATGCTGCCGGTGAGTGTGCCTGTGCCTACCACGGGGCAAACCGTCTGGGCGGCAATTCACTGCTCGGAGCGATATATGGCGGGAAGAGGGCGGCGGAGTCGCTTGCCGCCGCGATTCACGAGGTGGGATCCGGGGAGATCCCGGCAGACGGAACTGTATCCGTGGCTGCCGCCGCACGCGCTGCTGAAACCGGGGATGAGAATGTGGTACATGCGCGGATGGTCAGAGCGCTCCTGAAAGGCATGGAGCCGCTCAGGACAGAGGAGAGGATGCGCGAGGCACTTGAGGAGGTCATTTCCCTAAAGGCGCCGGATCAGCCGGAGACGATGAAGGCGTCGCTGCTTCTGGCGGAGGCGATACTCCGCTGCGGCCTTGAGAGAAAAGAGACAAGAGGCGCACACACCAGACTCGATTATCCGAAGACGGATGAGAACTGGAGAAAGACAACCGTCGCGCAGATGACAGATGGAAGGATCGGGATAACATATGAGAAAATTGCTCCATATCCTGCGCCGTGAAAGTGCCGGAAGCGCTCCATACTGGGAAGATTTCCTGTATGAGAGTCAGGATGAGGCGGCTACCGTCGCGACCGCCCTTCAGTCTATAGGCGCGGAGAACAGAGTTGACAGCGGCAGCGGCGCGTTCAGACCTGTCGCGTGGGAGAGCAGCTGTCTGCAGAGAAGATGCGGAGCCTGCGCTATGGTGATCAATTCTCACCCTGCGATGGCATGCGATACACGCCTCAGGGACCTTGCCGGTGAGAGGGTGACGCTGGAGCCGCTGGGAAAGTTTCCGGTGGTCGAGGACCTTATAGTTGACCGGACAGTAATGATGGAGAACCTGAAGAGACTGTCGGTCTGGCTCAGTGAAAAGGCTGATCCGGGGGCTGAGGACATGGCGTTTGAGGCGTCGCGCTGCCTTCAGTGCGGGCTGTGCCTGGAGGTATGTCCTAACTTCGCGCCGGGACTGGGATTCGGAGGAATGGCCGCGATGAATCCGATCGCGCGCCTGATCGCGAACAGTCCGCAGCAGATGAGGAAGTCTCTTGCGAAGAACTACATGAGAGGCGTATACAGCGGGTGCGGAAAATCACTCGCCTGCAGGGACATCTGTCCGGCGGAGATAGACATGGAGAAGCTGCTTGCAAGAAGCAATGCCGCCGCCGTGTGGGGGCGCTGGAAAGCGGCCGTCGGCAGCAGAGATCAGGGACACATTGATTAAAAAATGATGATGTAAAGGTCAAAAGCCCTGAAGCCGGGGCAAACTTGTTTGCCGGAGGCAAAAGGTGTTTTTGGCGGGTTAATCATTAATATGAGTTAGCTGCAATATGAGAACATTTAAGAAATTACCTGTATTGAATATAGTGCGAAGACCCGGGCGTTCCGCAGCATTGATGGCTCTGACGGCTCTGCTGTCATTTACTGTGTTCGGGGCGCTGGTGCTTACGCAGTCTCTTGGCAGGGGCATGGCCTCTCTGGAGAGAAGGCTTGGCGCGGATATTATGGTCGTGCCGGAGGAGGCTGCGGGGAAGTCGGGGCTCGAGAGCATAGTTCTGCAGGGAAACCCTACTTATTTCTACATGGATGACACCAAACTGGACGAGGTCAGGGCGGTGGACGGAGTGGGAGAGACTACGACACAGCTGTACCTTGCGTCACTTGCCGCCAGCTGCTGCTCTGCCAAGGTTCAGCTTATGGGATTCGATCCCGCTACTGACTTTACGATCGAGCCGTGGATCAGAGATTCATATTCCGGGGAGCTTGGGGAGATGGAGATCGTGGTCGGAAGCGGCATATCCTCGTCGGAGGGCGACCGTCTGCTCTTCTATGATGTTCCGTGTACCGTCGCCGCGAAGCTGACAGAGACAGGAACGAATTATGACAGATGTGTATTTGCCGGAGAAGACACGATCAGAGAACTGATCAAAAGCTCGATCGGAAAGCAGCTCAATCAGTTTAAGGGCACAGATCCGCAGAGCGTAGTATCGTGCATCCTTCTGAAGGTGAAGGACGGAGCTGATATAGACGAGGTCGTCTCCGGGATTAATGGCTCAGTCGCAAATGTGAAGGCGATCAGGACCGCCAGCCTCGTCAGCGGAACGGCAAAGAGCCTGTCGGGTATATCAGGAATTATAAGGATGGCTGCCGCGATTGTATCGGTTATCGCATTTATTATACTGGCGATCGCGTTCAGCATGCAGATACATGAGAGAAAGCGTGAGTTCGCTATTCTGAGGGTATTCGGCGTGTCGAAAGGAAGTCTCGCGAAGAGTATATTTGCCGAGATAGCTATGACCTGCTTCCTGGGAGGACTCGCCGGCGCAGGGATATTTGCGTGCGTCATGATACCGTTCTCCGGAGCTGTGCAGGGCTGGCTGAATGTGCCGATGCTGATGCCGGGGGCGGCGGCTGTGACAGGATATCTCGGAATCACTCTGCTTCTGTGTGTCGCGGCAGGAGCCCTCTCATCTGCATGGAATGTCCTTCGGGTCAGCCGCTCGGAGATAAGCCAGGGCCTGCGCGAGGAGAAATAGGATAACAGGAAGGATAAGAAATGCTTCTTAGGGCAGATAGTATCAGCAAGGTATATGAACGGCGGGGACGTGAGTTTCCCGCGCTCAATCAGACCGACTTCTCTCTGGAGGAAGGCTGCTTATGCGTCGTGCAGGGAAGGAGCGGAAGCGGCAAGACGACTCTTCTTAATATTCTCAGCGGTATACTCGCTCCGACATCCGGCAGTGTTTTTCTGGATCAGGCGGATATGTACGCCATGAATGACAGTGAGCTGTCACGTCTCAGAGGAGAGAACTTCGGAATCATACCGCAGGGGGAGAGCGCGGTTTCAGCGCTGACCGTTCTTGAAAATGTTCTCCTTCCCGCATCGGTCTTTACCAAAGAGGACGCGTTCATTGAGCGCGCGCAGGATCTGCTTGACCGGATGCGGATCGGGAAGCTCTCTTCAGTACTTCCGCGTGAGCTGTCGGGCGGTGAGATGAGACGCATGGCAATAGCAAGAGCACTGATACGGGATCCGAAGGTTGTATTCGCTGATGAACCGACGTCTGACCTGGACGATGCAAACACCAGGGAGGTGTTCGGGATTCTGAAAGAGACGGCCCGAAGCGGCAAGGCAGTGCTTGTGGTCTCTCATGAAAAATGTGTCCCCGAGTATGCGGACATAGTATACAGGATGGAGGGCGGAAGCCTGAACAGGTGCGTATGAATTGACACAATGCCGTCACGGAAGTAGAATCAGGACGAATAAACAATCCGTCCACGCGGGGCGGGGGAATGGAGAGAAAGATATGCTGGAATACAGGTATGACACACAGCTTCTTATCGACGGAGATGATCTGGACGAGGATGAGGTGGCGGAATATTTTACAGAGAACTTTAAGGGCGACTGCCTGCTGGCGGTCGGAGGCGACGGAGATCCGATCAAGATCCACTACCATACGAACGAGCCCTGGAAAGTCCTGGAGTACTGCAGGTCGCTCGGCGAGATCTATGATATCGTCGTAGAGGATATGGACCGGCAGTCGAGAGGCCTGAAGGGCTGAGAGAAGAGTAAGGCTGCGCGGTTCAGCCCTTCGCCCTGTCGGCAAGGCGCAGCAGGATCAGCCCGCCCAGGAACAGGAAGGCGAGGGTGCCGACTCCGATATTGACGCTGCCGGTGAGCTTGGTCGTCACACCGATCAGCATGGTTCCGACGAAAGCGGCGCCTTTGCCGCAGATATCATAGATTCCGAAGAATTCTCCACTGTTGTCCGGCGGGATTATCTTTGCGTAGTAGGAACGTGAGAGAGCCTGGATCGCTCCCTGGAATACGCCGACGACGAAGGCCATGATGCCGAACTGCCACAGTGTCTTCATGAACAGGGCGTAGATCGCCACCGCAAAGTAGCCGATGATCGAAACGGAGATCAGGGTGATCGTCGAGTACTTCTGAGACAGCTTTCCGAACAGAATCGCGAAGACAAACGCGACAATCTGTGTGAGCAGAAGCACGACGAGAAGTCCGATCTGGTTAAGGCCGAGCGCGGTTCCGATGGCGACAGCCTCGTCGATAATGGTGTATACGCCGTCGATATAGAGAAAGAAAGCAAGAAGGAACAGCAGTACCTTGCGCTCCTTTGTGGCGAGTGTTCTGAGAGTTCTTCCGATCCTGGCAAAGCTCTCGCGGACATATGACCCGCCGGTTTCTATATAGTACTTCTGGCGGTACAGCTTCAGGAGCGGAATCGTGACAGAGTACCACCAGGCGGCGGTCAGCAGGAATCCAAATAGTATGGCTATGCTCATAGGCATTTTCCCCTGTGAGCCGAGCAGGTACAGGGCGAGCGACGCTATGAACGGTATGCAGGAGCCGATATATCCCCAGGCATATCCGTTTGACGAGACAAGATCCATGCGTTCCGGCTCTGTGACATCAACGAGCATCGAATCGTACAGTACCAGTGAGGTCTGGTACGCAACCTTAGCGATGACATATATTACGAGGTAGAAGACCCATATCAATGACGGCGGCAGCGGCAGGATACCGACGATCCCCATACAGGCGCAGCTGACGGTTCCCAGGACGAGAACGATAGTAAACAGCGTCTTCTTGTAACCGCGGTGATCGGCCAGAGCGCCGAATACCGGGCCTGTGAAGATCATGAGGATCGTCGCGAAGGAGGTTGCGAAGCTCCATGCGGCGAGGTAATCGACGCTGTTCATGCCGGCTTTTTCGCACAGCGAATTGAACCAGATAGGAATCAGCGTCGTGACAAGAAGCGTAAAAGCGGAGTTGCCGATATCATAGACTACCCAGGATTTCTCGAGACGCGTATATCCGGAAAGAAACTTAGGCGTTTTCATGTCAATGTTCTCCTTTTGAAAGCCAAGACCCGCCTGCGGGCCTTGCGCGATGAATAACAACTTAAGAGAATCTTCGGTGCGTTCAGTATTTCCTCTATTAATTATCCGTGAAAACAAGTGCTGTGTAAAGTACCAGAATAATACCTTCCGGAAGCCAGGACTCGCTTGGTTTCGGTTCACTGCCCCGCCGCAGGCACACTCCCGCGGGGACCCATCAGCGGGAGCGCCGACGGCGGGGCAGTAAACTGCTTGCTGGTTCTTCGCGATGAAGAATAAAAAGAGTCCTTGACAGGGATCATGATAGTCTGTATAGTATAAGCATAAAGATTGTACACAATCTAATTTCAAGCAACCAAGCGGCCCTTGCATCATAGCTGTGGTAAGAGGTGCTTTTGGCACCAACATCATTTCATGGCTGTTGATGTAACTGAGGGACTGTGGAATGGAGATTAATATGGGTAAAAGAACGGATGTCGCGATTATCGGAACCGGGCCTGCCGGGATATCTGCAGCAATCACTGCCGCGGTGAGAAACAAGAGTGTTCTCCTTCTGGGAAGCGCGGATGCATCGGACAAGGTATCGAAGGCTCATTCGATCAGGAATTATCCCGGGCTGCCGGATATTTCAGGCAGTGAGCTGGCGAAGAGCTTCCTTGATCATCTGGAGAAGATGAATATCCCGGTCACGGATAAGAAGGTCACCATGATCTATGCGATGGGTGAGTATTACAGCCTGCAGATAGATCAGGAGTTTATAGAGGCATCCACTGTCATACTTGCCACGGGCGTCAGCTTCGGCAGGCCGTTTCCCGGGGAGGACGAGAACCTGGGGCGCGGAGTCAGCTACTGCGCGACCTGTGATGCCGCTCTGTACCGCGGAAAGGAAGCGGTTGTTGTAGGCTACGCTCCGAAGGAGGAGGCGGACGTCAGGTTTCTCGCCGAGATAGCGGACAGGGTAATCTATATCCCCGTTTATAAGAAGGCTGACGCGGACGCGATGCCTCAGGACCTGTTCCCGGATCACTCCAATATCGAGGTGAGAAGGTGCCGCCCGCAGGCCATCTCGAAGAGGGAATCCAGAATGGTGCTTACCGCGGACTGCGGCGAGATCGAGACTGACGGGATCTTTCTTCTGAGGGAGAGCGTGTCTCCGGGCAAGCTTGTCCCGGGGCTTGAGCTTGACGGAAATCACGTCAAGGTTGACCGGTCGATGGCAACGAATCTGCCCGGACTCTTCGCGGCAGGAGATATCACCGGTACCCCATATCAGTATATAAAGGCCGCAGGTGAGGGAAATGTGGCGGCCCTGAGCGCTGTATCATATATTGACGGTCTTGCGGCCCGCACATAATGGCGGGGCGGCAGGTACTTCAGCCCCGGCATCATGGTAAGAAAATCAGAAACAGCATTTTAAAGAAAAGGAGAATCAGAATGAGCGTAAAGAAGATCAACAGTCCGGAGTTTCAGAGTGCGATCGCCGGCGGAGTATCGGTGGTGGATTTCAATGCGACATGGTGCGGCCCCTGCAGGATGCTGGGCCCGGTCCTCGAAGAGCTGTCGGAGGAGATGGCGGGAAAGGCTTCCTTCTACGCTATGGATGTAGATGACAATCCTGACATTGCCGCCTCCTTCGGCATCAATTCCATTCCTTATGTGGCCGTCTTCAAGGACGGGCAGAAGGTGGACGAGCAGATCGGCTTTGTGCCGAAGCCGCAGCTTCAGGCGTTTGTCGAGAGGAATCTTTGACAGCGTGGATTTGCAGGCAGACGTTCATTGCATGACTGAAGCTGCAGGAGTCCGCGCGGCGAAGCTTTGACATTGAAGGGGGGATTTGCTATCATCAGGTGAATAATACTGATGAAATATGAGAAAGGATAAGGCATATCGTGGAGTCAAACGCAGTAATTGTGATTCCCGCTCTGAATCCGCCATCCTCCTTTGCCGCATATGTTGAGGCCCTGAAAAAAGAGGGCTTCAGCCGGATCGTGGTTGTGAATGACGGCAGCCGGACCGATAAGCTGCCGGTCTTTATGAAGCTTAAGCGGCTCGGCGCAGTCGTTATTGATCATGAACAGAACCAGGGACAGGGCGCCGCGATGCGGACCGGGTTCCGGTATTACCTGGACAATTACCAGGGGCAGTCGGACGGCGTGATAACACTGAACGCTGACCGGCAGATAAGCGCTTCGGACGTGGCGAAGATAGCCTCATCCCTGCACAATGAGCAGGCGATGGGGTCTTTCGCGTTGGTTGTGGGAACCAGAAATCTGGAAGGGAAAAATGTCTCCGACTATGATTACAACATGGGCGGAGTTATGAAGCTGCTCTACCACATGCTCATGGGTGTCAGGCTGAACGATCCGCTGTCGGGAGTATTCGGCATTCCGGATCTTCGGGTGCGCCAGTGCATGGACATAGAGTCGGACGGATACGCCTATGTGACGTCGCTGACCATGTCATTTGAGAAGATCGGGTTTCTCCAGGTTCCGATCGGGTACGCTGTCTATGAGAATGGCGCGGAGCCTACATTCCGTAAGATACCGGATACTGTCCGTATTCTGTTCACTATCTTTAAGAAGTTCATCCTGTACTCCATAACGTCGGTTGGAGCCTCGATTCTGGACGTTATCATGTTCGGGATCTTTACATCGGTCACATTCAAGGGCAATCCGCTGGCGATCATATACGGTACTATCTGCGCGAGGGTGATATCAGCTTCGGCGAACTATATTCTGACCAAGCGGTTTGTGTTTCATTTTAAATCGGATTCTGCGCAGACGACAACGAAGAGCGCGGGGGCATTTTTCCTGCTTACCGCAATGCAGTGTATCTGCTCGGCTCTGGTGGTGAGCGCCGTGAAGTTCCTGCTTGGAGGAAGCGCGATTGGAATTAAGGTGCTGGTCGATACGGCGTTGTTCTTCGTGAGCTATAAGATCCAGCATAAGTACATATTCAAGGATGATAAGAAGAAAGAGGATCCTGCGGACGGGGAGAAGGTGAAAGAGGCTGCGAACAGTTCAGTTATGTTAGTGGACGCCGAGCCCGAGCAGGAGCTTTGATTGGCCGGCTCCGGAATGACGGGACCGGGCCAGGCGGGGAAACCGCTGTATATTCATAACAATGCTGTAGTCCGCGGACGGCGGGGGAGCTTACAGGCGATCTCACTGCGCCGCGGTCTTTCTGTCTCACGGGATATCAGCCGTGCCTGCCGGCGAGACCGGCGCGGTCCTGCTCTTCAGCGTTGTTGACATACTTCTGAAGCGTGTCGAACGCGCCTTTGTATATGATCTTCAGGAGCCGGTCCAGATGTCTGAGCGCCGCCTGAAGTTCGTCCGGTTTGATAAGCTGATCACGCTGGGCGTCAGCCAGCTCGTCGAGATCCACAACGCGAACGCGCCCGTCCGGATATACAACTACATCCGCAAGCAGGTCGGTGAAGATATATGTATCGACGCCTCCCTCGGTTGTGCGCTCTGTCTGTATGATGTCGCAGTACCAGCTGATCAGGTTGTCTTCGTGGTCATAGAACTTGCTGACCTTGAAGCCTCTTTCGGAGAAGTAGCAGGAATAGCCGTGGGACAGCGTCTTCTTCGGGCGCAGCGTACTCCACTTGGTGACGATCACGTCGCTGTCCCGGTACAGGAGAATATCATCCTTCAGGAAGACACATTCGGCAGGTATGATGCGTTTTCTGTAGAGCTTTAATCCTTCCATGGCAAGTCCTCCCAAAACCGTGTATAATCAGTGTAGCTCAGAGGCAGTCTTTTGTAAATGAAAAGGTGGAGGAAGATATGATTCAGAATGATATTGCCAGACTGGTCCGGTACGCTCTTTCAACGAAGCTTATAGATAAGGAGGATTCTGTCTGGGCGGCCAACCGCCTTCTGAAGCTTATGGGTGAGGATGAATTGTCAAAAGAGGCTGAGGAGGCCATTCTCTCACATGATCCTGAGGATGAGAGTGTGACAGGTGAACTTCCTGATATTCTCTCCGCTCTGTGCGGCGCGGCAGTGGAGAAGGGACTTATTGAGGAGGATACCGTCACTAGAAGAGACCTGTTCGACACAGAGCTTATGGGCGTTCTCACTGACCGTCCGTCAGGTGTGACGAAGAAGTTCTACGATATACTTAAGAGCGAAGGGGCCAGGGCGGCGACTGACTGGTATTACCGGTTCAGCTGCGATACCAACTATATCCGCAGGGACCGGATCGCGAAGGATATCAGGTGGCTCTCGCCGACTCCGTACGGGGATATGGATATTACGATCAACCTGAGCAAACCGGAGAAGGATCCGCGCGCGATAGCCGCGGCGAAGTTCTCTAAGCAGACCGCCTACCCGAAGTGCCAGCTGTGCTATGAGAACGTCGGTTATGCGGGACGGCTGAATCATCCCGCCAGGGCCAATCACCGTGTGATCCCGATCACTATCGATTCACAGCCGTGGTGCCTGCAGTACTCTCCATATGTCTATTACAACGAACACTGCATAGTGTTCAACAGCCGGCATATTCCGATGGTAATCGACAGGAGCGCTTTCAGGAAGCTGCTGGAATTCGTTGAGAAGTTTCCTCACTATTTCGTCGGTTCCAACGCGGATCTTCCGATAGTGGGGGGGAGCATCCTGGCGCATGAGCATTTTCAGGGAGGACATTACGAGTTCGCGATGGCCAAGGCTCCGGTGGAGAAGAAGCTGTCCTTCAGAGGGTTCGAGGATATCGACGCGGGTATAGTGAAGTGGCCGATGTCCGTGATCAGACTCTCCTCTGAAGATGCACCGGGAATCGTCGGCCTTGCTGACAGGATACTCGGATGCTGGAGAGGATATTCGGACGAGGACGCGTTTATATTCGCCAGGACTGACGGTGAGGACCACAATACCATCACGCCTATCGCGAGAAAACGCGGGGATAAATATGAACTGGACCTGGTGCTCCGCAACAATATCACGACGCCGGAGCATCCTCTCGGGGTCTATCATCCTCACGCTGTATATCATCATATCAAGAAGGAGAACATAGGGCTGATAGAGGTCATGGGATGCGCGATTCTCCCGGCGAGGCTCAGAGATGAGATGGCTGCCCTGAAGGCCGCTGTCCTTGAGGGCAGAGACTACAGGAGCGATGAAGCGCTTGAGAAGCACGCCGACTGGATGGATGATATCAGATCGAGGCATACTGGCCTGAATAAGGACAATATCGACCAGATCCTCAGAGATGAGATAGGCGCGGTTTTCTCGGGCGTCCTTGAGGACGCCGGCGTGTACAAGCGGAACGCGGAGGGACAGGCCGCTTTCATGCGATTCGTGAATCATGTGAACGCGCAGTGATGTGAAGGCCAGGGTAACCGCCTGATGCAGCACATTCGAAGGGGATGAGTGGGCTGGGCTTGCGCCGGAGAGACAATTCCGAAGACTGAAATGCGGCATCAGGCGGTTGCCTTGTGTGAAAGCCTGTGCCGCTCTTGACGAACAGCTGAGAATTGAGTAACATCTTTAAGATTCAGGAAAAATGAACTGGCAAGGAGAACGCAGCATGGCGAATGAGAAGAAGTTTGTCGAGGAGATCACTTCGATGGAGGATGACTTCGCCCAGTGGTATACGGACGTAGTCAAGAAGGCGGAGCTGACAGGCTATACGCAGCTCAAGGGATTCATGGTAATCAAGCCGGCGGGATATGCTATATGGGAGAATATCCAGAACGAGCTTGACCGCAGATTTAAGGAGACGGGCGTTGAGAACGTCTATCTGCCGGTTCTGATCCCGGAGAGTCTGCTTCAGAAGGAGAAGGATCATGTGGAGGGCTTTGCTCCCGAGGTTGCGTGGGTGACCCATGGCGGAGCGCAGGAGCTTGAAGAGCGTATGTGCGTGAGGCCGACCTCCGAGACGCTGTTCTCTGATTTTTATTCCAGAGATGTGCATTCGTACCGTGATCTGCCGAAGGTATATAACCAGTGGTGTTCGGTGCTTCGCTGGGAGAAGACGACGCGTCCGTTTCTCCGCTCGAGGGAATTTCTGTGGCAGGAGGGACACACTGTTCACGCGACGGCAGAGGAAGCCCAGGAGCGTACAGAACAGATGCTGAACGTGTACGCGGACTTCGCGGAGGAGTTCCTCGCGATCCCCGTGATCCGCGGACAGAAGACCGAGAAGGAGAAGTTCGCGGGAGCGATCGCCACATACACGATAGAGGCGCTTATGCACGACGGCAAGGCGCTTCAGTGCGGCACCAGCCACAATTTCGGAGACGGCTTCGCGAAGGCGTTCGAGATTCGTTATGTCGGCAAGGACAATACCCTTGAGTACTGCCACCAGACCTCATGGGGCATGACTACGCGTATGATCGGCGCGATCATCATGGTGCACGGCGACAACAGCGGCCTTAAGCTTCCGCCGAGGGTGGCTCCCGTGCAGGCTATGGTTATCCCGATCCAGCAGAACAAGGCAAATGTTCTCGAGAAGTCGGCAGAACTGAAGGATGCGCTTGTTTCAGCGGGAATCAGGGCAAAGCTTGATGATACCGACAAGCGTCCGGGGTTCAAGTTCTCAGAACAGGAGATGCGCGGCATACCGGTGCGCATTGAGCTCGGACCGAAGGATATCGAGAACGGGCAGTGTGTGATCGTGCGCAGGGACACCCGTGAGAAGAGCATCGTGCCTATTGCGGAGGCTGCCGCGGCGGTTAAGGATATCCTGGAGAAGATCCAGAAGGATATGTACGAGAACGCGAAAGAGCGCATGGAGAGCATGACCTATACTGCTTCTACGAAGGAGGAGTTCTGCGACATCGCTCAGAATAAACCCGGCTTCATCCGCAGCATGTGGTGCGGAGACCGCAGGTGTGAGGATGAGATCAAGGACCAGCTTGGGGGCGTGACAAGCAGATGCATGCCTTTCGGGCAGGAGCATTTGTCCGACACCTGTATCTGGTGCGGCAGACCGGCTAAGGCTATGGTCTACTGGGGCAAGGCATATTAAGGTTAAGCCTGAAGATGCTTCCATAAGAGATAATGAAGAGTAAGTCCCCGGTTCGGTTTCGGACCGGGTTTTTTGGAGTTTTGAATTAAGCTATGACACGCGAGAAAATGTTTCAGCTGAGGCAGTCTTCGATCCTGCTTCTGACTGCAGTCATCTGGGGAGTCGCGTTTGTCGCCCAGAGTGTCGGTATGGACTATATCGGCCCGTTTACGCTGATCGCGGTGAGGTTTCTGCTTGGAGCCCTGACGCTTCTTCCTGTGGTGATCTTCCAGAATATCACTATACGGCCCGGGGCGGACAGTATACGAAGAACGGCGGACGGAAGGGCGATGGGCGGCAGAGTGCTTGTCGTGGGAGGCGTTCTGTGCGGCCTTGCGCTCGGGTGTGCTTCCACATTGCAGCAGATAGGCATATCACGTACGACTGTAGGAAAAGCCGGCTTTCTGACGGCTATGTATATAGTGATTGTTCCGATATACGCATTCTTTATGGGGAGGAAGACCAGACCGCTGATCTGGGCGTGTGTCGCCATAGCGTGCGTGGGCATATATCTTCTAAGTATGAATTCGGGGCAGCTCAGGCTGTCATCCGGTGACGCGCTGTGTCTTTCATGCGCGTTTGTATTTGCTCTTCAGATCATGCTCATCGACCATTTCGTCAACCTTGCGGACGGCGTGAGGCTTGCGGCTGTTGAATTCCTTACGGCGTCGGCGATCGGTTGTGTTCTGATGCTGATCTTTGAACAGCCGGATATCGGTGATATCATGAAGGCGGCAGGACCGCTTCTGTATCTCGGAGTCATGAGCTCGGGCACCGCGTACACTCTTCAGATTATCGGGCAGAGGGGGCTGAATCCGACTATCGCGTCGCTGATCATGAGCCTGGAATCCACGATCTCCCTGATCGCGGGCTTCCTGATCCTGCACCAGACTCTGAGCGCGCGTGAGCTGTCCGGATGCGCGCTGATGGCTGTGTCGATCGTGCTGGCCCAGCTTGCCTGAATCCGCACAGCCACAGCATGTCAGAATCCGCACAGCCCGCACAGCCACAGCATGCCTGGTTTTGCATTATTTGAGGAATAGTGGTAGGATGGTGGCGTGGAGGTTTCAGTTATCATGAATATGAAGCTTGTGATTATTGTACTGAATAAAACAGAGTGTCTTGAGGCGCTGCTCGAGGAGTTCGCGAAGAGGGATCTTCAGGGCGCCACTATCCTCGAATCCAGGGGAATGATGCAGGAGCTTTCGGATGAGCCGGAGAATGAATTCCTGTTTTCTCTCAGACATATGCTGAACCCGCAGCACCGGGAGAACCGGACGATCTTCATGGCGGCGTCCGAGTCGAAGGTGCCGGTCATCGTGGACGCCGTCAATACCGTGACAGGCGGACTTGACAGGGGAGACACCGGGATTCTGTTCACTCTGCCGATTGATTCTCTGATCGGATTCGAGGTGAAGGAGTCATGAGCCTGTCGTTAAATGTACTCACGCAGCTGGGAATCATGATACTGTTCGGTATGTTCATGGGTCGCATGATGAAGCATATCAAGCTGCCGAACGTTACCGGATATCTGCTGGCCGGCCTTCTGCTGGGGCCTTACTTTCTCCCGACTCTCGGCTGTCCGTTCTCGATACTGTCTGAGAGCTTCACTTCGGGCATCGGAATAGTTTCTGAGGTGGCTCTGGGGTTCATCGCCTTTTCAATAGGAAATGAATTTCGCATATCATATTTCAGGAAGGTCGGCGCCGCGCCGCTTATCATCGCCTCTATGGAATCCCTGTTCGCGGTTCTGGTGGTAGTGGCAGTACTGGTGCTCACAAGACATGACGTTGCGTTTTCTCTGGTTCTTGGCTCGATCGCGGCGGCGACGGCTCCCGCGGCGACTATAATGGTGATCAACCAGTACCGCGCGAAGGGACCTGTGACGTCGACTCTTTTATCGGTTGTGGCTATAGACGACGCAACAGCCCTGATACTGTTCTCAGTGTTCTCGGCGATAGCGTCCGGCATGTCGGGCAGGGCTTCCAATCCGGTCACATCCATACTGGTTCCGGTCGGACAGATCCTCGCGGCTCTTGCGCTCGGTGCTCTTGCGGGCTTCCTGCTTCTGATACCGATGAGGTTCTTCCATAAGAAGAGCAACCGGCTGGCCCTGATATGCGGATTCATATTTATCGCGATAGGCGTAGCGGATCTGCTGGGCCTGAGTTCCCTGATGCTGTGCATGGCGCTTGGCGCCGCGGTCGCGAATCTGAGCTCGGAGGCAAATCAGATAATATCGATAGCGGAGAGCGTGACGTCGCCGATCTATATACTGTTCTTCGTGGCTTCGGGCGCGGGGCTTCAGGTGAGCGTGCTCAGAACCGTTGGCGTGATCGGTGCGATCTATATCATCGGAAGGAGTGTGGGAAAGCTCTTTGGAGCCTGGCTTGGCGCCAGAATATCACATACACAGGATGCGGTGGCGAAGTATCTGGGGCCGTGTCTGCTGCCGCAGGCCGGTGTCGCAATAGGACTGACCCTGGTCGCGGGGCGGATAGTTCCGGAGTATGCTTCGTCAATAAGAGCTGTAGTGCTGGCAGGAACGCTTATCTATGAGATTGCCGGTCCTGGTATCACGAAGCTGAGCCTGACAAAGGCCGGAGAGATTACGAAGTCCTGAAGTATGGCGCATGCGGTTTCATCTTTATGAAAACGATTGCGCTGCAGATCCGGGGGAATGGACATTTAGCACAGAGTGCACAAATTTCGGCTTAGAATTTCGTACAACATTTGTAATAGTTTTGAAACAGGTTTTCTTGATTTTGGATTTAAACCGTGCTAAAGTAGAGTCAGATAAAATATAACCTAAAGGCAAAACAGTTGAAAAACTGTGACGCAAAGCTAAAGGGCCTTGGAACGAATGTGGAGTGTTCTGTGGCAGCCAGTTACCGGTGATCCACTTGTTATGGATTGTTATTCTCTGATAAGCCACCAAAAGGCTGACGGAGTCTGGCGGTAACTGCGGTAGTGCCGGACCCTTACGTTTAGCGCCTTCGGGTGGCTTTTTATCAGGGTAAGTTTTTCATATATCTTTTTTCCGGCAGTGGGTAAGTGGAGAAAAGCAGTTGGAGGCTTATAAGCAGTACAGCGATGGAGGCAGTTATGAAGCGGATATATAAGAAATTGCTTTTGATTACGGCGCTTCTGGTGGCTGTCGGGATGATGTTGGGGGCTGCCAACGCGGCGCAGGCAAAGACTAAGAATCTCAAGACCAAGACCATCAAAGCAGGCAAGTCTGTCAATCTTAAGGTAAAGGGCAAGGCCGCCTGGGCTATCTCGAACAGCAAGGTTGCCCGGATGACTGTTTTAAGCGCGAGCAAGGCTAAGGTGACAGGCCTTCAGAAGGGTACGACGAAGATCACTGCTAAGGTCGGGAGCACCAAGTACAAGGCTACGATCAAGGTCAAGGGAAGCGCGAAGGGTGCAAAAAACGAATCAAGCAACGCGGTAGAGTCACTCAGCAGCAGTCCTATTGCCGGTTCGATAGACTCGGCGTTCTACCTCAATACCGGTGCGGAGGTCATCGGACATTTTGACGACGCTTACGCCAACGACATTGTAGCGAGGACTAATTCCTATCGGTCTTCGAATGGAGCCGGAAGCCTGGCGGGGAACGCGGTTCTGACGGAAGCCGCCAGGACGAGGGCCGCGGAGGCGGCAGTTCTGTTCAGCCATACCCGTCCTAACGGGCAGTCTTATTACACTGTAGGCGGAACGGCTGCGCAGGGATACAAGGATTCGGCGGTTTACGGCGAGAACCTCGCGTACGGTTACAGCAACGCCGGCGAGACCATGGACGCGTGGATCGCGTCGACACAGGGCCACAGGGAGAACCTTGTCAGAGATACCTTTACCTCGATCGGTGTTGCGGTTCTCTGGGTGAAGCAGTCAGACGGAACCTATCTTGCATATATAGCGCAGGAATTCGGTTCATAATATCTGCCGCGCGGAATAAATATCAGGCTGAGAATACAGGCTGGGCGACAGCCTTATGGGTGAGTGGTTTAATTATAAGGGCGCCGGAACTATGGTTCCGGCGCCCTCATATTTCAATCGCCATTCAGATCATCTCGCGAATGTGTTCAACACCCATGTTCAGAATCATCTCAACGTGTTCGTCGTCAAGAGAGTAGTAGATAGTCTTGCCGTCACGGCGGGACTTTACCAGCTTGGACGCCTTGAGAGTACTCAGCTGGTGTGAAATGGCGCTCTGTGTCATGGCGAGCTCATTTGAGATCTCACTGACGCAGCATTCATGTTCGAGCAGCACATAGAGGATGCGGATCCTTGTTCTGTCGCCGAACATTTTATAGAGCTCACTGAGCTTTCCGAGCATTTCATCAGACAGTTTTCCGGTAAGCATGTCTGCCTCCTTCCTTGCTTCCACAATAGTACCAAAACGTTAATCTTCCGGTCAAGCGTCATCCTGACAGGTCAGAATCACGGCTTGAGTACAAAATGACGGAATGGTATAATTCACTTATTGCTATATTATCTTGTAATGTATAGAAGGGAGCCGCCGGATGACACTGACACAGCTTCTTGAGAAGGTTGACTACAAAGTATTGCAGGGCAGCACGGATATTGAGATTAGCGAGATCGTCAATGATTCGCGGAAGGTGAAGGCCGGCTGTGTGTTTCCATGCATACGGGGCGTTTCATTTGACGGACACAGGTTTGCGGCCGAGGTTGCCGGGAAGGGCGCCGCGGCTATTGTGGCGCAGGAGAAGGTGGATGTCCCGGAGCATGTGACGCTTGTTGTTGTTGATGATACAAGAGTTGCCATGGCCCGTATGGCTGCGGCATGGTTCGGATATCCGGCGCAGAAGCTGAAGACTATAGGTATCACAGGTACCAAGGGAAAGACTACGACTACCTACATGGTGAAAGGGATGCTTGAGAGGGCGGGCATCCGTACCGGTCTGATCGGAACCATAGAGACATTGATCGGGGATACAAGAATCCCCAGCGCCAACACTACTCCGGAGTCGCTTGTACTTCAGGAGTACCTGGCAGAGATGGTTAAGGCCGGGTGCAGGGCTGTAGTGATGGAAGTCAGCTCACAGGCTCTGATGATGCACAGAGTCGAGGGCATCACATTTGATATCGGTGTATTCACGAATATTTCCGCCGACCATATCGGACCGGGAGAACATTCTTCTTTTGAGAATTACATGGAGTGTAAGAGCCGCCTGTTCAGAATGTGCAGAGTGGGAATCTTCAACGGTGATGATATTCATCTTGGCAGGATCATGGAAGGACACACCTGCGAGTGTGAAACTTATGGTCTCAGGAAGTCGGATGATCTGTACGCTGAAAACATCAGCCTGATATCACGGCCGGGATATCTGGGAACAGGGTTTGACGTGAGAGGGGATCTGTCATTCCACGCCGAGACGGATATACCGGGGAAGTTCTCCGTATACAACGCCCTGTGCGCAATCGCTGTCTGCAGGCATTTCGGCGTTGAAAAAGACGAACTGAAAAGCGCGCTGGCCGAAGTCAGGGTCAGGGGGCGCGTGGAGATGGTCAAGGTCAGCGATGAGTTCACTTTCCTGATTGACTATGCTCATAACGCGATGGCTCTGGAGAGTATCCTGACTACGCTGAGAGAGTACCACCCTGCCAGACTGATTTCCGTATTCGGATGCGGAGGAAACCGGGCCAGAAGCAGGCGGTATGAGATGGGCGAGGTGTCCGGAAGATGCGCTGATTTTACGATAATAACCTCAGACAATCCCAGATATGAGAATCCGGAAGCAATAATGGATGACATAGAGAAGGGCATCCGGAAGACCAGCGGAAAGTATATCCGCATCAAGGACCGCAAGGAGGCGGTCAGGGAGGCGATCCGCAGGGGCAGAAGAGGGGATGTCATAGTTCTTGCAGGCAAGGGACATGAGGATTATCAGGAGATCTGCGGAAAGAAATACCCGATGGATGAGAGGGTTCTGATAGCAGAGGTCCTGCAGGAAGAGAAGAAGGAGAGCTGACCGGTATCTATGCGTTACGCGGATGTGGCAGTGGATATTACGGCGAAGGCGCTGGACAGGCCGTTCCAGTACGGGATCCCCGCGGAGCTCGAGAATGAGGTTGAGGAGGGGGTCGTTGTTGAGGCCCCATTTGGAAACGGGAACCGTATTATCCGGGGATATGTCCTGTCCGTGACCGACAGTCCCAGGATAGCCGCTGATAAGATCAAGAATATCACAGCTGTTGTTACCCGTCTGTCTGATGAGGAGCAGCGGCTCACTGCCCTGGCGGTGTGGATCCGTGACCGGTACGGATCTTCGCTCGCTGCGGCTCTCCGCACAGTACTGCCCGCGAGGAAGAAGACAGCCGCCAGACAGAAGAGGGTTGTCTGCCTGGCCGTACCGCGCGATGAGGCGGAGCGTGAGCTGGACGTGATGAGGTCACATCATCAGAGCGCAAGAGTGCGGCTTATGGAGGCGCTGATCCAGGAGGAACGGCTGCCGTATGAGGTGTGCACCGGCAAGCTCCACGTGACGGCGGCCGTTATCCGTGCCCTTGTTCAGAAGCAGCTCATACGGATCGAGCGCACGAGGGTTTTCAGAAATCCGGCTCCGGACGAGGCGTTTTCCCACAGGAGTGTCGAGCTCAATGAAGAGCAGAGAAGAGCGGCGGACTGTATACTGAAAGCGATGGAGAGTAAGCCGGACTGCCGGTTCCTGATACAGGGAGTTACCGGCAGCGGCAAGACCGAGGTCTACATGGAGCTTATAGCCCATGTGGTCGATAAGGGAAAGCAGGCGATTGTCCTTATCCCCGAGATCGCGCTGACATATCAGACGCTTATGCGTTTCTACCACCGATTCGACGGCAGAGTGTCAGTGATTCACTCAAGGATGAGCGCGGGAGAGAAGCAGGACCAGTTTGACCGAGCCGCACAGGGCGACCTGGATGTTATGATCGGTCCAAGATCCGCTCTGTTTACGCCATTTCCGAATCTGGGAATCATCGTTATCGATGAGGAGCATGAGGAGAGCTACAGGAGCGAGCAGTCGCCAAGATACCATGCGCGTGAAGTCGCTTTCAGGAGGGGAACGCTGGAGGGGGCCTGTGTGGTTCTGGGATCCGCGACTCCGTCGATGGAAGCGTCATATGCTGCCAGAAACGGCGGCATAGGCATGATACGTCTGGATAAGAGGGCGGGGGATTCAGTTCTTCCGGAGACCAGGATCGTGGATCTTCGAGGCGGAACGCTGGCTTCGGGAAGCCTTATTCTGAGCGGAGAGCTTCAGGACGCCATGCGCTCGGCTCTTGACAGGAGAGAGCAGATCATGCTCTTTCTCAACAGACGGGGCTACTCGGGATCGGTTATATGCTCTTCCTGCGGACATGCGATGCGCTGCCCGCACTGTGATGTCTCGCTGACTCTTCACCGTGACGGAAAGCTTGTATGCCACTATTGCGGCTACACTGAGGATATGCCGGGCAAGTGCCCTGAGTGTGGGAGCGGTTATCTGAGAACGTTCCGCTTCGGCACCGAGCAGGTGGAGTCAACGGTGAAGCAGATGTTCCCGGATGCGAGGGTTCTCAGGCTTGACCGCGATACCGCGTCCGGAAAGGACGGAGAGCTGAAGGTACTGTCGGCATTTGCGGGGCATGAGGCGGATATCCTGATCGGGACACAGATGATCGTCAAGGGACATGACTTTCCTGATGTGACTCTGATGGGAATACTGATGGCGGATCTTTCCCTGAATGTTCCGGACTACCGCGCCGGAGAACGCACATTTCAGCTGCTGACACAGGCGGCGGGGCGCGCGGGGAGATCGGGGACAGGCGGACTCGTGATGATACAGACATATATGCCTGAGCATTATGCCGTAAAATGCGCTGCCGCTCAGGATTATGACGCGTTCTATGAGCAGGAGATGGAGTTCAGGAGGGATTCAGGCTATCCGCCGTCAGGAAGCCTGACCGCTGTGCATATGAGCTGCCCGGACAAGGAACATCTGGATCTCGCGGGAAACTATGTGAGAAAGTTCCTGCAGAGGGTGATCCGGGACGCTCCTGTCGCGATACTCGGGCCGACAGATGAGCCGGTTGCCAGAATCGCGGATGTGTGGCGGACGGCACTGTATCTTAAAGGCGGCGACGGCGCGTATCTTCGGCGTATACGCGGATGGCTGGAGAAGTATATAGAGATAAACGAGGGGTTCTCAAATATTGAGATCACCTATGAGACAACTATATAGAATCATTCGGAGGCTTTCATATGGCATTGAGGAAGATAAGAGAACTTGGAGATGAGATCCTGACGAAGAAGTGCAGAGAGGTTAAGGAGATGACTCCGCGGCTGAAGGAGCTTGTGGGGGACATGCTTGATACGATGTATGACGCTGAAGGAGTGGGACTTGCCGCGCCGCAGGTCGGGGTTCTGAAGAGAATCGTTGTGATCGACATCGGGGACGGTCCGATAGTTCTCGTCAATCCGAGAGTTGTATCTGAGGACGGGGAGCAGGAGGGAAATGAAGGATGCCTGTCTGTTCCCGGGAAGGCCGGCATTGTCATACGCCCGAATCATGTTGTGGTTGAGGGCTTTGACGGCGATATGAACCCGGTCACAGTGGAAGGAGAGGAACTGCTTGCCCGCGCGCTGTGCCATGAGCTGGATCATCTGGACGGTATCATGTACACTACGAAGGTTCAGGGAGAGCTGTACGATACCTTGCCGGATGAGGATGACGGCGTGGAGGAAGAGTAATGGCTTCTGTAGTCTTTATGGGGACGCCGGATTTTGCCGCCGGCATACTGCGGTCGCTGATCGGATCCGGACATGAGGTTAAGGCGGTTTTCACACAGCCCGACAGGCCGAAGGGACGCAGGGGAGAGCTGCAGATGCCGCCTGTCAAGGCGCTGGCGCTTGAGAACGGCATCGCTGTATATCAGCCGGAGAAGATCCGCTTTCCCGAAAACGTGCAGCTGATAGAGAACATTAAGCCTGATTTCATCGTAGCCGCGGCGTTCGGACAGATAATACCGCAGGCCATACTGGATATCCCGCAGTACGGCTGTCTGAATGTGCACGCGTCCCTTCTTCCGAGGTGGCGGGGCGCGGCCCCGATACAGTGGTCGATCCTGTCAGGGGACAGGGTGACGGGAGTCACGATCATGCGCATGAACGCCGGGCTGGATACCGGCGATATGATCCTGAAGGAGGAGATTCCGATACTCGATGACGAGACGGGAGAGAGCCTCTTTGAAAAGCTGATGCACTCGGGTGAGAAGCTTCTTCCAGAAGCCATGGAGCAGATACTGGCAGGAAGCGCGGTGTACACAGAACAGCCCGCGGAGAGTCCGACTCCTTATGCCAGGATGCTGACCAGGCAGTCAGGACTCATAGACTGGCATGAGAGCGCCGCTTCAATTGAACGCCTCGTGCGCGCTATGTATTCATGGCCGGGAACATTTTCATACCTGAACGGGAAGATGCTGAAGATCCTGCGCTCCGGGGTGGCCGAACCTGACATGGAGAAGGAACTCATGTCGGCCATATCCGCCGAACACGGCGCGGCAAGGCCGGGAGAGATAGTAAGGGCGCAGAAGGATGACTTCATAGTTCAGACAGGAAACGGCCTGCTGAGACTTCTGGAGGTTCAGCCTGAAGGAAAGAAGAGGATGGCGGCAGACGCCTTCCTCCGCGGGTATCATCTTAAAGAGGGAGACGTTCTCTCGGAAGAGCGGCAGGTATAGGCATAAACGCCGGAGTGCTTTGCGCGCCGCGTGCGGCAGGAGAGTCTGGCGCGTTTCTGAATGGGGCAGGATATGACAGGGACAGTGAATCTGAGAGAGGTTGTTCTGGGCATCCTTATGGAGGTCACGGAGGGAGAGGCATACAGCCACATCGCTCTGCGTGACACTCTGGAGAAGTACCAGTATCTGCCGAAGCGCGACAGGGCATTTCTATCCCGTGTGACGGAGGGGACGCTGGAGAATCTGATCCAGATCGACTATATAATTGAATGCTTTTCCAAGGTACCTATCCATAATATGAAGCCGCTGATCAGGAATCTCCTGCGCATGAGCATCTACCAGCTGAAATATATGGACAGCGTGCCGGACAGCGCGGTAGTGAATGAGGCGGTACGGCTTGCTCAGAAGCGCGGCTTCTACAACCTCAAGGGATTTGTGAACGGAGTCCTGAGGGCAGCCGCCAGGGGAATGGATGACATCGCGTATCCGTCGGCTTCCGAGGATCCGGTTGAATACCTGTCGGTATGCTACTCAATGCCGCAGTGGATACTGCGAAAGTGGCTTGAGCAGTTCTCCTTTGAGGAGGTTGAAAAGGTATGTGATTCATTCAGCGAGGATAAGCCTGTCACGGTAAGGCTCAGGACGGAGCATGTATCGCGGGAGGAGATCATCGCTTCTCTGACGGATGAGGGCTGTGATGTAACGCAGCATCCGTATCTTGACTACGCGGTCCGGATCTCGGGGTACAATTATCTGCAGGCTCTTACCGCGTTCCGCCAGGGGTGGATATACGTTCAGGATGTGAGCTCCATGCTGGCATCGGAGATCGCCGCACCGAACTGGGGAGACTACTGCATCGACGTATGCGCCGCGCCGGGCGGAAAGAGTACGCACCTGGCGGATAAGCTCAAGGGAAGCGGTTACGTGGAGGCAAGAGATAAGAGCGAGGACAAGGTTGAGATGATGCAGGAGAATATCGAACGTCTCCGCATCATCAACATGGTGGCCGCCCTGCGTGACGCGACGGTATTTGATCAGGATTCATTTCACAAGGCGGATATAGTCCTGTGTGATGTTCCATGTTCGGGACTCGGAGTGATCGGAAAAAAGCAGGATATCCGCTACAGAATGAACCCGACAAGGCAGGAGGAGCTGATCCGTATACAGAGGAGGATCCTGTCGGTATCGCAGAACTACGTGAAGCCCGGCGGCGTCCTCATATATTCCACCTGTACCATAGGCGCTGATGAGAATCAGATGAACCTGAAGTACTTTCTTGACAATTATCCGTTCCATCTGGAATCAATAGATCCGTATATTCCGGAAGTGCTTCGGTCAAGGACCAGCGCGGGCGGATATCTGCAGCTGCTTCCCGGCATCCATGAGACGGACGGATTCTTCCTCGCGAGGCTGAAGAGAAACGATGAGTGAGATACCACAGACGGCATCATATGATGTAAAGGTCAAAGGCCCTGAAGCCGGGGATGATATTCTGGCTATGTCATGCGATGAGATTGCCCGGGTGATGGAGGAGTCCGGACAAAAGAGATTCCGCGGCAGGCAGATATATGAATGGCTGCACATACGCCATGCGGGGTCATTTGACGATATGACGAATCTTCCGAAGGCACTCAGGCAGGAGCTGGCCGGGCGCTTCCATATCCCTGCTCTCAGGGAGGAGGAGGTTCTAACATCCAGGATCGACGGAACCAGGAAGTTCCTGTTCGCCCTTGATGACGGAAATGTGATCGAGTCAGTTCTCATGAGATACAGCTACGGGCTGACGGCGTGCATATCATCACAGGCAGGCTGCCGGATGGGATGCAGGTTCTGCGCCTCAACTATAGGCGGAAGAGTCAGGGACCTGAGCGCGGGAGAGATGATCCGCCAGGTGACAAGGATGTCAGAGGCTGCCGGGGAGAGGATCGGCCATGTGGTGATCATGGGGAGCGGAGAGCCCCTGGACAATTATGACAATCTGGTGCGGTTTCTCCGGATCATGGGAGACCCTGAGGGAGAGTGCCTGAGCCTCAGGGACATCACGGTAAGTACCTGCGGGATCGTGCCTGATATATACCGGCTGGCCGGGGAGGGCCTTCCTGTAACGCTGGCTCTGTCGCTACACGCTCCGAGCCAGGAGAAGAGGGAAAGGCTCATGCCGATCGCGAAGAAGTACCCGCTCGGGGAAGTCATGGAAGCGATGAAGGCATATTATGAGAAGACCGGGCGCAGGATTACCTTCGAGTACAGCTGTGTCGATGGTGAGAATACGTCGCCGCGTGACGCTGCAATGCTGGCGGATCTGGTGCGGGGGATGAACTGCCACATCAATCTGATACCGGTCAATCCGGTTGAAGAGAGACCATACAGAAGACCGGAGAGGCCGAGGATAGAGGCGTTTCGCGGAATGCTTGAAAAAAGAGGAATTTCTGTTACTATTAGGAGAGAAATGGGACGGGATATCAACGGTGCCTGCGGCCAGCTGCGGCACAGGTATCTGGATGGAAGACTTTGACAGGTCAGACTGGTTTAGAGGGAAGATGCATGGAGTCCTACGCACAGACAGACGTCGGATTAAAACGGAACAATAATCAGGACTTTGTCTACGCGTCCGATCACCGGATCGGACCGCTGGAGGGACTGCTGATAGTCGCGGACGGCATGGGAGGACAGGCTGCCGGCGACCTTGCTTCACGCCTGTGTGTGGAGGCGATGGTAGATACGATAGAGGGCTGTTCCGAAAAGAGCTGTGTGAAGGTCCTGTCGAAGGCGATCCGCGCCGCGAACACGGCTGTCGTCCAGAGAGCCGTTCATGATCCGGCCCTTGAGGGGATGGGTACCACTCTGGTTGCCGCGGTTCCTGACCACGGAAGTCTGTATGTGGCTAATGTCGGTGATTCGAGACTGTATATTCTGGATGACGACCGTATCGAACAGATAACGCACGACCACTCCCTTGTCGAGGAGATGGTAAGAGCAGGCAAGCTCAGGCCTGACCAGGCAAGGAACCACCCGAAGAAGAATATAATCACCCGTGCTATCGGCGAAGATGGTGACCTTCAGATAGACTTTTTTGATGTCGGCCTGAACCGGGGCGACATTGCTCTGCTGTGCTCGGACGGGCTGACGAATATGGTAGAGGATGAGCAGATATATCGTATAGTGAGATCCAGCCAGAATCTCCCCGAGGCTGGGCGCAAGCTCATAGACGCGGCAAACTATGCCGGCGGCAAGGACAACATCTCGGTTGTCCTGGCGAAGTTCTAGGGAAACAGCTTTTTCAGTGTTTCCTCAGAGTACTCAAAGCTCTTTTTGATAAACAGTTAATTAACGGCGAAGCTGGGATCAGTGAGCCGCGATGGAGTTGCTCTATGCTGAATGCAGGCGATTTTCTTCAGAACAGATATGAGATTATCAATTGCATAGGATCCGGCGGAATGGCGGATGTATTTCGCGCGCGCGATCATAAGCTCAACCGCAATGTAGCAATCAAGGTGCTGAAGGCTGAGCTTCGAAGCGACAAGGAATTCGTTTCAAAGTTCCGTGTGGAGGCACAGGCAGCGGCAGGCCTTGCTCATCCGAACATAGTGAACGTCTATGATGTCGGAGATGAGAACGGCGTCTACTTCATAGTGATGGAGCTTGTGGAGGGCATCACTCTGAAGACATATATCATGAGCAAGGGCAAGCTGTCGGTGCGCGAGGCGACGGGTATATCCCTGCAGGTTGCATCCGGCCTTGAAGCCGCGCACAACAACGGGATCATTCACCGTGACGTAAAGCCGCAGAATATAATCATCTCAACTGACGGAACCGCTAAGGTCGCTGACTTCGGAATAGCGCGGGCGGCCAGCTCCGACACGATCAATTCAAATGTGATGGGTTCGGTTCACTACAGTGCTCCCGAGCAGTCACGCGGAGGCTTCTCAGATGCCAAGAGCGATATATATTCACTTGGCGTCACCATGTATGAGATGATTACCGGCAGAGTTCCTTTCGACGGCGATTCAACCGTGGAGGTGGCTCTGAAGCATCTGCAGGAGGAGATAGTCTCTCCGAGGGAGTATCTGCCGGATATGCCGAGGGCAATGGAGCAGATCATACTTAAGTGCACACAGAAGAGCCCGGACAGGCGTTATCAGAGCATGTCGCTGCTGATCCGGGACCTGAAGGAATCTCTGGTCAACCCGAATGGCGACTTTGTGAGAATCGCTTCTGAGAATCCAAAGGGCGCGACCCATATGTATTCCAGGGAGGATCTGGAGGAGATTAACCGGCGCTCCCAGGAAGCCGAGTCATGGCCGGGGCTTTTCGACGGGTCTTATGACGGAAGAATGAATTATCCTCCTGAGGATGAGCCTCTGGATGATGATGATTATTACGGCGGATATCCGGATGAGTATGATCATGTGGATGAAGACCAGCAGGGGGCGGGAGACAGGCGCTCAGGAAAGAGAGCTGGAGGATCCAGGTCCGAGAAGATCGTGACAGTAATTTCGATCGCGGTTGCCGCGGCGATAGGCGTTCTGATTCTGTATCTTATCATTCACACATTTGATGTATTCGGACCGGGCGAAAGCCAGAACACTACAGAGGCTTCAGGCGCCGCGGCAGGCGGTGACGCCGCGCAGACGGTTCAGGTTCCGGATCTCCTCGGAAAGACTGAGAACGAAGCGCAGGCAGCTCTCAAGGAACTTGGGCTGGGATATAAGTACCTTGGGGAGACGAGCTCGAATGAATATGCAAGCGGGCAGATCGCCGAGCAGGATACGGCTCCGGGAACGACCGTGGCAAAGAATACCAGGGTCGGATATACGCTGTCCATAGGCTCCGCTGAGGCCCTCACGGTGCCTGATCTGACGAACAAGACGCAGACTGACGCGGAGAGAGCCATAACAAGCATGGGACTTCTGGTGTCAGTGGACAATACCCGCTACAGCGACACGGTTGAGGCAGGCCATGTCATAACGACGAATCCCGGCGCAGGCTCCACTGTGCATGAGGGCGAGACCATTTCACTGTACATAAGCCAGGGACAGGATTTTCAATCGGTCAAGGTTCCGGAAGTTCAGGGAAAGTACAAGGATGACGCGGTCACGATGCTGACCAATTCCGGACTGTATGTCTATGTGGCGAGCCAGCCCAGCGATACGGTACCTCAGAATCTGGTTATCAGTCAGGATCCTGCCCCGGGCAGCAGTGTCAAGACAGGTTCGTCAATCACTATCACGGTTTCCACAGGACCGGAGAACGCTATTGTGCTCAATCCTGATCAGGGAGGGGATACAACGGCTCAGAATACAGGCGGCACATGGATGTGCTATGCCCAGCTTCAGGCCCCCTCCGATTTTGTTGAAGGCAGTCTTGTGCGCATCACGCTGTCCCAGAACGGGAATGAGACGACAGTGTATGAGGGCGTGGGCAGCTTCCCGTATCTTATGAATACAGAAGGCGCTCCCGGAGTGTCCACCGGTACCGCTTACGTGTATACTCTGGACGGGAACGGAAATGTCCAGTCGACGACGAGATATGACGGGATCGAGTTCTATGAGCAGTGACAGGACCGGAAAGATCATCCGCTGCGTCGGAGGCTTCTATTTCGTCTGGTGTTATGAGGACGAGAATATATACCAGTGCCGGGCGCGCGGGGTATTCCGCAAGGACCGTTTCAAGCCTGTGGCGGGGGACGACTGCACCTTCCGCCTCACCAGGGCTCAGGATGTGGAAGGGTATGTGGAGACAATCGCTGCCAGGAAGAATCTGCTGATCCGGCCGCCTGTAGCGAATGTCGATCAGGCGCTTGTACTGTTTGCTTTCGCGAGCCCCGACCCGAACTATTCTCTGCTCGACCGGTTCCTTATCGAGATGAAACGCCAGAGGATTCCGGCGGTGATCTGTTTCAATAAGAGTGATCTGGCCGGAGAGGACGGCCATACGAAGCTGCTTGAGGCGTACAGGGGCAGCGGATACCGCACCATGGCGGTGAGTGTCATCAGGAAGGAAGGCCTTGAGGATATCCGCGAGCTGATGCAGGGGAAGACGACGGTGCTTGCGGGGCCCAGCGGAGTAGGGAAGAGCTCCCTGACCAACTATCTGTGCCCTGAGGCCGGGATGGAGGTCGGAGCTGTCTCCAGGCGCACAGAGCGCGGCAGGCAGACGACGAGGCATGCGGAACTCATATCCGCGGGGAACCATACATTCTTCTTCGATACGCCCGGATTCTCAAGCCTGGAGCTTAACGGGATTGCGAGAGAAGAGGTTAAGTCATTCTTTCCGGAGTTCGAGCCTTACGAGCCGTCGTGCCGTTTTCAGGGCTGCATGCATATCCATGAGCCTGACTGCGGCGTCAAGCATGCTCTTGAGGACGGACTGATCAGCAGCGAACGATATCACAGCTATGTGCAGCTGGTTGAGGAAATATCTGCTCAGCGCAGATATTGAAAAGTACGGAGGTGTGTCTATGGAATACAATCTGGCCCCGTCAATTCTGTCCGCTGATTTTACTCACCTTGGAGACGATATCCTGGCGGTGAAAAACTGCGGAGCGAGGATTCTTCACTTCGACGTCATGGACGGATGGTTTGTTCCGAGCATATCATTCGGCATTCCGGTATTAAACTCGATCCGCCCGCTGACGGATATGTTCTATGACGTACATCTGATGGTGCAGGACGCGGAGAGATATATTGACGATTTCGCGGACGCCGGCGCTGACGGCATCACAGTTCACGCGGAGGCGTGCACACATCTGGACCGGGTTCTTGATGAGATTCACGCAAAGGGATTAAAGAGCGGAGTAGCCCTCAACCCCGCGACGAGCCTGAGTGTTCTGGACTACGTCTATGAGAAGACAGACATGATCCTTCTTATGACTGTCAATCCCGGATTCGGAGGCCAGAAGCTGGTTCCGGCGGTGCTGGATAAGATATCGAAGCTGCGGGCGATATTGAACGAAAGAGGACTTTCCACTCCGATTGAGGTTGACGGCGGCATCCACAATGAGACGATTGACAGCGTGATACAGGCCGGGGCGAATGTGATCGTGGCGGGATCAGCGGTATTTAAGGGCGATATCGCGTCGAATTACCGCGCGCTTACGGCGCATTTTCCTGAGGCGGCAGAGGACGGGGAACATGAATGATTATGCGATTGTTATAGCGGGGGGCAGGATCTACGATGATTTTGCCCTCCGATTTCTGCGTCCATATGTGGGGAAGACGGATCGTCCGATGATCATTGCGGCGGACCGCGGGCTGGTATTTCTGGAGAGAAACGGTATCGTGCCTGACGTGGTTGTGGGAGATTTTGACTCTGTTCCGGATGGTTATGAGGAGCAGTATCTGCGCAGCCATCCGCATGTTGAGATGCATCGGTATCAGTGGGAGAAGGACTATACCGACACAGAGATTGCCGCGCGCAGGGCTATGGATCACGGGTGCAAAATCATTGACTTCATCGGCACCACCGGAACCAGATTCGATCATATGCTGGGCAGCGTGCAGCTGCTTGCGATGCTGATCGAGAGAGGCGTTGTCGGACGGATCATTGATCCTTATAACCGTATCACGATGCACGAGCAGAGCTTCAGGATATGGAAGAAAAGCCAGTGGGGCAAATATGTCTCGCTGTTTTCGTGGGGCGGAGATGTGAGGGGAGTGACACTCACGGGCTTTCATTTTCCGATGGAGAACGGGCACATCACATCCGCCCAGACGCTGACGGTATCCAATCAGATCGAGGAGGACTGCGCGGAGGTCAGATTCGACAGAGGCATGCTGCTTCTGGTGGAATCAAGGGACAAGGCACTGTAATCATCACATCATCAGATTAAGACAGGAGGGCAGCATGGATTACGCGAAAGAATCGCTTGAGCTTCACAGAAAATGGAGAGGAAAGATCAGAGTGGAATCTGCCGTACCGGTAGAATCGTCAGAGGATCTGTCTCTTGCATATACTCCCGGAGTTGCACAGCCGTGCCTCGAGATTCAGAAGGATATCCTTCAGAGCTATGAACTGACAAGACGGCACAACCTGTGCGCGGTCATCACTGACGGAAGCGCTGTTCTCGGGCTGGGAGACATAGGGCCGGAGGCCGGCATGCCCGTCATGGAGGGAAAATGCGTCCTGTTCAAGAAGTTTGGTGATGTCGACGCGTTTCCGTTGTGCGTCAAATCGAAAGATGTCGATGAATTTGTTAACGCGGTCGCTTTGATAAGCGGATCGTTCGGTGGCATCAATCTGGAGGATATATCAGCGCCGCGATGCTTTGAGATCGAGAGGAAGCTGAAGGAGAAGACAGACATTCCGATCTTCCACGACGACCAGCACGGGACTGCCATTATAACTCTGGCGGGTCTGATGAACGCTCTGAAGCTTACAGGGAAGAAGCTGGGAGAGGTGAAAATCGTCACAAGCGGGGCGGGCGCCGCCGCGGTTGCCATTGTGAAGCTCCTTCTTAACGCCGGCGCGAAGAACATCATCATGTGTGACCGGGCAGGAGCGATCAGGCAGGGAAGGGAAGGCCTGAACTGGATCAAGGAGGAGATGGCACAGGTCACAAACCTTGAGAACAGGCAGGGAAGCCTTGAGGACATGCTGAAGGGCGCGGACGTATTTATCGGAGTATCGGCGCCGGGCCTTGTGACGCGGCAGATGGTAAGCACCATGAACAAGGACGGCATCATCTTCGCGTGCGCGAACCCGACTCCCGAGATATTCCCGGAAGAGGCCAAGGCGGGAGGCGCACGGATCGTGGCTACGGGGCGCAGTGATTTTCCGAACCAGGTGAACAACGTCCTGGCATTTCCCGGGATCTTCCGCGGAACATTTGATGTGCGTGCCAGCGACATCAATGAGGAGATGAAGGTCGCGGCAGCTTACGCTATCGCCGGCCTTGTCTCGGATGATGAGCTGAACGAGGACTATATACTTCCGAAGGCATTTGACCCGAGAGTGGGCAGTACAGTAGCGGAAGCCGTGGCGAAGGCTGCCGTTGACAGCGGGGTCGCGCGGCTGCGCTGACGACTGAGCTGCGAGGCTTCGATGACGGCGAATCCGTGCGCAGCAAACGACAAAGTAAAGAAATCTTTGTCATTTGCTATAATCATTTCCGCAGGCACATTTTTCATAAGACGGTACACGGTCTAAGTAAGATATTGTTCAGACCGGCAGGATCAGAGTTCAGGGGGGATGGCAGATGGGGCTTCTATCAAGAAAAAACAGACAGGAGCGTGTACCTGAATATGACAGGGAGAAGGAGGCTCCCGTGGTTCGCTGCAGCATATGTACCGGAGAGATGGTCGCGGGTTTCAAGGATACCGGGACGGGTCATTTCCGGGAGTTCGGACTGATCAGGAGTCAGGAAGAGCTGGAGGTATTCAGGAAATCATGCGGCGTTTCGTCCGTGCCGAAGGAATACTGACGGCTGCCAGGGCGCCCTGTTCAGTTCAGCCGGAGGATCCTCTGCCTCTTAAGAATGCATAGCTGCCGTCGGCAAACCTGAACATTTCGGAGAAACGGCCGCGCGATATGAAGCTGCATGCATCTGTATGACATTAGGTAAAAGTACTTGATTTGTATAGTCAAGTTAACACTTTTTGGATATAATGTGTAGTGGATGATGCTGACCGGCCATTGCTGAGCGGCAAGCCTGTCATCGCTGAACCGCGAATGGCCGGAGCAGGAGAACTGTGAGGGAGAAGAGACATTAGTACCGATAAGGAGGAGAATATGAAAGAGTTTTTTCCGGATATACCGAAGATTGAGTATGAGGGCAGGGACAGTGTGAATCCCCTTGCGTTCAAGTATTATGATCCCAAGAGGAAGATCCTCGGCAAGACCATGGAGGAGCATCTTCCGTTTGCCATGGCGTGGTGGCACAACCTGTGCGCGAATGGAGTTGACATGTTCGGATCGGGAACGATCGACAAGTCCTTCGGCGTGGAACCGAGAACGATGGAACACGCGAAAGCCAAGGTGGATGCCGGCATTGAGTTCATGAAAAAGCTCGGCATCAAGTACTACTGCTTCCACGATGTCGACATAGTTCCGGAGGATACTTCCGACATCAACATTACGAACCTTCGTCTGGATGAGATTACTGACTATATTCTGGAGAGAACGGAAGGAACAGGCATCAGCTGCCTGTGGACAACCTGCAACCTGTTCGGCAATCCGCGCTACATGAACGGAGCGGCCAGCAGCAATTCCGCCGATGTGTTCTGCTTCGCGGCGGCGCAGGTCAAGAAGGGCCTGGAGATGGCTGTCAAGCTCGGAGCGAAGGGCTATGTGTTCTGGGGCGGCCGCGAGGGCTATGAGACCCTTCTCAATACCGACATGAAGCTTGAGGAGGAGAATATAGCGACGCTGTTCAGGATGGCGAGAGATTATGGCCGCGAGATAGGCTTCGCGGGTGACTTCTATATTGAGCCGAAGGCGAAGGAGCCGATGAAGCATCAGTATGACTTCGATGCGGCGACAGCCATAGGATTCCTGAGAAAGTACGGGCTGGACACTGAGTTCAGGATGAATATTGAGGCGAATCACGCTACTCTCGCGGGACATACCTTCCAGCATGAGCTCCGGGTCTGCGCTGTCAACAACATGATCGGTTCGGTTGACGCCAACCAGGGCGATACGCTGCTTGGCTGGGATACCGACATGTTCCCGTCTAACGTGTATGACACAACCATGGCTATGTATGAGATCCTGAAGGCCGGAGGCATCAGGGGAGGCTTCAACTTCGATTCCAAGTGCCGCCGCCCGAGCAATACCTTTGAGGATATGTTCCATGGCTATATCGTAGGCATGGATACATTCGCGCTTGGACTTATCAAGGCTGCGGAGCTCATTGAAGACGGACGTATCGACAGATTTATCAAGAAGCGCTATGAGAGCTTCGAGAGCGGCATCGGCCAGAAGATCCGCGAAGGCTCGGCGACACTCGAGGAGTGCGCGGAGTATGCCGCGAAGATTAAGAAGCCGGCGAGCCCTGGATCGGGAAGACAGGAATATCTCGAGGGAATAGTGAACAGTGTCCTGTTCAGCTCGAACAGCTGAGAACGTTGATAAAAAGGATTATTTTACCCCAATATCGTGAGTTATATACAAGGCAGGAGTCCCGAAGAAGAGGACGGTTCTGCCGACGAGAAAGCAGAGCCCGTTCGCTGCAGGCTGTTTTGGCGGCGGGCTCTGCTTTTTGCAGGGCAGAGCCCGTCTGCTAAGCTGTGTTGTTATGGAGGCTTCAGTATGTTCAGGAAAATGAGAAGGATAAAGCAGCAGATCTCCCGGGACGAGGTCATGCCGAAGGAGAGAACGACAAAGTTCTGCTCTGTGATTGCGTTCGGAAGAGCCAGGATACTCACCGGGGATGACGAACTCAGGAGGGCGGCGAATGCTGTCGGGGCGAAGTACTCGAAGGGATTCGAGGATCTGTACATGCAGGAGACAGAGGAAACGATACGCGCAGGCAGACTGTGCTGCGTGGAGATTGCCATAGACCACATGACCGGCAAGATCGGCAGGGAGATACTGCTTGAGAGGCAGCGCGGGAAGGGATGAGTCCCCGCAGTCCAATTATTTCGGCTTAGCCTTGTGAAACAAAAACCTGCTTGCTATAATCATAGCCGGCAGGTTTTTGGTACCGGCCAATCATAAAGAGCAGGAGATAGATATAAATATGAAATTAGGAATCGTCGGACTTCCGAACGTAGGCAAGAGTACACTGTTCAATTCACTCACGAAGGCGGGAGCGGAGTCAGCAAACTATCCGTTCTGCACCATAGATCCGAATGTTGGCGTGGTGCCGGTGCCGGATGAGAGGCTGAAGCTTCTGGGGGACTTCTACCAGTCGAAGAAGGTGACTCCGGCTGTTGTTGAGTTTGTGGATATCGCGGGCCTTGTGAAGGGCGCTTCGAAGGGTGAGGGCCTGGGCAACCAGTTCCTGGCGAATATCCGCGAGTGTGACGCTATTGTTCATGTAGTGCGCTGCTTCGAGGACGCGAATGTCGTTCATGTGGACGGCAGCGTCGATCCGGTGCGGGATATCGAGACTATAGATCTGGAACTGATATTCGCCGATCTCGAGGTGCTTGAGAGGCGGATGACACGTGTCGGACGTTCAGCCAGAAATGACAAGGACGCAGCGGCGGAGCTTGCCATGATGCAGCGTCTCAAGGCGCATCTTGAGGAAGGGAAGAAGGCGATCTCATTTGAGAGGAAGAATGAGACTGAGGAAGCGCTTCTTGCCGAGTATGGTCTTCTGACCGACAAGCCGGTGATTTTCGCCGCCAATGTGGCTGAGGACGACGCGGCGGATGACGGCGCAAACAACCCTCATGTGCAGGCCGTGAGATCGCATGCGAAGGAGACGGACTCCGAGGTCTTTGTGGTGTGCGCCCAGATTGAGGAGGAGATCTCCGAGCTTGACGATGACGAGAAGCAGATGTTCCTGGAGGACATGGGGCTTACCGAGTCTGGCCTTGATAAGCTCATACGCGCCAGCTACAGTCTGCTCGGCCTCATGAGCTTCCTGACTGCAGGCGAGAAGGAGACGAGGGCGTGGACCATCAGGAAGGGAACAAAGGCGCCTCAGGCAGCGGGAAAGATTCACACAGACTTTGAGAGGGGATTCATCAGGGCAGAGGTTGTCAACTATAAGGATCTTCTGGAGTCGGGATCGCTTGCTGCGGCACGCGACAAGGGAATAGTCCGCCTCGAGGGAAAAGACTATGTGGTTCAGGATGGAGACGTAATCCTGTTCAGGTTCAATGTCTGAGAAGGTATAAGACATGTCAATTGAGTTTCCCAATCTTGGGATTCATTTCAGCCATGTCATCCGGACGGTATATATATTTTCATTTCCGGTGGCAGTATACGGAATCACTATGGCGCTCGGGATCCTGATGGGGCTTCTGACAGCGACATGGGCGGCGAAAAAGACAGGCCAGAATCCTGACGACTACACGAATATAGCGCTGCTCGGCATCGTGCTGGGACTTATCGGAGCCCGGACATACTATGTGATATTCAGCTGGGACTATTACAGTGCCCACCCAGGTGAGATACTTGACTTCAGAGGCGGGGGGCTTGCGCTGTACGGCTCGCTGATCGGGGCCGTGGCGGCGGTGTTGATCTACTGCAGAATCAAACGCCTCAGAGTTCTGCTGGTGCTTGATACAGCCTGCCTCGGGATGGTTACCGGACAGATTATCGGACGCTGGGGCAACTTCTTCAACAGGGAAGCATTCGGAGAATATACGAATGGTCTGTTCGCGATGCGCCTGCCTGTGGATTCCGTGCGGGCGGGTGAGGTGACCGAGCTCATGCGTGAGCATGAGGTCAAAATGGACGGTGTCTCATATATACAGGTTCATCCGACTTTTCTGTATGAATCATTGTGGAATCTCGGTGTGCTTGCTGTCCTGATATGGGTTACTATAAAAGGGAAAAAGAAGTTCGACGGAGAGATATTTCTGCTGTACCTTCTGCTCTATGGAGCCGGGAGGTTCTGGATAGAAGGACTGAGAACAGACCAGCTTCTGATATGGGGCACTCATATCGCTGTTTCGCAGGTACTTGCGGCGATTCTTGCTGTCGTATCAGCAATACTGATCATAGTGATGAGACGTGTCTGCCGGAAGAGAATGGATAAGGGAGAAAACAGGTAAGCTCTTCTCTGACAGCTATAGACATCAGCTTCGGATGTCTGTCAGGAGGCTTAGGAAGGGATTATAGATATGGCAGTAACAGATGTGGGAATAGACCTCGGCACATGCAGCATTCTCGTGTATGTGCGGGGCAGAGGAGTGGTCCTGAAGGAGCCGTCCGTCGCGGCGTATGACCGTGATGAGGACAAGATCCGGGCGATCGGCGAGGAAGCGCGGATCCAGCTGTCCCGCGCCGCGGGAAACCTCACGCAGATCCAGCCGCTTGAGAATGGGATCATTGCGGACTATGTGGTGACGGAGCAGATGCTTCGCTATTTTATCCAGAAGGCTGTCGGCAGGCTGTCTTTCCGCAAGCCCCGCGTCAGCATCTGCATTCCTGTAGGCCTGACTCAGGTGGAGCGGCAGGCGGTGGAGGACGCGGCCTATCAGGCGGGAGCACGCGACGTCCATATGGTAGAGGAGCCGATCGCTGCTGCTCTCGGAGCAGGGATAGATTTCTCGAAGCCGTGCGGGAACATGATCGTGGATATCGGCGGAGGAAGCACTAATGTCGCGATTCTTTCAATGGACGGCATCGTCGTGAGCACACGTGTCAAGGTCGGCGGAAATGACTATGACGAGGCTATTATCCGCTATGTCAGAACACAGTTCGGCGTAGTGATCGAAAAGGCCGCTGCCGAGGAGATCAAGATGCAGGTCGGAACTGTCTATGAACGACCCGAGGAGCGTTTCCTGGAGTTCATAGGAAGGGACATAGAGACCGGTCTGCCGAAGAAGGTGCGCATCAGCTCGGAGGACTGCAGGCTGGCATGCCGTGAGCTGACGGGGAGAGTAGTTGAGGCCGTTCACAGCGTACTCGAGAAAACGCCTCCTGAGCTTGCTTCAGATGTGGTTAGCCGAGGCATAGTTCTTGTGGGAGGCGGATGCCTGATAGACGGGCTCGAGGAACTCCTGGAGTCCAGAACGGGCGTTAATGTCGTGACGGCCGATGATCCGCTCTGCGCTGTCGCTATAGGGACGGGGCGGTATGCGGAGCTGGTGCTTGAGTAAGGCGGAATTGGTTCCGGATCAGAAACTGCGGAGGGAGTTCTCTGCAGTTTTTGTTATGATTACAGTACGGAACACACTATAGAGAACAGAAAAATGGACACAGTCAGAGGATATGTCGAGCATATAACATTCCGGAATGAGGAGAACGGATATACGGTTCTGTCCCTGTCGGATCCCGAGCTTGAGAAGAAGGGACTCGAGAGTGTATTCACGGCGGTCGGTTCGCTTCCCGAGGTAGGCGTTGGCGAACTTCTGGAGCTGGGCGGCAGCTGGAGCGCGCATCCGGTATATGGCGAGCAGTTTAAGATATCTTCTTTCGAGATTCGCCGGCCGGAGGACACCGCGGCTGTTGAGAGATATCTGGGTTCCGGAATGATCAGCGGCGTCAGGGAAGCGCTTGCGCACCGTATAGTTAAGACGTTCGGTGAAGACACGCTGCGGATCCTGGATGAAGAGCCGGAGAGACTGGCTGAGATCAAAGGAATATCAAAATCCAAGGCACGTGACATTGCCGCCCAGCTGTACGAGAAGCGCGACCTCAGGGACGGACTGCTGTTTCTGGCGAAGTATCATATTCCGAATACACTTGCCCTGAAGATATGGAAGCAGTATGGTCCGGATATCTATTCAATTCTGAGAGAGAATCCATATAAGCTGGCGGATGACGTACGGGGGATCGGGTTCAGGACCGCGGATGAGATAGCTGCCCAGGCAGGCATCCCGATGGACTCCAGGTTCCGTATAAACAGCGCCATTCTGTATACACTGGAAAATGCCTCTGCTGAAGGAAGTCTGTATCTGCCAAGAGATATTCTGATCCGCAGAACGAAGAGCATACTCGGATTCCGGGATGCCTATGACGCCTATATGCCTCGGGAGGACGACGCTCTGGTACCCGAGGCTCTGGAAGGGACGAATGACCCTGTAGGCGCCGGTATTCTGGACCTTGCTGTTGAGAAGAAGGTTATACTCAAGACCGAGGAGGATGAAAGCCGGGTCTACACATCAAGGGCGTATTATACACAGATGCGTGTGGCGAGGATGCTGCTTGAGAGGAATCTCACGATGCCCTGCCAGATCGAGGAAGCCAGGATGAAGGCGGTGGAGGCCGCGTCCGAATCGGGATATGAGCTGGACGAGCGCCAGCTGGAGGCTGTGGCCCTGGCGCAGCGCTGCTGTCTGCTGATCCTCACCGGCGGGCCCGGAACAGGTAAAACGACCACAATCAATACCATGATCCGCGTCTTCGAGGCGGACGGACTGACCATAGAGCTTGCTGCGCCGACAGGGAGGGCAGCCAAGCGGATGACGGAGGCGACCGGACGCAGGGCGCGCACGATTCACCGGCTTCTCGAGGTCAGCGGAGATCCCGATGATGTGCTGATCTTCAATAAAGATATGGATAATCCGCTGGATGCGGACGTTATAATAGTCGATGAGATGTCCATGGTTGATCTGTATCTGTTCCAGTCGCTGCTCAGGGCTGTTGTTCCGGGAACGCGGCTGATCATGGTGGGTGACGCCGACCAGCTGCCGAGCGTGGGACCGGGACGTGTTCTGAGAGACATGATCGCGTCGGGGCAGATCAGCACAGTGACATTAAAACGCATCTTTCGTCAGGCTTTGCAGAGTGATATCGTGGTTAACGCCCACAAGATAAATGAGGGCGTTCATCCTGTATTGAGCAACAAAAGTCCTGATTTCTTCTTCATCAGACAGCTTGACCCCGGCACAATAATCGGAACCGCGATCAAGCTTGTGAGGGATAATCTGCCGCGATACCTGAATGTTCCCGGGACAGAGATACAGGTGATGGCTCCGATGAAAAAAGGAGTTCTCGGCGTAAACAATCTCAACAGGATCATGCAGGAGTATCTGAACCCGGCCTCTCCTGACAAGGATGAGTACACACGCGGCGATACGCTGTTCAGAGAGGGCGACCGCGTCATGCAGGTGCGCAACAATTACCAGATTGAATGGATACAGCGCGGAAGGCACGGAGCTGAGCTCGACTCGGGAGCGGGAGTGTTCAACGGGGATATGGGAATACTCCGGCGGATAGATTCATTTTCGGAACGGCTGACCGTAGTGTTCGATGATGATCGATATGTAGAATATGAATTCGGAGAGCTGGACCAGCTGGAGCTGTCATATGCCGTGACGATACACAAGGCGCAGGGAAGCGAGTACCCCGCGGTAGTAATACCCCTTCTGAGGGGGCCGAGGATGCTGATGAACCGGAACCTTTTGTATACGGCCATCACCCGCGCCAGGAGAATAGTGGTGCTGATAGGCGATCCGGAGGTCATGAATGACATGATTGACAACACCAGCGAGACGAAGCGGTATACAGGCCTTGACCTGTATATGCGGGAATCGGCCCTGGATACTCAGGAGCCTGAAGACTTCAATCCCGGATGGATAGATCCTGATGATCCCTTCGCGGGATTGGATTAAAGTGCGCGACTCCGTCGCATTTGCTTCAGGGCTTTTGCCCCTTACATCAACAAATGCATAAGTAACTTTACTTTATAACCACAGGAAGCGGCCCGGAGCGCGGTAATATTTGGTTCTGATGCCAATTGCTTCAGAACAGGGAACATCATACAATCAGATCTGAAGAGACTCACAGTACGTGGGCCTCTTTTTGCATTTATCCGGATGATCCGTGATCTGAGAGGAGGTGCCATTGTGCAGGTGGGAGAGGTTCTTGCCGGAAAATACAGGATATTGAAGCGGCTTGGCGAGGGCGGCGAGGGAAGCGTATATCTGGCGGTCCATATGCAGACAGAGATGCTGTGGGCGGTCAAGGAGATCCGTGTGAGGAGGGAGCCGGGAGATGCTGCCCCGTGCCATGAGCTTCAGATGATGAAGCGTCTGAAAAACCGCCATCTGCCGCAGATCATTGACGTTATATCGCGTGATGGCAATACCTGCCTTGTCATGGAATATGTGCGGGGGATTCCGATGAATTACAGATTGAAAAAGGACCGCACGCTTTCATTTAAGGAGGTGCAGGGCATAGCCGAGCAGGTGACGGATGCGCTGTGCTACCTTGAGAGCCGCCAGAGTCCTGTATGCCATCTGGACATAAAGCCATCGAACCTTATCAGGAGACCGGACGGACTGATAAAGCTGGTAGATTTCGGGTCGGCATGGAAGGAGAGAGAGCCTGTCAGGCATATGGGCACAGACGGATACGCCGCGCCGGAACAATATCTGGAAGGAGGTGCGGAGCCGGATGTCCGGACAGACATATACGCTCTGGGCGCCACGATGTACCGCATGATATCGGGAAAGCTCTGGTCGCCGGCGATGCGCGGCAGCAGCGTCCCTAACTGCCCGGCCCCTGTGTCTGACCTCATTCTCCGCTGCCTTAAGGATGATCCGGCGGAGCGTTTTCAGAGTGCAGCCCTGCTCAGGGTGCAGCTTCGATATCTGAGAAGAAGGGAAAAAAGGCAGAGGGGAAGGAAACAGGTGCTCGGCGCTCTGGCTATGGCGTTTCCGGCAGCGGCTCTGTGTCTGAACATCCTGCCGTCAGTCATTGATATTTCGTCGGATGAATCCTGGAATTATGGAAAGCTGATCAGTGAAGCCGGCGTTGTAAGCGAGGAGGAGGGGCAGGAGTACTACAGCAGGGCGGTTTTCCTGAATCCGGAGAGAAGTGAGGCTTATCTGAGGTATCTGTCCGGAGCCCAGACTGACGGGATCCTGTCTGAAGGTGAAGAGAGATTTCTCCGGGATACACTGCATACGGTCCGGCCCGGAGGAGATCAGACATATGAGGAACTGCTGTCGCAGAATCCGCCGGCTTACATCGAGACAGCACTCAATATCGGACTTGCGTACTGGTACAGCTGCCGCCGTGAGGACAACCGCAGAATAGCTCTGGGGTGGTTTGAGAAGGCAGTCGGGGCAGGAGACGGCTATGGGGAGAGAGACACTGCGTCAGAGGCTGATAAGGACAGGGAGCTGGCCGAACTGTATCTGAGGATGGGGAAAGCTATGGAGAAGTTCAGCTCAGGCAGCACGGAGGACAGTGCTTTGAACGCTGCGGATTACTGGGAGAATGTCGGAGTGATCCTGAAGAGCGGGGAAAGAAGTATAAAGCGGGAGAACCGGCTGACATGGCTCAGGTTCTGCAGGGAAGCACTGTGCGCAATACCATTTATTTCCGGCGACCTGTCAAGAGCAGGCGTCGGAAAGGATGAACAGACCAGAAGAATCGGTGATCTGGAGACGATGGCGCAGGAGCTTTCAAAACTGCCGTCAGGCAGCAGGATAGAGGAAGAGATAATTGATGATATCCGCAAGGCTGCACTGGCGGCAAGGGAAGCGGCAGATCATGAACAGCCGGATATGACAGAAGCGTAATTGCCATGATTTATAGCCAACGTCAAAAGCATTTTGATGTTGACTATAAAGCCTTCGGCAGGATGCGTACGGATTCCCGTGTCTCTATCCGGGAGGATGGATCACATAACAACAGCTAAGCTGAGCCGCCGGCTCTGACAACGGACAAGGAGGAGGACATGGCTAGAATTATCAGACTGGTATGTATGACGTTATTTGCGGTGGTATTGATATTCGTATCAGGCATGCTGCCGGCATCCGGCAAAGGGATGCCGGATACGGAATCAGAGAGTGAGGATCCTGCCGGGATCCTGAAACATGCCGGCGGAGAAGCAGAGTCGGGAACTGTGGGCCGGCCGGTTGGAGAAACAGTACCGGGATCGGGGATACAGTCTGAGAGCAATGCAGACTCCGGAACCGGAAAGCAGTCTGAGAGCAGTGAAGGTACCGGTACAGAGACGCAGTCCGAAAGCGGACCGGCCTTCGGGACAGAGACGCAGTCTGAGAGCGGACCGGCCTTCGGGACAGAGACGCAGCCTGAGAGCGGACCGCCTTCTGAAACTGAGAAGCAGACAGAGGAGATTCCGGCGTCAGAATCGGAGACGGAGGAGGCTAAGTGGCCCAGGGGGCTCTATTTGGTGAGGATATACGACGTGGCTGTCAGGATTCCTGAAGGCGGAAGGGTATATGATGGGACAGACAGGATAGATATTGAATATAAGTCACAGATCGTACGTGCCGCGGATTCGGCTGACGGGACAGGAGAAGAGGACAAGGCCGCCTGGAAGGATGAGGAGGTGCCCCAATACCAGGTGGAGGGCAGCGCGCATCTGGACAGGCCTGACGCGGGAGAGCGGAGAGTTGTATGCAGCTTCAGCCTCAGAACCGATTATCCTGAGAACGTCACGCTGGATGAAGCTTCAGTCAGTCCGGACTTAAGCGTGACGGTACAAAAAGCGGTCCTGAGCGTCCGCATCCCTGACGGTGAGAAGATGTACGGAGATCCTGCGGATATTGAGCATGTTCATTTTGAAGGGGACGGCACTGTCAGAGTCAGCGGATTCGTCAGAGACTCATCAGGGACAGAGATTGTACCTCAGGGTTTTGAAAGCCCGCAGATAGATGTTAACCCGGCGGTATTGGAGAGATGGAGCCCGATATATGATACTTCTGCTGAAACGCCTGATAGTGAGACAAGGGTAAAGGAATACCTTCACGCACTGGTCCTCAGACATTATCCGGATGGCAGGGTCACGGGCAACCCTACCGGTAATTATGTCTTCTGTGACAACCCTGAGGATGAGCGTTATGCCGGCGGATCTGTCACCGTCACAAGAGCGCCGGCCGAAAGAGGAGCGGACTATGTGCTGAGGGGGGATAAGGGGGCTTATGCCGACGGTCCTGACGGAAGTGTGATTGTAAGGTCATCTTCGTCACTGCGGGCTGACCCTGTTCCGGGACATGGCTATAACACAGGGGCGAAGCTTGCGGATATTCAGTCGGACGGGAGCTTCTCGTTCCGTCTGGAGATGAGAAGTCCTGATGGAAGGCTGGAGGCGGATTCGCTGGAAGAGAAGGTCAGATACCGTGCTGACGCAAATGCTCCGGAGGCTGACATCAGGGTGATCGGAGCGTCTTCATCAGGCGGCCTGCTGTTCTCCGCCTCATCAGCTTCTATATCCATCAGTGTTCCCGATGATGATATCAGCGGACTGGATCTGATTCAGTACAGGATTCTGTCCGGACCGGTGGAATCCGACGCGGTAAGGGCTGCCATGAGCGGCAGCCCGGGGCTTACATCCGGCTCTGAGTGGAGACAGGCCGGGAAGAATGAAAGAGTGGACTTAAGCGGTAACGGTATATATGCTGTAGAGACCAGAACAAGCGATAAGGTTGGAAATACAAGCCTTTCCCGAAGTTCTGCCGTTGTCATAGACACGGAAAAGCCGGGGATTGAGATAACCGGAGTCGAGGACGGAAGCGCCAACGCGTCTGATGTCATCGTCAAAGCGCAATGCCATGATCCGTCTTTTCTGCCGGGATCGCTCAAGGCGCAGCTGTCGGCGGACTTCGGCGGTGTCAGGCCAAAGATCAAGATCAGCGACAGCCTTCCTGACGGAGCTGTGTTGTCGATGGATGACTTCCCGAGACAGAGAGAAGCGGACGCAGTATACCATCTGAGTGTGACTGCCTCAGACCGGGCGGGGAATACAGCGGGAAAGGAGATATCCTTCTCCGTCAACCGTTTTGGATCAAGCTACAGCCTGTCAGGCGAAACATCCGCGATGCTGAAGGAGTTCTATCATGCCAGGCCATTCGACATCACCTTCCTGGAGACAAATCTGGATAAGGTGGGAGAAGCCAGAATCCTGCTCAGGTCAGGTGATCGTCTGTCTGAACTCACGGCCGGCTCAGGGATGGCAGTGAGTGAAAGCCGTTCTCAGAATGGGTTCTCACAGTACTCATACACAGTGCCGTCGGCAAACTTCTCAAAAGACGGTACATATGAGGTTATGCTGCTCACGACAGACAGGGCAGGCAATTCTTCCGACAGTTCCGCCCAGAGACTTCCGGTCAGATTTGCCGTGGATTCCACGGCGCCGGAATGTCTTGTGACCGGAATACGCCCTGAGGGAAGATACAAGGAGAAGGAACTGACCGCCGTCATAGAGATACGGGACAACCTGGCGCTGGAGAGCGCCGAGACCTATGTGGATTCAAAGCTGGTGCACCGGATGAAGGATAAGGAGCTCCGTGAAAGAGGGGGAATTGTCAAGCTGACACTGTCTGGCAGGGAAAACTGGCAGACGGTCCAGGTACATGCTGCGGACAAAGCCGGCAATGAGTTCTGGACTCAGGAGATTCCGGTCTATATCTCACAGGAGAATCCGGAGAGTGCTGAGAAATATCGGAAGCGGAGACTGAGCGCGCAGCAGATCGATCAGATCCGAAGGGAAATTGAGCGCCTTCGCGGCATATTCGTAAAGAAAGGATGGCTGCCCGGAAAGCCCGCGGCTGAAGGTCCGGGAATCGTGAGAAACCTGTATCGTGCGCAGAGCAGAAAGGACTATCAGCTGTCTCCGGGTATCGCGGAGCCGGGACAGAGTGACACAGCATCCATGAAAGAAACAGGGGTGAATCAGCGCAGGTACAGGATACTTGCGGTATTCATAGTTATGTGCTCAGCCCTATTGGCTGCGGCTGGCATTATTATGTACAGGAGAAAATGCCGGTAAAGATGATCTTGAAGAACCCGGATGATGGCGGATGATGCCGGGAAGGAAGACCGCTCGACATGCGTGGCGCTGAAGGGTACAATTATGCGGGGGCGGGAATAACATGAGCGATGACAGCAATAAAAAGGACAGCAATAATAAAGGCAGCGGCAATATGGCGCGATGCGTGGCATTAAGTCTGCTCGGCGCATTTTTCATCGGAGCGATGATGTCGCTGGCTTGGGGCGCTGTATCCTCGCTGCTTCACCTTGAAAGTATATTTCCGGGTACAGCCTCAGCATATATGTTTGAGAGACCCGTTCCGGTTCAGGCGGCGCTCTATGGAATCGCCAGCCCGTTTGTAGAGGAGATGCTGTTCAGGAAGCTGCTGTTTGATCTTGTGAATCGTTATATCCCCGCTAAGGGCGCGGCAGTAATAGTATCTGTGCTGTTTGCGCTCTGGCACGCGGATGTCCTTCAGATGCTGTACGCATTCCCGGCGGGGATGGTTCTCCAGTATATGAGGCTGCGAAGCGGAAGAATGGCGGAGCCGGTTGTGTGCCATGCAGGGGCGAACATTACAGCGATAGCCGTCATGGCTGTTCATATATGATGATGCCGGACTCGCGGCTTCTGATCCTGACATCATCATACATAACGGCCTATTCTGGCGCAGAGCTTTCCTTTTCTGGTGGTTCTGAAAGCTCCGTCATAACGAAACTTTCCGTAATGACGGACGGATATTGTGTCATTTTCCCTGAGCTCAGCAGAAGAGCTCTCCGCTGCTCTTCCGTTTATGAAGACCTGTCCGGATCTGAGAAGATCCTGTGACGCGGACCGCGACAGTCTGCAGACCTGGGCGATCACGGCGTCGAGCCTGTTTGAGCTTATCTGGATCTCCTGCACGCTCAGCCGCGGCTTTGCCTCATCCGGGACATGCCGGGCAATTTCCACATGCACCGCGGTATGCCTGACGCGGGTAAGATTTTCCATAAGATAGTCCGCCATTCTGGACTCGCACATCACATAAGCATGGCTTCCTTTGACCAGGATGTCGCCGGTTACTCTGCGATCTATGCCAAGATTCAGAACCGCGCCGAGAAAATCTCTGTGTGTAAGGGCATCGGCAAACTTTTCGAGCAGAGGGAGGACATGCAGAACAGTGATCGGGAACGGTTCATCATATCCAAGAGTCTGAGGATCCCCGAAGCGGACCATAACACGGTCCGCACCTTCATAACCTCCATCTGCCTGCATGCCGCACGCCGGAGCGCCAAGTGAGAGTACGTCTGAGTATTCGGCCTCATTCAGAAAATCCGTATAGATGAATCTTGATTCCTGCCACGCGCTCTCCTCAAGCTCCTGTATTCTTTTTAGAAATTGCTGCTGTTCCTGATTCATAGCTTCCCCCGGGCTCCGCGGTATTTATATGGTGTACAGGGCAATGTTTCCCTGGTGTCTTGTGCAACCAGTATAACCCGGATTCCTGAAAAGGGGCATAATTTTCTGAATGAGCACATTGACGCGGCAGAGTGAATCCGTTATGATTCACCTCAGCCGGAGAAAATGGAAGAGAAAGAACTGTTTGAGGAAAACAGCGGAGACTTCCGGGAGCATGAAAGGAGAGCGGACGGATATGTACTCTATTGATGAGGTACGCAGAACAGACCCTGAGATTGCGGCGGCCATTGAGGCTGAGACCACACGGCAGAACAGCCATATCGAGCTGATAGCGTCAGAAAACTGGGTATCGCATGCTGTGATGGCTGCGATGGGGAGCCCGCTGACTAACAAATACGCCGAGGGACTGCCGGGCCATCGTTACTATGGCGGGTGCCAGGTTGTGGATGAGGTCGAAAATCTTGCGAGAGAGAGGGCAAAACGCCTGTTCGGATGCACATTTG
>DFHY01000017.1:0-10133 GCA_002371345.1 Lachnospiraceae bacterium UBA3711
GCTCACTTGGCGGAGAGGAAGGCGACCTTGGAGAGCTTCTTGGCGGACTGACCAGCGGGGAAGGCCTTGGAGAACTTCTTGGCGGACTGACCAGCGGGGAAGGCCTTGGAGAGCTTCTTGGCGGACTGATCGGTGAAGGCGGTCTTGTAGAACTTCTTGGCGGACTGACCAGCGGGGAAGGCCTCGGAGAACTTCTTGGCAGTCTGACCGATGGTTCTGTTGATATCAAGGGACTTCTGGAAGGATTCGGCGTCAAAGTATCCGATGAGGATATTGCGGCGATCACTTCTGCCCTCAGCAATCCGGAAGCACTGAAAGAGATGGTCTCCGGACTCTTTGCGAAGGACGGTATTGGCGCGTCGATTCTCGATATGCTCGGCGGAAAGGGCGGAGCGCTTGGCAAGGTTCTGGATTCACTGAAGGGCAGCGACGGCGGCTATGATGTCGACAAGCTCGCAAAGAGCCTCGAGGGAGCGGAAGAGAAGGACGGCAGCGTCGTAATTAACGGAACCGAGATCCCGGAAGAGGAACTGTCGCAGGCGGTTACAGATGTTCTCGGAACACTCGGACTTGACGGCTCAGCTGAGAGTGAGGCCGCTTAATCAGTATATATGGGACAGGGGCAAAAGCTCTTTTTGCCTCTGTCTTTTTTCGGAGGAAACACTGATTATATCAGCGTTTCCTTAATTATGATGATGGAATCAAAAGTGCATTTTGCCCCCGGTCATGGTGTACGGATCGCTGCGCTGCCTGGCAGCTTACGCGCTCCTTTACATCTTAATTATTGGAATAAGGAGAATGGATTGTGAAAAAGATACAGGGTTTGTTTTATACCGCTCTGCTTGTCTCGGTTGTAGGGCTGTCATCATCAGCCGCCGCGGATGACGTGCTGCTTGAGTCCGAGGAGATCATAGATGATTACTATGACGCCGAGGATTATGCGGAGGAGCTTCCTGAAGATATGACAGAGGCGTCGGCGGAGCAGGTGCAGTCGGGTGCGCTGATTGAGGATACCGTTCTGCAGGCTCAGGCTCAGGAGCCGGTAGCCATACAGGAAACTGAAGGTGCGGAGAAGTCCGCTTCAACATACACTGCACAGGCTAACGCTTCATGGAGAGATGTTCTGGACTTTTCTGATGAAAGCGAGAGGGAAAACGCGCTGCGCGGGCTTATTGAAGCTCCGGAGGCTCTTGTGATCTATGATGATGCGGGAAATGAGGTCTGGAATGTGGCTGACTACAGCTTCCTGAATGAGCTGGAGACGGTCCCGGATACCATCAATCCGAGCCTGTTCCGCAACACCCTCTATAATTCCTATGCCGGCCTTTTTGAGGTGTGCGACGGCATCTACCAGGTTCGCGGCTATGACATGGCCAATGCCACATTTATCCGTACGGACAGCGGATGGGTCGTGTTCGATGTGCTTATGTGCACGCAGGACATGGAAGCGGCCAGGGAACTCATGGAGGCGCATTTTGGCAAACTGGATATCAAGGCTGTGCTGTACAGCCACTCGCACATCGACCATTACGGAGGCGTTCTCGGACTGATTGGCAGAGAGGACGTGGCTGATCCGGCACAGCCGCTTGAAGAGCAGATTGCCTCCGGCAAGGTCGCGGTGCTTGCTCCCGAGGGATTCCTTGAGCACGCGGTATCTGAGAATGTCTACTGTGGTAATGCTATGGGACGCCGCGCCATGTATCAGTACGGAACCCTGCTCAAGCCGGGAGAGAGAGGCAAGCTTGCCATGGGTATCGGCCTCGGCCAGTCGGTTGGCAATACAGGACTTATCGCTCCGACATATGAGATCACGTCGGATGAGACCATCACCATCGACGGCCTGGAGATTCAGTTCCAGCTGACTCCCGGGACGGAAGCTCCGGCGGAGATGAACGCTTATTTTCCGAAGTACCGCGCTCTCTGGCTTGCTGAGAACTGCACCGGGACGATGCACAACCTCTATACGCTGCGCGGGGCGCAGGTTCGCGACGCCAGCGCGTGGGCTCATTATATTCTCGAGGCTGAGCAGAGGTTCGCCGATGAGACGGACGTGGTATTCCAGAGCCATAACTGGCCTCACTGGGATACTGAGAATATAAAGACGTACATGGAGAATACAGCGGCTGTCTACAAGTATATCAATGACCAGACGCTGCATTACATCAATCTCGGGTACACCGCGTCGGAGATCAGCCGGGCGCTGAAGCTTCCTGCCAGGCTGAACCGTGTGTGGTACACACGTCAGTATTACGGTACACTCTCGCACAACATCAAGGCCGTATATCAGAGGTACATGGGATGGTACGACGCAAATCCGGTCAACCTGAATCCGCTGACTCCTGAGGAGACTGCAAGGAAGTGGGTCGAATATCTGGGAGATACAGGAAGAGTGCTGGAGCTAGCACGCGCTGATTATGAGAAAGGTGAATATCAGTGGGTGGCTCAGGTCACGAAGGAGCTGGTCTTCGCTGATCCGTCAAACCAGGAGGCGAGGAATCTGTGCGCGGACGCGCTGGAGCAGCTGGGGTATCAGGCGGAGAGCGGTACCTGGCGCAACGCATATCTCACCGGTGCCCTTGAGCTTCGCAGGGGGAACCAGTCTGAGTCCGCCAAATCCTCGACCGGAGGGGACGATGTCCGCATGTCCATGACAGGGGATATGATCCTGGACTTCATCGACATTTCAACAGACGCCCAGGCGGCGCAGGATGATGACCTGTCGCTGAACCTGATAATCGACGGAGCAGAGCAGTATTATGTGAAGCGCAGGAGCGGAGTGTTGCTGGTATATGCCGGAGCCAGCAGGGAAGGAGCGGACTGCACGCTCAATCTTACCAAGGCACAGCTGCTGTCCATGATCTCCGGAGATCAGGAGGTATATGCGTCTTTGCAGACGGAAGGAGACGCTTCCGTTCCGGCACGTCTGGTGAAGTACATGACGCCGGCTTCGCGCAGCTTTAACATTATTGAACCATGATCATAATACTTCGCCGCGCGGATATCCGGCTTCTTAAGACGGCAAGCCTGCCGGCAGCCGGATTGAAAAATGTGCCGTGCGGAGCACAAGAGTTTTAACCGCATAATAACAATTCCGAAATAATACAGCCTCGGCATGGGAGCCGCAGATCATGTGGCAGACTGATTCGACAGTGCTTTGCCGGGGCTGTATTTTGCTGTATTGATTTCAATACCCCGGCATTGATAATTTGTGGCTTGAAAATTAATAGTATGTGGCTCGCAGATAACCATTGTGTTAGAATAGTTTATCTGAAGGAATACCGTTTATATCAGCGTATCCATGAACAGGTTCCGCTTAGGCGGAGTGTACGAGGAGGGCAATGTATGTGCCGCAATGGGAATGATACCGTCAGCACGCAGTGTAAAGATGCCGTATCGGCAGCTGATACAGTGAATGAATGGAGTCCCGGCAGGGTATATCCGCATATTGCCCATGCGCTCGCGAGGGGTTACACGGATCTGTACTATGTCAACATGGATACAGACAAATTCATCGAATTCAACACGGACGATGAGCTCGGAGTGCTGAGTGATGCCAGGCGCGGATCGGATTTCTTTGAGGGCTGCGTTCGTGACGTGAAGCTGTATGTTCATGAGGAGGACCGGGAACTGTTTGCCAGTACTATGAACAGGGAGTTCCTCGCGAAGGCTCTTGAATCTGACAAGGTATATGAGTTCACCTACCGCAGAATAAAGAATAACAGATCTTTCTATGTGCGGATGAAGGTCTCGCGGATGGAGGACGATCCGCGCCTCGTTGTCATAGCCGTATCTGATATCGATGAGCTCATGAAGAAGCGCCGCGCGGAGGAGAGGATCAAGGAGGAGCGTCTTGTCTACGCTCGTCTGCAGGCGCTCACAGGCAACTTTATCGTAGTCTATGTGGTCGATCCCGAGACGGACGACTATCATGAATTCAGCGCGACTGTGAACTATGAGGAGGATCTGGGGCAGGCGAAGGAGGGCTCGGACTTCTTCAATAAAGTCAGGGAGGAGTCACGCTATCATAATCATCCGGATGACCTCGAACGCTTTCTTCATGACTTCACCAAAGAGAATGTAATGTCTGCGATAGAGGGAAGCGGCACATATACCCTGGGATACCGCTTAATGATGAACGGCAGCCCTCTCCATGTCCAGATGAAAGCTGTGATGGTGGAGGAGAAAGAGGGTCCAAGGCTGATCGTCGGCCTCAATGACATCGACGCCCAGGTGCGGTCACAGCTCGCTATTAAAGCAGACCAGATGAAGCGCGTCACCTATACGCAGATCGCCGAGCGGCTGGCTGACAACTATGACCTGATCTATTACATCGACTGCAGCAGCTCATTTTATGCCGAGTTCTCCACAAAGAAGAAATCCGGGGAATTTAAGGTTCAGGAGGAAGGCGATGATTTCTTCGCGGCATGCAGGAATAATGTTGACAGGCTGATATATTCCGAGGACAGAGAGAGAATACGGCTATTTCTCGACAGAGACCATCTGATGTCACAGCTTGAGAGCAGCCGGCAGCTGACGCAGGACTACAGGATGAATACCGAGGACGGCGGAACGCAGTATACGCGCATGTCCGTGACATACTCCTCGGATCACAGCCATTTTATCATCTGTGTTGAGAACCGCGACGCTGACGTTCGGAAGGAGCAGGAGCATCTGGCGGCTCTCTCCACAGCGAACGCGATTGCCCGGAGGGATGAGCTGACACATACGAAGAACATGACTGCCTACCATGAGGCTGAGACAGAGCTCCGGGAGCAGATGGGCGAGGACGGAGGCCGGTTCGGAATAGTGGTCTGTGATATCAATGACCTCAAGGTGATAAATGATACGCAGGGACACAAGGCAGGAGACGATTATATCAGGGCTTCATGTACGATGGTCTGCCGGATCTTCCAGCACAGCCCGGTTTTCCGTATCGGCGGAGATGAATTTGCCGTGATTCTGAAGGGGCACGATTATGAGAACCGAGAGCATCTGCTGTCGGCTCTGAGGAGAAAGGTCGAGGAAAATATACGCATAGGCGAGGGTCCTGTAGTAGCCTCCGGCCTGGCGGAATATCAGCCGGATGAAGACCACTCTGTCGAGGATGTGTTCAACAGGGCTGACAGCCTCATGTATGAGAACAAGACATATCTGAAGGAGCAGAAGCACCACCTGGAAAGTGATTCCTCAGGGAGAAGCGGCGGGATCAGGAATATTACTGAGGAAAGGCGGAACAAGCTCGATTCCCTGTTTAAAGCAATCAGTGTTGTGTCAGAAGGAACCTACGCGTTTCTGTGCGATATGAAGTATGATTTCTCCCGCTGGTCGAAGAACGCGGTTGATACCTTCGGCCTGCCGTCTGAATACATGTACGGCGCTGGAGCTGTCTGGGGGGAGCGTATACATCCGGAGGACCGTCACGCGTATATCAGAGGGATAGACGATATCTTCTCCGGAAATGCCTCACAACATGACATGCAGTACCGCGTAAAGCGTGTTTCGGGAGATTATGACGTATGCACCTGCCGCGGCATAGTGGTGCGTGATTATACGGGAGAGCCCGACTACTTCGCGGGAACAGTGCGCAATCACGGTATACAGGGACATATCGATATGCTGACAGGCCTTGGCAATCAGTACGCTTTCTTCGAATATCTCGACAGCTGCATCAAGCGAAATGCGCAGATCAGCGTGATCATCTTCGGAATCAGCAAATTCTCCGAGATAAATGAGATGTACGGATATGATTTCGGAAACCGCGTGCTTCAGCGTTATGCCAGGAAAGTATATGAGACAGCGGGAAACACGGGACATACCTACAGGATTGACGGTACGAAGTTCGCGGTGATCAGCAACACGCTGTCGGTGGCGGAGATGAGAGCTAATTATAACCGTTTCCGTGCGTTAATGCATGAGAACTTCAGGGTAGACGACCGGAAGATCATGATTGACCTGCACTGCGGAGCGCTGAGGATAGATCATTTTGACCTGGATACCCAGACGGTATACGCATGCCTGAACTTTGCCTATGAAGAGTCAAAGATAAGGCAGAGGGGCGAGATGGTGGAGTTCCGCCATGACCTAAATGAGGAGAGCTACCAGAGACTGGAGAAGCTGCATGCCATCAGGGCGTCCATCATGCATTACTATGAGGGCTTCTATCTGCTCTATCAGCCGGTGGTGGACGCGCAGACGGAGCAGCTTATAGGCGCGGAGGCGCTGCTGCGCTGGAAGGATGACCGCTACGGCATGGTTCCTCCGGATCAGTTTATACCGATTCTGGAATCAGACCCGCTGTTTCCTGAGCTGGGAGAATGGATTATACGGGAGGCTGTGTCCGCCGCCGGACAGATGCTGAAGCGGCGCCCTGAGTTCATCATCAATGTCAACCTGTCTTATACGCAGCTGGCGAAGCCTGACTTTGCGGATATGGTGCTCCGGATCCTGGAGGAGCTGGATTATCCGCCTGAACATCTGTGCTTCGAGGTCACGGAACGCTGCAGGCTGCTGGATCTTGACCTCCTGAAGAATGTGCTCGCCAGCCTGAGATCAAGAGGCATCATGGTCGCGCTTGATGACTTCGGAACAGGATTTTCGTCCGTCGGGATACTCAAGGAGATACCGGTCAACATTATCAAGATTGACCGCAGCTTCGTGCAGATGATCGAGGAAAATGATCTCGACAGGAAGGTCGTGCAGAGCATCGCGGATCTCGCGTCGGTCTTCAGCGCCAAGGTCTGCGCCGAAGGAATAGAGACGCCGGGCATGAGAGATATTCTGAAGCAGTTCAACGTGGAAAGCTTCCAGGGATATTATTACGCGAAGCCTCTGAAGCTGGAGCAGATACTGGAGTGGGACAGGGCTTCCGACCATTAACCTGCCGTCACCCGCCTGCGATGCAATTGCACGCGCTCCCGCCTCCCATAGATGCGTGGGTCGGCTCCGCGCGTGCACGCATCTGGCCGGGTTCAGCCGGCTCCTATGGTTTGCTGAGGATGCCTTTCGTCATTGCGAGGCCGGCGCGAAAAAAAGGACTGTCTCTTTCAAAGACAGCCCCAAGTGTTTTTTGCAAAATATGTGATCAGCGTCCCTGCGCGGCCTGTCCGCCGTCCATGGTCACCAGAGAGCCGGTGATATGGCTGGACTTCTCGGATGCGAGGAACAGAGCCAGGTCCGCTACTTCCTCAGGCTTGCAGTATCTCTTATCCGGATAGGAAGCCGCGAAGATCTTCATAGCCTCTTCCTTGGACACATTCTCGCCAAGAGCCTGCTTCTCGAGCTTGGTCATCATCGGTGTGTCGATCGGGCCGGGGCCGATGCAGTTGATATGGATACCGAGTTCGGCTACTTCCAGGGCGGCGCATTTTGCAAGACCAAATGCGGCGTGCTTACTGGACACATATGCGCTCATCGTCGGAGAACCGGTGATGGAGCCCTGGGAGGTGATGTTGACGATCGCGCCGCTCTTCTGCTTCTTCATCTGCGGCAGCGCGTACTTCATGCCATAGAGCGGTCCGAACACGTTGATGCTGTAGACCTTCATCATGTTATCGATGGTCTGCGCGTCAACCGGCAGGCTGAGCCCTTCATAGCCGGCGTTGTTGACCTGCACATCCAGTGCGCCGAAGTGCTCGATGGTCTTTTCAACCATGTTTTTGATCTGCTCTTCATCGGAAACATCGACAATAAAGGTCAGCAGATTCTCAGGAGCAATCTCAACCTTGGCAAGCAGCGCGTCCATCTTCTCCTGACGGGTGGATGAGATAGCCAGCTTGCAGCCCTGTGCCGCAAAGGCCTTTACCAGTGCTTCGCCTACGCCGCCGGTGGAACCGGTGATCATCACAACTTTGCCTTCCAGCTTCAGATAATTGTCCATGGGAATACTCCTTTCAATAAACTCAAGTTAGAACAGTCTTACCTCAGTAATATAAACGGTTTTTCCGAAAAACTCAACAGAAAAAGTATGGACAAAAAGCCCTGTCACGTTGAAAGTCCGGTAGGGTGCGCCTGGAAGGTTCATGTCAGGGATCCTTCCGGTATACATAATTCAGGCAGATTGGTGTTACTATGGAACTGACCAGAATCAGCAGGATGATCGCGGTAAAGAAGTCGGCGGTCAGAAGTCCTGCCGCAAGGCCCTTCTGGGCAGTGATCAGGGCCACTTCCCCTCTTGACATCATTCCGATGCCGATCTTCAGTGAGTCCTTTCGGTTGAATCCCAGCAGCAGGGCGCTGCCTCCGCAGCCGATCACCTTGCCGGTCAGCGCGACAACCACAAACAGAATGCTGAATATCAACAGCCTGAGATTCATCGCGGAGAAGCTTGTCTTCAAGCCGATCCCCGTAAAGAACAGAGGCGCGAAGACCATATAGGAGCTGATATCCACCTTCTCTTCGATATAGTCACGATCGCTCAGATTACAAAGGACGACGCCTGCGACATAGGCACCTGTGATATCCGCGATCCCGAAATAGGTCTCCGCGATGTACCCCAGCAGGAAGCAATAACACAGGCTTGCGATCGGGACTCTGCGCATGTGCGGATAATGACTGTCCAGCCAGTGCATGCCCAGGTTTACAAGAAAACCGGTTCCGATGGCAAGCGCAAAGAACAGCACCACCTTCAGCAGGATGCTCCCTGCCCCGGCGCTGTTTGCGCCCGGCTTCATTCCGATTACAATCGTCAGTACCACGATCCCGATCACATCATCGATGATGGCGGCGCCGGTAATGGCGGTCCCGACTTCATCATTCAGCTTTCCAAGCTCCTTCAGCGCCGCAACCGTGATACTGACAGAGGTCGCTGAGATGATGACGCCGATGAATAACCCTTTCAGAAATTCATCCGAGCCAGGTCCCCCGAAGCCGTAGAAAGCCATAAACAGAAGCATCCCCAGAACAACCGGAACGGCAACCCCGGCAAAAGCGATGACGGTCGCCTTCAGCCCCGTCTGGCGCATTTTCTTCAGATCCGTCTCGAGCCCGGCTTCAAACATCAGCATCATTACACCGATTTCTGCCATCTGTGCCAGGAAATCCGTCTCCGTCACAAACCCGAAGACAGCCGGTCCGAGCAAAAGACCTGCGGCGATCTGCCCGACAACCTCCGGGGCGCCGAGCTTTTTAGCAGCAATCCCAAATACCTTCGCGCTAAACAGAAGAACCGCAAGGTCAAACAAATAATGCACACTGTCCATCTCTTATCCCTCCTGTCTGTCGATTGCGACCGCCTCTATCATTGTACTCAATCCGCATGCGTTCGCCCCAGGCTTTTCAGCATCCCGATCTCTGCCGGCGTCTCAAACGACGGGCCTGTAAACTGCGTGCAGACTCCCTCTTTCAACACAATCCCTTCCCGGGCTGCTGTCTTCGAAGAAGCGGAGCGGAAATCAAATCAGTCAATTTCATGGTCATAGGATCCTTCATCATAAAAAAACTGTATGAGGGACATTACTCAGTTGCTTAGTTTAACATAATTTACAAAAGAATTGTACTCAATACCAGTGTGAATCAGTTTCTCTGTGATCTGTCCGGTGGAAGATGTGTACATGATAATTACTGAAGCCTGGCAGATGAAGCTGCCGTGCTTCATGGCGCATTTTTGATTATAGGATTGTGGGGCGCTGAGCGTCCAGTGAACGCTCGTCCAGCGCCGACCGTTGCGAAGCGAAGACCGCGAAGCGCGGAACACACATATTCCACTTGGCGAGTTTACGAGCCTTAGTGGAATAGGCCATCTGCAAACAGATTACCTTCCGTCCTCTTTTTTCTGGCAAGATAGACTCTTATGACGGAAGGCATCCCGCAAACAGGATGCCTTCCGTTCATTGTGAGGGACATGCTTTTTAAGGGCGGACTCTTATGACGGAAGCATCCCGCAAACACGTCGCCTGCCATCACCCGCCTGCGATGCAATTGCACGCGCTCCCGCCTCCCATAGATGCGTGGGTCGGCTTCGCGCGTGCACGCATCTGGCCGGGTTCAGTCGGCTCCTATGGTTTGCTGTGGATGCCTTCCGTCATTGCGAGTCCGCGAGCCGGCTGTAGATACTGTCTCGCGTCCGATTACACTGAGAATCTGACAGTCTTCCAGTCATTGCGAGTCCGCAAGCCGGCTGTAGATACTGTCTCGCG
>DFHY01000017.1:10235-19166 GCA_002371345.1 Lachnospiraceae bacterium UBA3711
GACAGTCTTCCAGTCATTGCGAGTCAGTGAGCTGGCTGTAAACTTTAGTTCCGAAGGCGGAAAGCTCAATCTCTCCCTCGGCGGTGAGGCCGGTATCCATATCAGAAAGTGCTTTATTCAGGTATATTTTCTGCGTTTCCCACGAGTAGTTCAGAATGAAGAGGTACTGTATGCCGTCCTTCTCGCGGACGACAAGCTCGCAGGCTTCAGGCAGGCTGACGAGATCCTTCCATGGTGACAGAACGCCCGCGTATTCGAGGAACTGACAGACGTTATCATATGTAAATGTGCCTCCGAAGTGCAGTACTCTGCCTTCTTTGCATTTTCTCTCAATAAGAGCGGCGCATCCCCTATAGTAATCATTGTCATACACGGCAAGTACATTTGCATCAGGAGCATCTGCATCCAGAATATCGCTGAAGATGCCTGTCGGGATACTGCTGCCATTCCAAGGAATGCTGTGCGGAGCATCTGCAGATCCCATGCTGCCGTTCCAGGTCATGTTGTGCGGAGCATCTGCAGATCCCTTGCTGCCATTCCAGGTCATGCTCTGCGGAGCGTCTGCCGGACTGATGAAGGTGAATTCTCTGACGGTGGTTCCGGTGAGTGGTCGAAGGAGGCCGGGCATCGGCTGCATGACGCATTTCCCCGAGATATCCTTCTGGCCGGCGCGCGCGCCGATCACAAGCGTTCCTCCCATTTCCACATATTTCTTCAGGAGGTCTGCTCTCTTCTGTGTCAGAATAAGCGGATGTGGATAGATCAGGAGCGGATAGCCGCACAATTCTTCGACATCAGTATCTTCAAGAAGAAATACCTCGTCCATGGGAGTGTGGGTCAGCTGAGATACGCGGAAGATTTCATCCGTGCTCATTTTTTCCAGTCTGTGATGCCACACGTCAACATCGCTGTCCCAGATATTGTCGTAGTCTCTCACAAGACCGAACGCGGCCTTGAATCCGGCGCCGGCCATGGGAGCGATCGCCTGGATGCGCTTATGGATCTTTCTGACTTCCGCGAGCTTGCGGTTGTCGCGGTTGTCATAATCCAGGATTCCGTGCCAGTAGATCTCGGTTCCGAATGTGCAGGTTCTCCAACGGAAGAAGCTGATGAAGTCCGCACCGTGCGCGATAGACTGCATGGCCCAGAGCATCATCTGGCCGGGCTTCGGGGCGGGTGCTTCCATCCGGGTGTTCCAGCCGTTTGCGCCTGACTGCTGTTCCATAATACCGAAATGCGGGCAGATGGACCTTACCTCGGTCAGGTTTCTGCTCCACCTGCGGTCATTCAGATTCCCGGGAGCCAGCGGATCCGCGTCCAGACAATATGCGAAATTCGGATAGGAATCGTAGGTATAGACGTCAAGCGCCTCGTCCGTCATGCGATGATTGTCCAGCTTGTCGAACATGCCGTTGGTCGTGATGAAGTCTCCCGGCTTCAGGTATTTTCTCAGTATGTCGCTCTGCATGCGGCAGAAGCTGATCGCGCTCTCAGATACGAAACGGTGGTAGTCCAGCATCTCGTGAGGGTTGGTGGAGTTGTGGATGGTCGGTCTCGGCACGTGAATCTCTTCCCAGCCGGTGTAGGTCTGGTTCCAGAACACCGTACCCCATGCCTCGTTCAACGCATCCAGGGTTTTATACCTTTCTTTCAGGAAAATGCGAAACGCCGCAGAGTCGCTCTCCGAATAGAAATCGCTGGTCTCGCAGTTCAGTTCATTGTCGATCTGCCATCCGATAACGGCCAGATGCTTCGCGTAGTGCGCGCCAAGCTTATCGACGATTCTGGCAGTCAGCTCACGGTACTTCGGAGAATTATAGTTATAGTGTCTCCTCATGCCGTGCCTGTAGAGGACGCCGTCAATGCTTGCGTTCAGGACCTCAGGATACTTCTCCGTCAGCCAGGCGGGCGGGGTAGCGGAGGGCGTTCCGAAGATCACCTTCATTCCGAATCTGTGAGCGACCTCAAGGAATTCATCAAAAAACTCATAGGTAAATGTGCCTTCCTCAGGCTCGACCTTGCTCCAGGAGAATTCCGCGATCCGGACAGTCCCGATACCGGCGTCGAGCATGCGTTTCATATCATCTTCCCAGAGTTCTCTGTCCCAGTGCTCGGGATAATAGCATGTGCCAAGGTTTAGCGTGCTCCAGGCATAGTTCTGCTTTTTTCTCATGACGTTATTCCTTTTTCTGTATATGAAGATATTAATGTTGGAACCATCTTTTGAATTCCGTTCCGAAGACAATTTATATTCGATCACTGGGTTATTCCTATTCTCAGACAAATCCTGATGATAGTGAGATTATATCTGTTCATGCGGAGGCGCTCAAGAAACATTTCAGAGGCTGTCAACAATCATTGACACGATCGAGACCTGACTGAACTGTCTGCAAACATCCATGATCTTCTGTACAGGGGAGTGAAAAAGAGGCTGGATTCCGACACTCCTGTGGGCTTTCTCCTCTCAGGCGGCCTCGATTCCTCCCTGGTATGCGGCATTGCGGCGGCTTTATCTGAGAAACCGCTTGAGACATGGGCCATTCTACAGATCCAGCATTCATACAGAATGTAGTTAATAAGTCTGTTGGAAAGAAGAAGACGCAGATTGTACTGAAGCTTCAGAAGAAAATGACATATTACATTCGTGCTCGGTACGTCGGCGCCGACGGAGTATCAGCTTGGAGCAAGGTAAAGAAAGTTAAAACCAAATAACCATAATCAGGAGGAGCTGCAGCTCCTCCTGATTCAGTCTGCGGAAGCGTTATTTATCTAAGGATTCATTACTGATCAAAAAGGGGACTACAGGTCTTCCTCTGCATCGCGTATGCAGAAGACAGCATACAGCGGAACGGATTTGATATTGTTCTCCAGACCGAAATTCTTCTCGGAGATCCGAATGGAATAAGCCGGCTTAAACAGTCTGGTATATTCATTCAGGCTGGCGGCGGTGACATGCTCTCCGCTTTTCACTTCTATGGGGATTAATTTGCTTTTCAGGGAGATCACAAAGTCAACCTCACTGGTGCCTTTGTCATTTCTCCAGAAATACGGCTTAAATCCGGCGCTGACAAGCTGGGTATTCACATAGTTTTCTGTCATGCCTCCTTTGAAGTCTGCAAGCTCTTCCTCCATGAAGAAAATGTCCTCAGCCCGAATATCCTTCTGCGCGGCGAGAAGCCCCATGTCAGAAAGATATATTTTGAAATCATTTATATCCTTGTAGTTTTCCAACGGCTTTATGATCTGCTCAGCCCGGTAGACCCTGGACATGAGACCGGAAGAAACCAGCCACTCAATGGCGTTTTCATACTCGGCAGCCCTGGCACCGGTCTTGATGAGCTTGTACTTGAAACGGGTGTTCTTCTTGGAAAGCTGTACGGCGACCGTACCATATGTAAGGCGGGTCTTTTTGATCTCATTTGAGCTTTCCTGATACTTGCTCATGTCATCCAGATAATCCATCTGAATCGTATCAAGCACATGCCGTACCTGAGTGTAGTCGTGAGTATCGATAAAACGGGCTGCTGCCTCCGGCATACCGCCGACGGCAAGGTACTGCCGATATAGTTTAAGTCCGGCTTCATGAAGTGCCTGAGGCATTGGATTGTTATCTTCAAAGCAGTTACGGATCCGTTCCACAAGGTTATTTTCGCCAAGAGCAAGAAGAAATTCTTCCATATCCATAGGATGCATTGTGCAGCGGTCAACCTTTCCCACGGGGAAAGCATATTTCTCCCGATTGACGGCAACCCCCAAAAGGCTTCCGGCAGCAATCACATGATACTCCGGTGCTTCTTCACAGAAGTATTTCAGAGAAGTGACAGCCCGTTCACAGAGCTGGATTTCATCGAAAACAATAAGTGTATTGCCTCTGGTAATGGTCTGCCCGCTGATGTGGGACAGGATAGGCAGAAGGTATGAAGGGCTGATGTTTTCATTGAAAGTCGCAGCAAGCGATTCACTGGTCTGAAAATTAAAATAAGCCACATTATCGTAGTGCTGACGTCCAAACTCAAGTATGGCGTAGGTCTTTCCGACCTGACGGGCACCCTGAATGATCAGCGGCTTTCTGTATTTGCTGTCTTTCCACTGCTTAAGATATTCGGAAACCTTTCGGTACATATACATGGCGTATCCTCCCGGGATAAACCTCGAATGGAATTCTGTACGGATTCATCATATCATAAATGGGAATATTGTGTAAGATTAGCATGTAAAATAACATAGAATTCCTAAGATTATTGATGAATATTAACACAGTTTTCCAACCGCGAAAGAACCCCGGCATTTGGCAAGTATTATGATGATGTAAACGTCAAATTATATCGTAATCGACTTTTGGCGGGTTAATCATGTGATATAATCGCATAAGAATGGCACGTGGCTGTTGGAGGTGTATGATGCATAGGATGTATACGGTGATGGTAGTGGACGCACAGGGGGGCGGGCTTGGAAGGCAGCTGATCATCAGCATAAGAAAGGAACTTCCGGATGTGCATATCATTGCGGTTGGTACAAACTGTGCAGCAACGACCAACATGCTTAAGGCTGGCGCTGATGAGGCGGCAACAGGCGAGAACTCGGTCATAGTAGCCGGGAAAAAGGCAGATGTGATTATTGGACCGATCGGTATGGTAATAGCGGATGCCATGCTTGGAGAGATCACGCCAATAATCGCGAAGGCTGTTGCGCAGGCTGATGCGAAAAGAATACTGATACCATTCAGCAGCTGTGACAATTATATTGCCGGAGTATCTGATTTTTCGATGAGTGTCTTAATAGAAGATGCGGTTCGTCAGTTAAAAAAACACTTGACAGGCATTACCTGAATGAGACATAGTTGAGTTGGAGAACAGAAGTTTTCCGGCAGCTGTGCAGAAGCGCAGGATAAACATTTGTTTAAGATATGTCATGAAGACGTACATTTCCCCAGAAAGGGGAGGTGTGCGTTTTTTTGGCTGAAGGAAGCCGGTACTTAAAAGTGTCGGTTTCAGAAAGAAGAAAGGAGTGTAAACAAGATGGCATGTTTCTTAGTATCTGCGGCAGAAGCAGCGGTCATAACCGCAGTAGAGAAAGCAGAGGAGAAAAAAGAGTTAAAAGCATCAGAAAGTAATACAGAGATTGCGGAAAAGGTTACGATTCCAATGAGCCGAAAGCTTAAGTGGCTTACTTATATGCTGTGGGGCGGGGTCGTTCTTCTTGCATTTGAGCACATCTGGCATGGAGAGGTGGTTCCGTGGTTCCCCTTCCTGACAGCCATGTCCAATCCGGGCGACGCGGCGGAGATGTTTCATGAAATGGCGACAGTAGGTGTGGCAATGGCTGCTCTTATAACAGCTGTCTGGATAGGAATGTGCGTAGCAGCGGATCTGATCGTAAAACGTTCGGTTCAGACAGCCGTTCAGAAAACAACGATGTAAGGAGGCAGCCAAATGACACTGCTAATTACCGTATTTGCGGCTGTTATTGTTACAGTGGTATGGTATAACCGCAAAGACGACAGCATGAAGCTTGGAATCCTGCTTTTCATGTTCTGGGGCGCATCCCTCATGTGGCTTATCGATGCGATATTTGAATACGCTGAATTAAAAGCGGAATACTTCACGCCGGCTATCGGGGATATGATAAATGATGCGTTCCTTGGCTTATCAGTAGTAGCGCTCGGGCTTGTTATCTGGGTTGTAAGGCTGTTGATCACCGATCCAAAGGGATCCGTTCGTGCAGCGTTAAGTAAAAAGAATAAATAAGAAAACCGGCATAGGTAATCTCGGGGACTTCGATTGCCTATGCCGGTTCATTTCTTATAGGCGCAGCCTATAGCCAGCCCTTGAAAACAGGAATAGCAGGGTTTGTTGACTTTTGAGGCGGGTTTGGTTATAAACAGGCATAACATATTAATCAGGTAGGTTGAAGGTGAAAATAGATACACAGGGTCAATGCCATTAACTTAAAAGTCTGAATGTCATGTCCGATACATCGAAACAAACGCCACACGCGCAGCGTTTGAGGCGCCCGTGCAGGGGAGTCGGCAGACTGAAAGGCATAGGTTACGGGGCATGAAAGGAGGCAGGTGGGGAATATGAATAGCGCTGCTCTCGCGATACTTCTGAACGCACTGCTGAAGCTGGCTGAGTAAAAGTCGGTTTATTACAGCCGTGCCGATTAACGTGTGAGGACTCGTAAAACTGCTGTTTTACGGGCTGCAGAATATAACTGAAGAGATTTATTTTAAGCTGGGTTACCGGCTTTTTATGATAGATGTTATACTATCAGGCAGGGGCAGATTATATTTAGCCCCTGCCTGATGTGCGTATCACTTCGTCATATCTTTATTGACACCATAGCATCAGTTTATTATCAACAAAAGAAAGGGAGACAGAGATGGTAAAAAAGACAAGTATTGCACTGATCCTTGCTGTGTTTCTGACCGCGGGCACAGTCTGCGCAAATGAAACAGAGGTACGCCAGGCAGCGACATCTGAAACAGAGGCACGTCCGGCAGCGACATCTGAAACAGAGGCACGTTCGGCAGCGTCAGCTGAAACAGAGGCACAGCCTGCGTCAGCGGATGAGCAGTCTGAGAATCTGTGGCTGACGGATCCTGAGCTGATGTTCCGGATCTGCCGCAGCGATCTTGAGGGACTTGGTGAGATAGACGGCAAGATCTATGTGTTTGGACATAAAAGCCCCGATACTGATACGGTCTGCAGCTCGATTGTATACGCGAACCTGTTGAAGAAGCTTGGATATGACGCGGAGGCATTTATCCAGGAGCCGGTCAATCATGAAACGGCCTTTGTCCTGAAAGAAGCCGGCGTCGAGGTGCCGCCGATTCTGGAAGATGCTTCCGGTAAAAATGTGATTCTGATCGATCATTCGGATTATGCGCAGTCCGCTCAGGGACTTGAGGACGCGAATATTATCAGCATTATCGACCACCACAACGCGGGTACGGTTTCCAGCGGGAGCCAGCTCATCTATGACACGAGACCTTTTGGATCCACCGCGACGATCATTTGGATTCGGTACATGAATTATGGCGTGCCGTTCGATGAGCAGACTGCGACGCTTATGCTCGGCGCATTGCTGTCCGACACAAGCAATATGAAATCAAGCGCCACAACGGCTGACCGGGAAGCTTATAAAGCTTTCAGCAAGCTATCACATATAGATGATGTGGATGCATTTTACGACAAAATGTACAGGGAAACACTTAATTATGACGGAATGACGGATACCGAGATATTCAATATGGATGTAAAGGAATACGAGAGCGGCGGCAAGAAATTCCTGATCGGCGTCGTCAATGCCTATGATGAGGAGCAGGCAAGGGATCTGGCGGAGCGTATGAAAGCCATACTGCCTGATGAAGCTAAGGCTGCGGGCGTTGACATGGCTTTTGCCCAGATATCCATCTACCATGATGACCTGTCCTTCTGCTATCTTGTCCCGTCTGATGAGGCGGCAGGTGAAGTGGTAAAGCAGGCCTTCGGCGATGAAGGAAAGTTTGACGGCACGTCCTATGTGTTTAATCCCGGATTCTCACGGAGAAAGGTGCTGGTCCCGAAGCTTTCCGACGCTCTGGCCATGCATCCGGCAGAGTAAAAGATCCGTACATCATAGTTGGGGCAAAAGGTTCTTTTGACCCCAACATCATATTATTTGATATCACTCCTAAGGAAAAACAGCATGATCCACATTCTTATTGTCATCATCTACCTGGCGTTCATCAGCCTGGGCCTGCCGGATTCTCTGCTGGGAGCGGCGTGGCCGACTATGCGTCTTGAGTTGGGCGTTCCGGTATCATATGCCGGGGCGGTGTCAATGACTATAGCGGCAGGCACAATTATCTCAAGCCTGTTGAGTGACCGTCTGACACGCAGGCTCGGCGCCGGCCGGGTGACAGCAATAAGCGTGGGTATGACAGCTGCGGCACTGTTTGGCTTCTCCGTCTCGAATGCGTACTGGATGCTTCTGCTGTGGGCGGTTCCATATGGACTTGGCGCCGGCAGTGTGGACGCGGCGCTGAATAACTATGTCGCGCTGCACTACGCCAGCCGCCACATGAGCTGGCTGCACTGCTTCTGGGGCGTCGGCGCATCCGTTGGCCCCGTCATCATGGGTGCTGCCATCACTGGCGAGATGGGATGGAACGGGGGCTATCGGATCATCGGCCTCATGCAGATCATCCTCACAGTGATACTGGTGTTCAGCCTGCCTCTGTGGAAAGGCCGGAGCGGCGGAGCGGAGGCTGAGGACGGCAAAGCCCTGTCCCTTGGTCAGATCATCCGTATCCCCGGGACAAAGGCCGTCATGATCTGTTTCTTCTGCTACTGTGCTCTGGAACAGACCACCGGGCTGTGGGCCAGTACCTTCCTGGTTATGCGGTGGGGCGTCAGCACGGAGCAGGCCGCGACGCTGGCCGGACTGTTCTTTATCGGTATCACTGCAGGACGTGCTGTCAGCGGCTTCGCCACCTTCAGGTTCAATGACACTCAGATGGTCCGCATCGGTCAGGGCATCGTGCTGGCCGGCATCGCCATGCTGATCCTGCCCTTCAGCCGGACGATAGCCATGATCGGCTTTATCGCCATAGGAGTAGGCTGCGCGCCGATTTATCCCAGCCTTATTCACGCAACGCCGGATCATTTCGGCGCGGACAGATCTCAGGCCATCATAGGAGTGCAGATGGCAGCCGCTTATCTCGGGACCTGCCTGATGCCGCCGCTGTTCGGCGTGATCGCTGACGCTGTATCCGCCGGGCTGATGCCGCTGTATCTGCTTATACTGCTGGTGCTGATGTTTGCCGCGCATGAGAAGTTAACAGGAACAGCTGAAGGAGTTTAGTGTGAAAGCCCCTCTTTCATGACTGTTTGTGCCGCCGGTAAGAACGGCGGAATGGAGACTTAACCTAAATTATTCACCGCTACG
>DFHY01000102.1 GCA_002371345.1 Lachnospiraceae bacterium UBA3711
AGGTACTTTTGACCCCAACATCATTATATTTCCTGCCATGAGGATTTCAAGCCTGCCCCGTCAGGCTTACCTTGGTGCCGTGAGTTGTACTACGGCTTCAGCCGGAGAATAATATGAAAACTGCTTTATCTCCCTCCAAACTGTACACAGCCATTGTGCGGCGCCTGCATTTTCTCGTGCTGCTTGCTCTGCTTGTGCCGTGCTTCTGTCTGGTCGTCACCTTTGGCATGTCCCGTGAGGATGCAGCGTCTGCCTTATCGTGCTTTCTTCCTCTGTACTTCCTTACGCTCTCAATTGCGCTTCCGGCCTCTTTTATGTATCTTCTCGAGAAAAAGATCCCGAATCTGGGCGTCTTTCTGCTGTGCGCCTGTCCTGTCTGTCTTCTGTACCTTGCCGGGCTCTTTGCTCTTGAGGGATGGCTCAGCCTGAGTATACAGGGAGGTGAGAAGGTTCCTCAGGCTCTGATCCTTCTTCTGTTTCTGCTCGACGCTATTCGTATGAGAACAAATGACAACAGCCGCAGGAAAGCGAAGGTTCAGGAGGATCACTCCTGGACAGGCGACATGTATCTTCTGCCTCTCCCGTCTATCGCCATTACGATCCCATTTGCTGTCATCTACATCGGAGCGCTGTTTCTCCACAGCCATGAGCTTGCCCAGACAGCTCTTGTCGGAGTCATTCTGTACTTTTTCATCGTATTCCCCTGCCGCGTGCTTACCGGACGGGATGAGTATCTTGAAGGCCGGCATCATGTCAGCCGGGTTCCGGGGAACAGGATCTCACGCCTGCTGCGCCAGTACCTGGCCGGCGTTCTGATACCGTGCGTGCTGCTGGCCGCAGCTGCGCTGATGACCGCGGGAGGCCGTCATTTTCTTAATCTGCCGAAGTTCCGGCCGGATATATTTAACGCTCCCGACAACAGAGTTATGTATGAAGAGAGTGCTCTGCTGCGCGAGCTTCTCGCTGCCGGCAGTGCCGATGGAGGAGCCGCCCCTCCGGCATGGCTTCTGTCTCTGCTTGATTTTATCGACAATGCGCTTACTGTCGTTCTCGCAGGAATTATCTTCTACGTGATCTGGGTGGGAGTCAGAAGCCTGATCATACGTTTTCGCAGGCAGGATGGAGATTCCGGAAAGCCCCCGTCTCCCGGCGCTGCCGCTGATGAACATATAAGTCTGAAAACATCCGGCAAGACAGCTCCCGCAACTCTTACAGAAGGGCGCATCCGGAGGCGTTACCGCCGCACGATCCTTCATTTCAGGGGCCAGGCTCCGGATCCGTATGAAACGCCATCTCTGATGGAGGAGAGGTCCCGTCTTCCTGATACTCCCGGGATGCATTCGCTGCATGAAGAGTACGAGCGCGCCAGATACGGGCCGAATAGTAAGAAGACATAATGTCCTCACACTTTTCCGTTAACGCGGAATTGATTATTCCGCGTTTTTTTGTATAATGATATATAGGCTTAAACCTGAGATCGTAATCTGAGACAGAGACAGGTTGCCTGACCTGGTATGACAGGTGTGATATAATCTGTAAGTTAAATGAAACATCCAAGGAGGTTCATTATGTTAAATATCGAAAAGCAAATCAACGGTGCAGATGCCACGGTCATTCTCGAGGGAAGGCTCGATACGACTACCGCTCCCCAGCTCGAGAATGAGTTGAAGAGCTTTATGGAGTCCATCACCAATCTGGTATTTGATTTTGAGAAGCTGGAGTACATCTCCTCGGCCGGTCTCAGAGTTCTGCTCACCGCTCAGAAGTTTATGTCCAAGCAGGGCAGCATGAAGCTGATCCATGTCAAAGACGACGTGAATGAGATCTTCGAGGTTACCGGTTTCTCTGACATCCTTACGATCGAATAAACATTGCTTCGTGTGAATATCCCCCTGCGGGTATTCCCTGGAGAACGTAAGGAGGTGAGGATCTATCTTTATGTCAAGGAAGAATATAAAGATTCTGGCGGTTCTTGATAACCTGTCGAAGGTTCTTGAGAGTGTTGACGCGCAGCTTGACGCGGCTGACTGCCCGCTGAAGACCAAGATGCAGGTTGACGTTGCCGTTGAGGAGCTTTTTGTCAACATTGCCAACTATGCTTATGTGCCTGACACAGGAGACGCGGACATCCTCATTGAGATTATGGACAGCTGCCCGATTCCGGAGGATTGTCAGGAAGATATATCCGACATCGACCGCAGCGGCAACTGGCTGCGGGTCACTCTGTCTGATTCCGGAACGCCGTTTAATCCTCTTCTGAAAGAGGATCCTGATGTCACTCTGTCCGCGCAGGATCGCAGGATCGGAGGTCTTGGCATATTCATGGTGAAGAAGAGCATGGACTACATGTACTATGAATTTAAGGACGGCAAGAATAACATCAGTATCTGTAAGAAGCTCAGTTAGTTCTGCTGATTAAGGAGAGACGATATGGCTGATATTGGAGTGCTCGGCGCCGGCACATGGGGTATGGCGCTTACCAGGATGCTCTCTCTGACCGGCCATGATGTGACCGTGTGGTCCGCGCTGCCGCAGGAAATCGAAGAATTCTCGAGAACCAGAAGGCAGCCGAACCTTCCGGGCATGATAATACCCGACGAGGTCATTTTCACCTCAGACATCAGGCAGGCATGCGAATCGAAGGATCTGCTCCTGTTTGTGGTTCCCTCTGTATTTGTACGTTCAACCGCGGCTGAGGCAGCGCCTTTCATTCCGGAAGGTCAGCTGATCGCAGACGCGGCCAAGGGAATAGAGAGCGGAACTCTGATGACTCTGACCCAGGTCATTTCCGACGAGCTGGAGAAGGCGGGCAAGACGGCAAGGCTTGTCGCGCTGTCGGGTCCCACCCACGCAGAGGAAGTCGCGAAAGACCTTCCGACCACTATTGTTGCGGCAAGCCATGACGAAGACGCGGCTCTCATGGTGCAGCGTATCTTCATGAACGACGTCATGCGGGTGTACACCAACGATGATATCACCGGGGTTGAATTGTGCGGTGCGATGAAGAACATCATCGCGCTTGCGAGCGGCGCTGCTCTTGGACTTGGTTACGGCGACAACACTAAGGCCGCGCTCATCACCAGGGGTATGCATGAGATTACATGTCTGGGCATAGCGATGGGCTGCGACAGCAGGACATTTTCGGGACTGGCCGGAATCGGAGACCTTATCGTCACCGCTACCTCAAATCATTCCCGCAACAACCGCTGCGGACACCTGATCGGTCAGGGGCTTTCTCCGGAGGATGCTATCAGGGAGGTCGGCATGGTAGTCGAGGGTATCAACGCGATCCCCGCTGCCCTGGAGCTGAAGGATAAGTACGGGATCGACATGCCTCTCGTCGACGCCATCGACGCGGTAGTCAACCATGGCGCGGATCCGAAGCAGACTGTACATCATCTCATGACGCGCGCTCCGCGGTCCGAGCTGGAGTACCGCAGGTCATGATTTTCTCCGTCGGCAGTTATGCGCCGGCATGCAGTCTTTTATTTTTACACAGCATCTATTCCGGCAGGCAATAGCCTGCCGTTTTCTGTTGCCCTGCGGAATTGGTTTGAAATTGGCCGTCATAAACACCGGGGCTTGACTTTACCGGATGATTTGAGATAATAACCATATCACTTCAACATTGTAAAGCGTCAAAACGCAGAAGACAGCTCACGCTGCCGTGCGTTCAGACGCCGCTCCGCCGACGGCGGAATTGATCGATGTGTACACAGGAGGAGGCAGTATGAAACAATTGTACAAACACAGACGTGCCCTGATTCTGCTTACAGGGCTTGCCGCCATCATGCTGGTTATGCCGGCGATGGCTGAGGATGCAGCGGAGAAGATAGCGGCAACCTCTCATTACTACAACACGTTCTGGGCTCTGGTGCCATCTTTCGTGGCTATTATTCTCGCCCTGATAACAAAAGAGGTCTATTCTTCACTGTTCATCGGAATCACGGTCGGTGCTGTGCTGGCCGCAAACGGCAACTTCGAGCGCACTCTTGAAAACATTTTCACTAACGGGATCGTGGCCTCGGTGTCCGATTCCTACAATGTCGGTATTCTGGTGTTCCTGATCATGCTCGGATCGATAGTCGCCCTCATGAACAAGGCCGGCGGTTCCGCGGCATTCGGGCGCTGGGCTGAGGATCACATCAAGACCCGCAGAGGCGCCCAGCTGTCAACCATACTCCTGGGTATCCTGATCTTTATCGATGACTATTTCAACTGCCTTACGGTCGGCTCCGTCATGCGTCCGGTCACAGACCGCCACAAGATCTCGAGAGCAAAGCTGGCCTACCTGATCGATGCCACCGCAGCTCCGATATGTATCATCGCTCCCATTTCTTCGTGGGCAGCCGCGGTTTCCGGCTTCGTCGCGGACGGTTCAGGTCTTGCGCTGTTTATCAGGACTATCCCGTATAACTTCTACGCGCTTCTTACCATAGCGATGATGCTCACTCTTACCATCAAGAATATCGACTACGGCCCGATGGCAAAGTATGAAAAGAACGCCAAGGCCGGCGACATTTTCTCCGGTCCGAATCCTTATGAAAATGAGACCGATAAGGTGCCTGAGGGTAAGGGCCGTGTGATCGATCTTGTGCTTCCGATCATCGTGCTCGTAACCTGCTGCGTCATCGGCATGGTGTACACCGGGGGAATCTTCAGCGGCGCGAACTTTATCGACGCGTTTTCCAACTCCGACGCTTCCATCGGCCTGATGCTGGGTTCGGCTTTCGGACTTCTGTTTTCCATTATCTATTATGTAGCCCGCAAGTCATTCTCCTTCCGCGAGGCTATGGGCTGCATACCGGAAGGCTTCAAGGCTATGGTTCCTGCTATCATGATCCTGGTATTCGCATGGTCACTGAAGAATATGACCTCCTTCCTCGGAGCCGACGTCTATGTCGCCGGAGTCATCGAGGGTTCGGCAAGAGGGCTGCAAATGTTCCTGCCGGCTGTCATTTTCCTGATCGGCTGTGTTCTGAGCTTCGCGACAGGCACCAGCTGGGGTACATTCGGCATCCTGATTCCTATCGTACTCGAGGCCTTCCCGTGGTCGCAGGGCAATCCGATCTCCATCGTCTGCGTCGCCGCCTGCATGGCCGGCGCTGTCTGCGGAGACCACTGCAGCCCTATCTCGGATACGACTATCATGTCGTCCGCCGGTGCTCAGTGTGAGCATGTCAATCATGTCTCGACCCAGCTGCCGTACGCCATGACCTGCGCGGTCGTTTCGGCTATAGGCTACCTTATCGCCGGAATCTTCGCGGTTCACAGCATACCGGCCGTAATTGCTCTTCCAATGGCAGCGCTTCTTATGATCACTGTCACCGTAGTTATCGGAAGGAAGACCGACGAGGCAGAGGGCTGACAGAAGCCCTATCAGATCTTTGTCATAAGCTATTATTCAGCCCCCAATTGTTCAGAATGCGGAACATCCTGAGCTGCCGGGGGCTGAACTTTTCATTAAAGATAAAATACCTCTTGCATTTCTCAGCCGATGTGCTATCATAGTGCCATGTCAGACAGTGCATATCAATATATTGATTTTGCATCACATCTTGTGTGACATCTGCATCTGTATTTCAGATCATACGCAATCACATTTTAAGTTCTAAAATTACTCCGGCGTCTTCATATAAAGAGGTCTCATATGGATATTCAGATCCTTCTTGTCTTTGCTCTTGTCTGCGCGGTTTCCGATCTCAGGACCCGTCTTATTCCGAATACTCTCATGCTGTGCGGTTTCTTGTGGGCTCTTCTCGACAGGTTTGTCATGGCCGTTAATGTATGTCAGGCCGCCTCGTCTTCCGGCAGCGTTCTCTCTGCCTGCTCCGGCGCCATAGTGATCCTTGCCGACGGTCTTGCGGGATTCCTGCTGCCGTGGATACTTCTCGGCTGCCTGGCGGCCCTGAAGATGTTCGGAGGCGCCGACGTGAAGCTTCTCTCTGTTATCGGCCTGCAGCTTGGTCTTAAGGACTGTTTTCTTGTCATGGTTTATTCCCTGTTCACAGCCGCAGCGATATCCGCCGTTATTGTAATCAGGCAGCGCAGTCTCGTGGTTCGTCTCACATACTTCTACAGATATCTTGTCAGTGTGATGGCCGGAAACAAATTGACCGCCTACCGGTCCGGAGATGAAGACCAGTCTGCTGAATTCTCATTTGCGCTCCCCGTACTCATCGCACTGCTGACGGTATTGATTACAAAAGGAACTATTGAAACCAATATCATAGTTTGAAGCATTGCCAAAAAGGAGGTTTGTCTATGAAGAGAGAAAAGAAAATATTCGCTATCTGCGACCTTGAGGAAGAATATGTTGTCCACCTGGCGGACTATCTCAACCAGAAGAGTGACCTGCCCTTCAGCGTCATGGCGTTTACCGGGCTGTCCCCTCTTATCGAATACGCGAAGGGGCATGAGATCGAGATACTCCTGATATCGACGGAAGCGATGAACGACGAAGTGCGTGAACTCAATGTGCACCGTATCATTATCCTGTCGGACGGCGAGACTCCGTACCTCGATACAGATGACCCGGTTATAGACAAGTATCAGGACTCGGACGCCATTGCCCGGCTGGTATGCCGGTACGCCGGCAAGGCAGCCTCACAGATTAAGGATTCTCTGGGAGACTGCCGTCTGATCGGCATATACTCACCTGTTGCCCGATGCGGGAAAACTTTGTTTTCTCTGACTCTGGCCCAGGCTCTCTCCCAGTCAGACAGGACATTATATCTGAACATGGAAAGCTGCAGCGGATTGGAGGGTCTGCTGAAGGCAAACTGGAGTGAAGACCTGGCGGATCTTATGTACGCCGCCAATACCGAGCAGGACAGTCTTCACTCCAGGCTTGAGAGTGTCACTCAGAGCTTCGGTGATCTTGATATATGTCCGCCTTCATTTTTCCCTGAAGACCTGCGCGACGTCGGATGTCCTGAATGGATGCAGTTCTTCGCGTCTCTGGCTCAGGCGGGCGGGTACAAAGCCATAATTCTTGATATAGGGGATCAGATCAAGGATATACCCGATCTTCTGAAAATGTGCTCCCAGGTTCTGTTTCCGGTTCTCCCTGATCCGGTATCCCGCTCCAAGGTCTCGCAGTTTGAGAAGAATCTGGAGGCATTGTCAATGGAAGATCTCAGGCGCGGGATGATACGCCTGTATCTGCCGTCCGTAACGGTACACAATCTCGGCGCGGCCCTGCTCGACGATCTTATGTACGGCGCCATGGGCCGTTTTGTCCGTCAGCTTGTTGAAGAGGAGCTGCAGGCTTGATTTTTTCCATAATTCGTGTACGATTATTTGTAACTATTCAGCACCCCTGTAAGCTGTCAAAATTCAGGCCGGCAAGCTTGCTTGCCGGACGGATTTGACAGATTACAGGGGGCGGGCAAGGCGCGGAGCGCTTCCGCGCGCGGTGCGCGATGAGCTTGCGAACGCGGTGCGCGCGCGACTCCAGCGCCTCTGACCGTCCACAGCGAAGGACACGAAGTGTTCTGAGCTGTGGGGGTGCTGAATAGTTACAAATATAACATCTTGTTTATTCAGCACCCCCTGTAAGCTGTCAAAATTCAGGCCGGCAAGCTTGCTTGCCGGACGGATTTGACAGATTACGGTGGGCGGGCAAGGCGCGGAGCGCTTCCGTGCGCGGTGCGCGATGAGCTTGCGAACGCGGTGCGCGCGCGACTGAGTTGAATAATTGTACACGAGGAAACATACATGGGAAAAAGAATTGTTCTGACCGGCGGAGGCACTGCCGGCCATGTTACGCCGAATATAGCCCTGCTTCCATCCCTTCGTGAAGACGGATATAAGGTTTTCTACATCGGCTCTTATTCAGGTATAGAAAGATCATTGGTCACACAGCAGAATGTCCCCTACTATGGGATCTCCTCCGGAAAACTCCGCCGTTATTTTGACTGGCAGAACTTTACGGATCCGTTCCGCGTGGTCCATGGTTTTTTTCAGGCGAAGAAGCTGCTCAGGAAGCTCCGCCCTGACGTTATCTTCTCAAAAGGAGGTTTTGTCAGCGTTCCGGTAGTCAGGGCCGCGGCGTCTCTTCACATTCCCACGATCATACACGAATCCGATATGACCCCCGGTCTGGCGAACCGGCTGGCGATTCCGGCCGCGACTAAGGTATGCTGCTCATTTCCTGAGACTATGAAGTATCTCCCCTCCGACAAGGCCGTACTTACAGGCTCCCCTATCCGCAGAGAGCTCCTGCAGGGAAACCGTCAGGACGCGCTTAAGTTCCTGGGCTGGGAGGACAGCATGAAGCCCGTGCTTCTTGTCATCGGAGGAAGCCAGGGATCTGCCGTCATCAACAGGGCGCTACGGCAGGATCTTGACATCCTGCTTAATGATGTCCGGATCATACATCTGTGCGGAAAAGGAAATCTGGATGATTCCCTTAACTCAAAAGAGGGATATGTACAGCTTGAGTATGTGTCGGATGAACTAAAGGATCTGTTCGCTCTGTGTGATTTTGTCCTGTCCAGGGCAGGAGCGAATTCCATCTGCGAGCTCCTTGCCCTCAGAAAGCCGAACCTGCTCGTTCCCCTGTCCGCCGCCTCAAGCCGCGGCGACCAGATCCTGAACGCGGATTCCTATCAAAAACAGGGCTACAGCCTGGTTCTGAAGGAGGAGCTTCTGACGCCTGCGTCACTGCTTCATTCCCTGAAAGAGCTCTATGATAACAAGGACAAATACATCGCCGCGATGTCGACCAGCAGCCAGAGCAGCGCGATTGATATGATTATGGACCTTATCCGGTCCTGCTCTTAATGAAACGGAGATTCATGCCATGAGCCATTTTACATTTTCACACAGATCCATGAAATTCCAGGCGGGAATCTTCGCCATCCTTGACGAAAAGAAAAGACAGCTCCAGAAAGAAGGCCGGACAATATACAATCTTTCTGTCGGCACGCCTGATTTTCCGACGCCGCCGCACGTCACCCAGGCGGTCAGTGAAGCCGCGAAAGATCCCGTGAATTATAAGTACTCTCTTACAGACCGGCCGTTCCTCCTGGATGCCGTTAAGGGTTTCTATCAGCGCCGGTTTTCTGTAGAGCTCGAAGATGATGAGATTATGACTATCAGCGGGTCTCAGGAGGGTATGGCGCATATCGCGCTTGCTCTGTGTGATCCCGGAGATATCGTGCTGGTTCCGAATCCAGGATATCCGATCTTTTCCATAGGCCCGCAGCTGTGCGCGGCGATAGCGGAAACCTACGATCTGCTTCCTGACAAGGGCTATCTGCCGGATCTTGAAGCTATTCCTGATGATATCGCCGACAGAGCAAAGTATATACTGGTTTCATACCCACTCAATCCTGTCTGCGCGGCGGCGGATGATGAATTCTATATCCATCTGATCGAATGGGCCGTTAAGCACGATATCATCGTCATCCATGACAACGCCTACTCCGATATAATCTACGGCGGCCGGATCGGAAAGTCTTTCCTGTCATACCCAGGGGCAAAGCAGATCGGCGTAGAATTCTATTCGCTCTCAAAATCATACAATATGACCGGAGCCAGAACCTCTCTAGTCGTCGGAAACCGTGATATCGTCAAGGTGTTCAGAGATGTCAGGAGCCAGTTTGACTACGGTATGTTCCTGCCGCTTCAGTATGGTATAGCTGCCGCCCTGAACGGACCTCAGGACAGCGTGAGGAAGCAGTGCGCCGACTATGAAGAGCGCATGAAGACTCTCTGCGGAAGTCTTCGCAGGATAGGCTGGGATGTTCCCGACTCGGAGGGAACCATGTTTGTCTGGGCTCCTCTTCCGTCGGGATACAGTGATTCAACCGCGTTTACGATGGAGCTTATGGAGAAGAGCGGAGTTATCGTAACTCCCGGCGCCTCATTCGGAACACTCGGAGAAGGCTATGTCCGTATGGCTCTTGTCCTGCCCCCGGAAAAGATGAAGGCGGCCGCCGAAGCGATCCGCCTTAGTAATATACTATGATGATGTAAAGGTCGCGAGAGTTGCGAAGCAACGAAGCGATCCGTACATCATGGTTGGGGGAAAAAGGGTGCTTTTGACCCCGGTATATTGATATTATCAGGTTCCTCTGCGGTGCTTCTTGTTCCTGTACATCAGTGTATCCGCCTCCTGAATATATTCCTCAAGAGACTTGCCGCTGTCTTTATCCGTCCGTATGATCCCGACGCTCATGCTCAGGTCAAACGGGCGGTTTCTTCTCTCATTTTCCTTCCTCAGGTTCGCCCTGAGCTCTTCTTCAAATCCGCTTCTCAGGACCGATGTTATCACCAGGAATTCATCGCCTCCGAACCGCATGACGAAGTCATCATGCCCGCAGACAGAGCTGAGTATACTTGCGCTCTCACGTATCGCCTCATCTCCCATATCATGTCCGTAGCGGTCATTTATCCCCTTTAATCCATCCATATCTATGAAGATTATCTGCGCGCCTCCGTCCCTGCCAATAAAGCTCCTGCAGATCTCTTCCGCGAAGCGTTCATATCCTGACCGGTTAAACAGTCCTGTCAGGCGGTCTTTGACATACAGCCTGTCAAGCATCTGATTCAGGTACCTGAGAAGGCCTTTCTTTCGCACATTTTCCACAGCTATCTCCAGGAAACTGAACAGGTTTCTGTGAAGATTGAGCTGAGCCGCCTCGCTTATATCATTTAATACAAGGTACCCTATCGACCAGGTGTTGTAGTGGATCGGATAGAACACCAGGAACCGCTCCTTTTCAAGCAGATGCTCCGGAAGCAGCATCCCGGCGGGGAACCTCTCTTCTCTGATACTGCCGTCATCGTCTTCACTGACAAGGATCATATTCTCGCCGAATGACTCTGTATCATGCCGGAAGTTATCCTTATCATAGTTGTCATAATAGTAATCGTTGACACACAGGCATGCCATATCGCAGCTTAAAACATCATGGTTCCCGCCGACCACCGACATCAGATGGCGAAGGTCCGGAACATCCAGAAGCTGCTCCGTCAGTCTGGCCTGCTCCGTATGAAAGCCTTTTAAAAACCGTGATCTCTTAAAATACAGCCGCACTGTATCCTGAGGCCTTACCGCGGCCTGACAGCCGCACGACTGCGAATGGATAACCTGATACGGAAGAGACAGTCCCTCCCCGGCCGCGGCACCATTCTCTATCATCTGTACCACCGTTTCCATGGCCAGATAAGTGGCAAGGTCAAAGTCCCTGTTTACCGTCGTCAGCTGAGGATCAGACAGTATCGCGCTGGAAACGTTGTCGAATCCGGTTATAATCACATCCTTCGGAACGCTGATTCCGTTCGAGGCGAAGGTCTCAAGCATGGCGAGCGCCATCTCATCGTTCGCGCAGATGAAAGCATCCGGAAGCTCCCTTCCTTCCTGCAGCCACATTTCCGCAACCCGGGTTCCGTCCTGCGCTTTCCATGAACACTCTATAACCTCGGCACAGGATTCACTAATACCGGCCTCCCGGCACGCGTCCAGAAAGCCCTCCATACGAAGTCTGCCTGAAGGACTGCCGTTATTCATGATGCCTGTAAGATACACCAGACGGCGCGCTCCGTGACTGCGGATCACATGCTCCGTGATATCGTGCTGGGCGCTGCGGTTGTCAAGCCCGAGAAACGCGCACCCCTCCATGGGGCAGTCAATGCTGACCGCCGGAATCCCCGACTCTATTACCCGCCGGGAAATGCTCTCCCGCGCCTCTTTCAGTACAACCTGGTTTCCCTGAATCAGCAAGCCGTCAAAATCTGCAAGATCCGCCAGCTCAAAGATACCGTACTCTATCCGGCTCTTCGCGTTATCCACTTCACTTCCGAAGCAGTCAAATACACAGACCCTGACGTTTTCATGATCCCTGATATACTTCTTCAGCCCATGCATCGTGTTTTCAACCAGCTCACAATTCCAGTCAACGGTAAAAAACGCGATTCGATACTCTCTCATAACTCTCACTCCAGGATGTCAATGCTGCTGATTATGTCAGTCCGCTCTTTCCGGCACATGCCGGAAGGCTGTATTTCTTAATTCAAGTATAAGACTTTTCCTCCATCTGTTTCAACTCCGGAAAAACCGTAAGCACCATAGTTGTATAGCAGGCAAGTCCGCCGATCACATTTGAAATGGGTTCCGCCATGAATACTCCCCTGGGGCCCAGATTGAACGCATATGGAAGTATAAATGTCAGGGGGACGACTATCACTGCCTTGCGGAGCAGTGAGAAGAATATCGCCTTCCTGCTCTTCCCGAGAGCCTTGAATGTACTCTGTCCGGTCAGAACCGCGCACATTGCCACAGTCTGAAATGCTTCGAATATGCGGTGACACTGAATAGCTGCTGGAACATATTAATAAACTCTGATAAACTGATGATGTAAAGGTCAAAAGCCCTGAAGCCGAGGCAAGCTTGCTGAGTCGCGCGCGCACCGCGTCCGCTGGGTCTCGCCTTCCGGCTCGGTCGGTGCTAAACGCTTGCCACCGGCAAGCAGCACCCTCACGCACCGCGCGCGATATGCTTACCAGCCTGCAGAGTAAAAATGGCACACCATCAAGAACAGTCAGGACTCACCATGAAGCACACTCAGTCTCCCGAATCCTCAGTAAAGAAAAGAATCTTCGAGATCATACAGATCGCGGGGGGATCTGACGCGCCAAGCCGCGCATTTGACATATGCATCATGACTCTGATACTGCTGTCGATCGCGGTAACTACAGCACAGACATTTCGTATCCCGGACTCAGCAGCGCGGGTTCTCAACATAATTGACGCCGCCTGTATGGCCGCCTTCACCGTAGAATACGCCCTGCGCCTGTGGACCGCGGATCTTCTCTATCCCTCCGGCAGGATGCCGTATCTGAAGTATATCTTCTCTCCGTCCGCGATTATCGATCTGCTTTCATTCCTGCCGTTCTATCTTTCAGGATTTGTACCGGCGGGCATGGTCGTATTCAGACTGATAAGGGTCGCCCGCATCCTCCGCCTGTTCAGGATCAATCATTATCTCGATCCGGTTCAGGCGATACTGACTGTTCTGCGCCAGAAGGCATCCATGATCTTCGCTTCATGGTTCCTGGTATTTGTACTTATGTTCTCGTCATCGCTGCTGATGTACTACGTCGAGCATGACGCGCAGCCCAGTGTTTTTGAAAACGCGTTCTCCGGACTCTGGTGGGCGGTATCGACACTGTCAACCACCGGCTACGGAGATATCTATCCGGTGACCTTCATTGGCAAAACACTCGCGATCATTATAACCCTTCTCGGTATGTGCATCGTCGCGATTCCGACAGGTATAATCACCGCCGGTTTTATGGAGGCGGGCAAATACTCTGATCCTGACGCGCGCAGGGAACAGAACCCCCGCTCTCTGGCAGGCTCTATCATGGATATCTCAACTCAGGACTCTTCGGTAACCGGACCGTCCCTCATAGACGATGATGAGAGGGGCGTCTCGCAACTCCCCATGTCCTATTTTATCGGTCCGTGCATTGTGGAAACCGTGAACGGTGAGATTCACGCGGAGAAGATAGGCGATATTGTCAGCAAGGCGTCCGGCGAAGCGTCGAGAAGAATCATTCTGCGCGGGGATATGTTCCTGACTGAGGAGGCAGCTTCATTCCTTGCAAACTTCAGCATACTTCTTCTCGGCTTCTCTCATAAGGCATCCGTAAACGCTGATAATACACGTATCCTTCTGTCCGGGCACATGGTCCTCCTGTCAGGCATCAATCTTGACAACATCGATGACGGAGAGTACCTTCTCCACTCCTGTCCCATACAGGATGGCGACTCCTCATCCGCGCCGTGCCGCGCCTATCTCACGCCGAAGAACACGACGGTTTTGTGATCATCTTATTCCCGCGGACTCGGTGCGTGCGCGGCACAGCCTGCGTGGGAGGCTGGCTTTTGACACTGTAATCAAATATTCCATGAAACATAATACGCGCCTCCTGAATACGAAGAGGCGCGCAGAAAAAACTTTGAGATACACAGATTCATCAATAAACGATCACAGGATAGTACATATAGACTTCTTTGTAAATGCGCTCCGCAGCGTCCAGCGGCAGGTTTACACACCCGTGAGATCCCCATGACTTATAGATCTCCCCGCCGAATTCACCTCTCCATATCGCGTCATGCATACCCTGGGATCCGTTAAACGCGATCCAGTACTCAACAGGCTGTTCATAGGAATTGCCGTTTTTATCCTTGTCCTTAAGAGTTGTCGGTGAAGCCTTGCCCTGAACCTGGAATACCCCCTTGGTCGTGTCAGTATATCCGTATGTTCCGGTTACACAATCTGTCTCATATATAATCTCACCGTCCTCGACGAGGAATACCTTCTGTTCGTCTATACTTACCTCCACATATTTCTTTCCGACGCCGTTCTTGGAACTGTAGATACACCCGGAGTTCCACGCGGGATCGATGATCTTCTCTCCCTTGTCCGCTCCCTCTTCAAGGTTGACGCGGCTCATCTCGACATTCAAATGCCACCCGCAGTTCTGGGATGATATCATCATCTTGACGCCCTTATGTGTCGTAAAAGAGACGTTTCCCATCTCGGTGTCATACTTCTTTTTCAGGGTCTCCAGATACTGTGACACCAGCTCATGATCCCAGATATAATACCCGGCAGGAGTCAGCCTTCTCCAATCCTCGGTATCCTTCTCGGTCAGCTTCTCATAATACTCGTCAAACCGGATCTTCATGCTGAACGGAGCCGGCTCAGAGTTCTCCCAGCTGTTAGGGTCTTCCGTCTGTTCAGGGGCTCCGAACCCGGCCAGGGCATCCTCCGCCTGAGCCTTAACATATATTCCAAAAATCACCAAGCAGAAAACAAGAAGGCTGAATACTGCCTTCGTGATAATGCTTCCGGCTTCTGTCCGTTTTCCTCTTAACATGCTGCTCCTTGAAATTCATGTCATTTATCACGGAAAACCCTGATCCGTCACAGTTAAATGACATATCTGTATCTCTCTTAATACCGTAACACTTATGCCTCTTTAAGCTGCACAGCCCGCCGGTTAAGCGGAGTATTGTTCCGCTTCAGGAACTCAACAAAGTCGGCCTCGCACATGGGCTTCGCAAAATAATATCCCTGTATGTAATCGCAGTCAAGCTTCTCAAGTATTCTGTACTGCGCCTCTGTCTCTACGCCCTCACTGACAACTTCGAAGCCGATCTCGTGCATCATCTGGATCGTGCTCCTGACCATCGATTCACCCTTCGGCGTCTCCAGACGGTCGATGATGCTCTTGTCGATCTTCACCAGACTCAGCGGCAGCTCGACAGCCCTCTGGATATTGGAATAGCCTGTTCCATAGTCATCCAGAGAAAAGGTGAACAGCTTACTGCGAAGATCCGCGATGTTCTGAAGTCCTGCCTTGGACTGCAGGCCTGCCGCGGACTCTGTTATCTCCAGATTGATTCTCAGTGAAGATATATTATGCTTCTCCTGAAGCTCGGTAATCTCGGAGACGAGATTGTCCTGAAGCAGCTGCTCTACCGACAGATTCAATTCAATGTAACTAAGTCCCAGCTCCTCGAAGTCAGGCCTTGCCGCAAACCGGAACACCGAATCTATTACAAAGGTCCCGATCGGATGAATCAGGTTTCTTCTCTCCGCCGACGGTATGAACAATGCCGTCGGAATAAAGCCGTATTCCGGATCCTTCAGTCTTATAAGAGCTTCCGCTGAACAGTATGTGTCATGCTTCACATCATATATCGGCTGGTAGTACATCTCGAATCTGTTCTCACGGATTCCTCTGCTCATAATCGAAGGCAGCTTCCTGTATATCTCGAAAGCGCGGTTCTCGATAGCCCTCTCCGCGCGGAAGTATACTTCATCCCTGTTCATATACTGCGGGAAAATGAAGCTGAAGCTTGTGAGATCTTCCTCCTCACTCAGATGCTCCGTCGGAAAGTCAAGGCTGCACAGGCGGGCGCCGATCCGCACCGAGTACACATCATTTGAATCCCTTGTCCACATATGTATAAGCTCAGGGTATTCATTCTCGATATCAATTCCGCTCTCACCGAAGATCACCTGAAGACTTCCTGACGTATGGTAGAAGATCCTGTAATCCATCGTCTTCGCGTCAATGACGGCCTTCATACGCCCGACAGTCCTGCGGATATAATCATTGTAGCGGGTCTCGCCGTAGGTCGTGCGTACCTCATTCGCATTTACAAACCGCAGTATAAGAATAGTACATCTCCGGTTAGTCGCGGCAATTCTCTCCGCCATTGACCTGAATTCATACCAGCTGTACAGCCCGAAGGCCGTCTCGTAGTCCTTCGACCAGTGTGCTATCAGATGAACCAGCAGAAGCGCCAGAGAAGTCGAAAGCATCTCTAACAGAACTCCCGGACTGAACATCTGAATCACCGCGCACAGGATCATAAACAGGTACATCGACAGCATCGACAGCCATCTCGCGCTTCCGAGAAAAACCCTCATCCTGCACAGATATAAAAACCCGAACAGTCCATACGTATATGACAGCAGATACAGCAGCATCATATGCGGGCCTCGGGCATATCCTCCGGTCTGCGTGATCGTGAATACCCTGCCGGTAAACAGGTTTGAAAAAATGAGCACGCACAACAGTATGAACGGAATCCTCAGGAACCATCTCGCTTTTTTCTTCTGAACCCTGTCAAACGTATTGCTCGCCACGAAGATCAGCATGATGTACGACACCCCGCTCACCTGGCGCATAACCAGATAAGCATATGAGAATATGTACGCGATAACCAGTCTTACCTGCCCTATAGGCAGCACGCGATACGAATTCTCCATGCATATGTCAAGGATCGTGGTGGCTCCGCAGATCAAAACGACCGCAAGAAACAGCCTGTTCTCCGTCGTACTGTAAAGCTTCTTGTACACGACGGAGATCAGAATGAAAGCATATATGATACATGCGATATAATCCAGTATCAGCGGGCTCAGCATGGGGATTCGTCTCCTGCTGCAGGTCGTTAGTAATCTGTTATATTTATATCATAACATACAGGCTTTGTCATGGAACCAGTATCTCTTTGCCTCCCATATATGGCTGCAGCGCTTTCGGGATGGTAACACTGCCGTCAGCCTGAAGATGGTTCTCAAGAAAAGCGATCAGCATGCGGGGCGGAGCCACGCAGGTATTGTTCAGCGTATGGGCAAGGTACTTACGTCCGTCCTCTCCTTTTACGCGGATCCCGAGTCTCCTTGCCTGGGCGTCTCCCAGATTCGAGCATGATCCTACCTCGAAGTACTTCTTCTGCCTTGGGCTCCACGCCTCAACATCAAGAGACTTGACCTTGAGATCAGCGAGATCTCCTGAGCAGCACTCCAGCGTGCGCACCGGAATCTCGAGGCTGCGGAAGTAGTCGACCGTATTCTGCCACAGACGGTCATACCACATCGGAGATTCCTCCGGTCTGCAGACCACTATCATCTCCTGCTTCTCAAACTGATGTATCCTGTAGACTCCGCGCTCCTCCAGGCCGTGCGCGCCCTTTTCCTTCCTGAAGCACGGGCTGTATGACGTGAGGGTATACGGCAGCTTCTTCTCATTGATCGTCTGACCGATGAAACGTCCGATCATGGAGTGCTCCGATGTCCCGATCAGATACAGGTCTTCACCGTCGATCTTATACATCATGCTGTCCATCTCAGCAAATGACATGACGCCGTCGACAACAGTGCTTCTGATCATATACGGCGGAATCACGTAAGTGAATCCCCTGTCTATCATAAAGTCTCTCGCGTAGGACAGGCAGGCAGAGTGAAGACGGGCTATATCCCCGATCAGATAATAGAAACCGTTCCCTGCCACTCTTCCCGCGGCATCCATATCGATACCGTGCAGCTTCTCCATGATCTCAGTGTGATACGGAATCTCGAAGTCCGGAACAACAGGCTCGCCGAATCGCTCAATCTCAACGTTCTCGGAATCGTCCCTGCCGATCGGAACTGAAGGATCGATGATATTCGGGATGATCATCATCTTTTTCTTCAGATCCTCCTCAACCTGCTTCTCCTTCGCGGAGAGCTCGGCGACACGGTCCTGATTCCTGACAACCTTCTCCTTAGCCTCGGCAGCCTCTTCTTTCTTACCCTGCTTCATGAGCATTCCGATAGATTTGGAGATACGGTTGCGCTCCGCCTGCAGTGCCTGCAGTTCACCCTTTATATCACGGTTCTCTCTGTCCAGTGAGATCACTTCGTCCACAAGGGGGAGCTTCTCATCCTGAAACTTCTTACGGATATTCTCTTTTACGATCTCCGCGTTTTCTCTTACAAACTTAATATCAAGCATGTCTCTGTATCCTCTCTGTCTAAGCTTCTGTTTGTCATCCGCTGTCGTATTATCACAATGCCAGGCCTAAGCTATCCTGTCATCCGGAACATTCCCCG
>DFHY01000106.1 GCA_002371345.1 Lachnospiraceae bacterium UBA3711
TTGATATACGCAAAGAGCGTACAGGCGTGCTCAAAAGTCCGTGGTATAGGCGCGGTTCTTGATCTGCGCGAACATCGAAGAGCGTACAGGCGCACTCAGAAGTCCGTGGTTTGGGAGAGGTTTTTGATCTTCGCGAACAGTACGCGGGCGCGCTTCGGATTCCATGAGGCATGAGGCTTTATAAACATTGTAAAAGGAGAGAAAGAATGGACGCTGGCGATAGTAGCTCCGGCACGTATTCGGATCACATACGACAACATGAATATCCGGCGTCTGTTTATGTCATTTTCTGACGGAGAATGCTCTGAACGCCGGAGAGTTGAATGTAAGATCCGGTATTGTGTCCTGCTCCTGTCTAAGGGGCGGTTTTCATGTCTGGAACTGCGCTGCGGTGCAGTGGTCAGACGGAAGGCCGCTTTGCGGAAATGATTGTCTGGAGGAGTGACCATGAAGGAGAGAACAGAGATTCTGGAAGAGACCTTCAACAAGCTTGTTGAAGGGAAGAAGTACGCAAGTCTTCGGGATTTGATGCAGACGCTCTATCCCGCGGATATTGCTTCAATACTCAGCGACCTGCCCGAGAAACGCAGGCCTGCCATATTCCGTCTGCTGCCGAAGGATCTCGCTGCGGAGACCTTCGTAGAGATGGAGAGCGATGTCAAGGAGGAACTGATCAAGAGCTTCTCCGATACTGAGCTGAAGGCTGTCATTGACGAGATGTATATGGACGACGCGGTCGACCTGATCGAGGAGATGCCGGCCAACGTCGTGCTCCGTATATTGTCGCAGGCTGATCCTGATGTTCGCAAGCAGATCAACGAGATCCTCAAGTACGAGGACGACTCCGCGGGGTCCATCATGACTACGGAGTTTGTAGCTCTCTCGCCCGGGATGACCATGACAGACGCGATCAATGTCATCAGGGCTACAGGCGTGGATAAGGAGACCATAAACACCTGTTACGTTCTGGATGAGAAGTACCATCTGCTCGGCACCGTGACGATCCGCGCGCTGATTCTTGCCCGGCCGGACGAGACCTGTGAGGAGCTGATGAATGGAAATGTAATCAGCGTTAACACATGGGATGATCAGGAGAGCGCGGTTCAGACCATGTCGAAGTATAATTTCACAGCGCTTCCTGTTGTGGACGGCGAGAACCGTATGGTCGGTATCATAACGGTTGACGACGCTCTGGACATCATGGAAGAAGAGGCCACCGAGGATATCGAGAAGATGGCGGCTATCATCCCTTCCGACAAGTCCTATCTGCGCACAGGTGTATTTGAGACATGGAAGAACAGGATCCCCTGGCTGCTTCTGCTGATGATCTCGGGTACGTTTACGGGCATAGTCATAACCGGATTTGAGGACGCCCTGAAGTTGTTCCCGGTGCTGATGGCTTCGGTTCCGATGCTGATGGACACCGGCGGTAATTCAGGAAGCCAGGCTTCCGTGTCGGTCATCCGTGCACTGTCGCTGGGAGAGCTGGAGTTCAAGGATATCTTCAAGGTCATATGGAAGGAATTCCGAGTGTCATTCCTGTGCGGACTGACTCTGACCGCGGCCAACTATGTACGGCTGATGCTTCTGGAGAAGGTCACGGCGATGCAGGCGCTTACCATCTGCCTCACGATGCTGTGCACGGTTATCATAGCCAAGTTTGTCGGATGCACGCTCCCGATGCTGGCAAAGAAGATCGGACTTGACCCTGCTGTTATGGCAAGCCCGTTCATCACGACTATTGTTGACGTACTGTCGCTGCTGATCTACTTCCAGTTCGCGACGATCATATTGAAGGTTTGATTCAGCCCGGGAGTCTCCCGATTCTTAAGGTGAAAGATCTGCCGGCGCGGATGCGGATAATGATGTAAGGGAACTCGGGACTGCGGGGCAGCGAAGCGGTCTGATCATAATGGATTGTATATACAGGCCGGCTTAGCCGGCCATGGATGGCACAATTCCCCCGGCGGAATTGTGCCAGTGCATGTAACAGTATTTTTGCGGGGCGGTATACGAAATGCGGAAAGATGACGGAAACCTGTTGACGAAGCGGATTCTGATGAGCGCTATCGGAGTGCTCATCTGCGGAATAAGTGTCGGGATGTTTAAGCGGGCCGAACTTGGCGTCGACCCGTTTCAGTCGCTTATGAGCGGTCTTAACGCGGTGATTCCGATCAGGTTCGGAACGCTGTATCTGATAGCAAATGCTCTGCTGCTTCTGTTCGCGCTGGTGTTTGACCGGGGAAAGATCGGCCTCGCGACGTTGATAAACCTTCTGTTCTTCGGATACATAGCAGAGTTCGTCCAGAAGCTTCTTGAGAGAGTATTTCCAAATATGAATCTCGCCGCGCGGCTGATCCTGCTCCTTATAGCAGTTGTCCTGATGTGTCTGGCGACGGCGTTTTACTTCACGGCTGATCTGGGCGTATCCACATATGACGCGGTATCATTGATAATTTCTCAGAAGCAGGGCCGGGTTCCGTTTCAGTTCTGCCGTATCATCAGTGATCTGGTGTGTGTCATTACGGGAATAATACTGTGTCTTGCCGCCGGCTATTCGTTCGGGAAGATTACGGCTTCTGTCGGTATCGGAACTATCATCACGGCGTTTTTTATGGGGCCGCTGATCGAGTGGTTCAATGTGCATGCGGCAAGGCCTTTCCTGCGGGGGAAGCCGCTTCGCTGAGACGACTACAGTATTATTATCAGCTTTGATGGTTGTACCGCTCGCAAATCACAGCCCGCTTCGCTGAGATGACTATAGTGTTACTATCAGCTTTGATGGTTGTACCGTTCGCAAATCACAGCATGCTTCGTTGAGATGACTATAGTGTTACTATCAGCTTTGATGGTTGTACCGCTCGCAAATCACAGCCCGCTTCGATGAGCTAACTGCTAACTCCGACTATGGTTTGCGGGGATTCGCAAAGCGT
>DFHY01000073.1:0-12062 GCA_002371345.1 Lachnospiraceae bacterium UBA3711
TCCGGACCTCCAGCATGGCCCCCATAAGCTTCCGGTCCCGCTCCAGCGCATCATAATCTGTAAATAAATTCATCTGATACACGCCGGCGTTCTCTGTGACATCATCTGCGCACACACCCAGCTTCCGGTAAAGAAGCCGGTGATCCGTCTTCTCATCGAACTGCCGTACCAGCGGTACCGAAACAGCCTGAAGGTTATTCGTAAGGGTATGAAGCCGCACCGTCCCACTGTTGTGCTTCGGGTGAAGTCTGCCGTAAAAGTCTGTGACGACGGGGCCTTCATAGTCCGGGCATTCCTCCAGGCTCTTGTGGTCGTAAGATACCCACCATGTACACTTCTTTGTCACCAGGTTCTTCGCAAACAGGTCCGTGCAGAGCGCTTCGACCATCTCCCGGAAGACGAGTCTCGCCTCCTGGTACTTATACGGCTGCGGCAGCACCTGCCCGCTGCTTAATGAATGGCCTTCGCTGCGGTAAGACTTAATGTCCTGCATGGTGACCGGCTCGATCCCCCACGCATGGTCGATCAGGATCTCCCCGTCGATGCCGAAAGCCTTGTAAAAAAACTCCTCGTCCCACTGTGTCCGCTCGGCTATATCGCCCATAGTATACATACAGGCCCTGTAAAGCCTTCGCGCCTTTCCCGGACCGATATGCCAGAAGTCGGTCAGCGGCTGGTGTTCCCAGAGCAGAAACTTGTAGGAATCCTCGTTCAGCTCCGCGATCCGCACGCCATCCTTATCCGCCGGAGATTTCTTGGCCACGATATCCATCGCGACCTTTGCCAGGTACAGGTTGGTTCCGATCCCGACGGTCGCCGTTATGCCGGTCTCCATAAGAACATTCCGAATCATAGTCACAGCCATGACATGGGCCGGATTGCTGCCTGATCTTCTTGCTTCCTCCCGGTACATATGCAGGTACCCGGTGCAGTCGATAAAGCATTCGTCTATGGAATACACATGCACATCATCCGGTGCGGCATAGCGGAGGTAGATCCCGTATATCTGTGCGGAGATCCGTTCATACTCCGCCATCCGCGGCACGGCGATGATGTATTGCACCTTAGTATGATGTCTGGCTTCATACTCCCTGATCTTCTGCCTGGCCTCGAAGAGCCTCGGCCGTCCCGGAACGCCCATGGCTTTCAGGGACGGGGAGACCGCCAGGCAGATCGTCTTGTCAGACCTGGACGAATCGGCCACCAGCAGATTCGCCTTCAGCGGATCCAGTCCGCGGTGCACGCACTCCACAGAGGAATAGTAGGACTTCAGATCAATACAGATAAATGTCCTCTCCATAATAAGCCTCTGGTTTTCTGCCTTTACTGTTACGCGCAGGAGTGCCTTGTTTCTATCCGGAGCACCCCGCAAAGCAATAATAGCAAACATATGTTCGATATGCAACAGGAAATTTGTCTGAAAATGCGGGCTGTCAGCCGACAGTCCGCATTTTACGATTACGCTATTATGTTAAGCAGCTCCTGTTACTCTGCCCAGTATACCCTGTTCTCCTTTCTGCTGCTTTGCCTAACTTATTTCTTTAATCAGCTTCTTGTTCTCATACATCGCTTCACCCGCCCGCAGCTTCTCCAGCTCTGTCCTGAGCTTGCCGATCAGCGTTTCACCATCAAGATCTCCACTGTTTTGAAGTGGCGCTTATAGTAAGGATATCGGCGCATTCTTCAATGCGGCCCGCATGTCCGTTACCCTCTGATGACTTTCACAATCTCCTGCAGATCATTTGCGAAACAGATTCCTTTCAGATTCTCCTCAAAGGCAAGCCCCGTCTCTACCATATGGTTCAGGAGATTCTTCAGATCATCATAATATCCGTTCAGGTTGTAGATGACGCATGGCGCGCTCAGGTGCCCCAGGACCACCTTTGACATGATCTCCGATATCTCTTCCAGAGTTCCTGTTCCGCCGGGAAATGCAATGAACGCATCGCCAAGCTCGATCATCTTCGCCTTGCGCTCTGACATATCTTTCGTAGGGATCAATTGCGTGATCTCATCATATTCAAATCCCATATCAAGGAAAAACTGCGGCTCAACGCCAATTACCTTCCCTCCTGCAAGAAGCGTGCTTTCCGCCAGTTCGCCCATCAGTCCGCGCTTCGAACCGCCATAGACCAGTGTGTGGCCGTTCTCTCCGATCCAGGTTCCCAGCTCTCTGACCGCATGTTTCAGCTCCGGCTCATTTCCTTCATTTGATCCAAGATATACCGTAATATTCATATCTTCACACCTGATGATGAAGCTGTCCATGACTCCTCAGACATGCGTGCCTTCATCAGTCCTGCTCTCCTTTCACGATAATTTCCATACATCTCATTTATCCGATCACACTCGTCAGCGTCCCGATTCCGTCCGCTTCACAGACAACCACATCACCTTTTTTCAGATATTTCGGCGGTCTGAACCCCATACCCACTCCGGCCGGTGTTCCCATAGAGATAATTGTTCCCGCCCGCAGCGTCATCCCCGCGGACAGGTCTTCGATGACTTCTCCGATTCCGTAGATCCAGTCCGCCGTATTGCCGTCCTGGCGGAGTTCTCCGTTCACATAGCTTCGGATACCGATCCTCGGCGGATAAGAGAATTCATCCGCAGTGACGATCCACGGTCCTATCGGAGTGAAGCTGTCCAGGCTCTTTCCCAGGTAGAACTGTTTATGCCTGGTCTGGACCTCCCGCGCGGAGATATCATTCAGAATGGTGTACCCGAAGATATAATCCCGGGCATTCTCCTTTTTCACCTGATACGCTTCTTTCCCGATGATGACCGCGATCTCCGCTTCATAGTCAACCTGGCTTGTCACATCCGGATGGCTGTCCACGATTCCGCCGTCAGGAACTGCCAGATTGACGCGCTTCGAAAAATACACTGCATAGTTTTCCCGGACCATATCCGGGTGGAACTTCGCCGCCTCATTCGTATGATCCGCAAAGTTCATTCCAAGGCAGATTACGTCCTGTGACGGTCTTGGGATCGGCGCAAGAAAGGAAAACTCCTTCAGCGGGATCACATCTCCTGTACCCTCACGAGCTGCAATTGACCGGATCTGCTCCCCTGAGGTTCCCGTCTGAATCATGTCCTCAAAGAATCCATCCCTTATCAGTTCCTCCATCGACCCCGCACAGGGGATCAGGGTGATCTCTCCATCCTTCACGACTCCGACGCGCTCTTTGTCGTCATAGACTACTGTAGCAAGCTTCATATGTTACTTCCTTTCCGCCGCTCAGGTGAGCTTCCCACTGTCACAGGCACTTCCTGCGCAAAGCTCACATCTGCTTCTTCACTACCTGGTACTCATCACCATTCCGGTAGTAAGGACATTGCTTATAATTACTCCGGACGAGCCGATAGTAATCATCCTCATCCATCCGGACATCACAGACATACTCTTCCATATCATCATCATAAACCAGGTATGCACACTGGCTGCAAAGGTTATCCATCTGCCCTCCTTGAGCCTTGCTCCATCCACGTAACGGCATTGATATTAACTGTGTTCTCGTCATCGATCAGAAGCGTGTTGCCGCAATACTGGCAGAATGCCTGCCTCCTGTCAAGATCGAACGATATTAAAGTTACTTTTTCAGAATCCACAATATAAATTATACCAGTTTCCAGTTTGATCTTACACTTAAAACCGGTGGTTTCTTCTTTTGACAGGACTTCTTCTGGCAGCCTGCGGCAGCAGCGCGGCCGAAAATGCAGATATTGTGGAGATAAGCATGGACAGTACGGACGGGTTTACCATACATCCTGCATGAATCAAAAGGATACAAGTTGACTTTCCGGACAATCGTGCTACTATTACTTCGTTCATCGGAGGGTGGATTATAAACGTGACATAATCGACCGGATAAGATGCCAGGCCTCAGGCCTGCGTCCTATCCGGTCTTTTTCAGAGTGATTCTTATACGTGATAACTCAGAATAATCTTCTCCCAATCCATACACAGATGCAGGCCCCGACGACAGAGACAATAAGGTTCGCTATCGTCCCATGTGCTGACAATCCGACCAGCCTGAATACAAACCCGCCTACGAAACCGCCTACAATTCCAAGAAAAATGTTCTTGACCCAGGATGAACTCTCATGCATGATAGCGGTTGCGATAAAACCCGCGATTGCTCCAAGTATCAGGCTCCATATCAGTCCCATTGCAATATGCCTCCGTTGATTTTTTTGAGGACAACTGTATCATGTTACGCTCTTTCTCAGGCATTTGCTCCACTGTTCTCCGGCTGAACCATTTCATGCAGGTCTTTCTGCGAAGTCTCAGGCTTCGGCATAAGAACTGCGGCAAGAATATAGAACAGGATACCGGTTCCCGCAAACAATGAAACAGCCAGCCAGATCAGCCGGATCAGGTTTGAATCAATACCTGTATACTCTGCAATTCCTCCGCACACTCCGCAAATCTTCGCATCAGCTGCTGATCTTCTTAAAATCTTCTTCATATTGTTCACTGCCCCTTTCTGTCTGCTGTGAATCTGCTTCCTTAACTCTGAGCAGATTGTATCACCCTGAAAAAAAGGAACAATGTGAGTGGGGTTAACGCTGCATTAAAAACAGATTAAAGCATCCGGCGTTGATGAACACATTCCTTACCAAAGTGATGTTCTTACCTCATTTTACTCTATGATAGAAAGCAACGGTTGAGATTATCCACTCTGCTTTTTTAAGTTTCAATATGTTTTCAACGTATCCAACGTGCTGGAATCCTTCTTTTATTACAACCGGTCTGCAATCTCAAACAGCAGCGGCAGCACTGTCCCGGATGATGCCGCTCCCCAGTCTCTTGCATCATATGCCTGAGGGTCTGCAAGTGTGTCTGCGGTAAACAGCAGCTGTCCAAACTGAGCGCCGCGCTTTATGGCACATGCGGCAAGTGCCGCGCACTCCATCTCTACTACGGAGCATCCTTCTTCTTTCCTGTAGGAAGCCATGTCTTCCGTCTCCCGAAAGAAGCCGTCCGTAGTCCATGTGATACATTCTGACCAGGGGACCTTCTTCCTCTCCAGAACCTCTGTTATTGCCTGTATGGCCCCCGCATCCGGTTCAACAAACCTGGACGGCTGAAGATAATGATAAGAGGTTCCTTCATCACGAAGCGCCTTTACCGGAACAAGAAATGCATTTTCCGGCAGATCCTGAAGCGCGCCGCATGATCCTGCGCTGACAATCTTCCTGACACCGCATGCAATCAGGCTGTCCATACTCTGTGCTGCAGCCGGCGCTCCAAGAGGTGCCTGGCACAGCACGGTCCGGCTTCCATTGTAATCGACTACATAAACCGGATAATCCTTTGTAATCGTATGCAGGATGGAAACACATATCGCATCATGGGCCTTAGCATATGCATCCACAGTCCCTCCAAGGAACGCATAGACACATTTTTCCGGAAGCTGTATCTTCTCCATGTTAAGGTTCGGCTTCAGGATTTCCTCCGATGCCGTGTCATATTCCAGTATGGGATATTGATTCCTGATAATCGACATTTTTGCTGTCCTTAATCCGACGTCTGTAAATGCATCTGCTATAAATTGACTAAAACTTCCCACATCGATAATGGGAAGTTTTAGTAGATTATTATAGCTGAAATCAGGCCTTATCTCAATTTGAGTCAGAGCACTCGATCTCTTTGATCAGGAATTCCTGCCCCTGCTTCAGCCAGGTATGACCGGAGCCGCAGTTCGGACAGGTTTTGCCAAACCGAAGTGTATGATAGATCTTCCCGCAGTCATCACAGTAGGTGAGCGCCCGGATCGGTTCAATCTCCAGCTCAGCCTTCTCCAGCAATCTGTGCTTTGCACTTGCCCACTTCCAGCAATCCTTCAGATAAGAAGGAATGACGGAAGACACTTCACCAAGCTGCAGGGTGACTTTGGAGATTTCGGATACGTCGTTTGCGGCCGCCACCGCCTTCACCTCATCGATAATGTAGAAAACCACGCTCAATTCATGCATCTTCCTCTCCTGTCTGCTGCCGCAGGGCCGGCCGCTCAGCGCCAGTCCGGTTTCTTCCTGCCCTTGAAGCGAACCTTGATGGCCTGTTTCATGCCGTAGGGAAGAACATATTTCAGCTTGTCCTCGCTCTTTCTCATCGTGGAGCACTCCGGATTGTCACGATGCAGATGGATTGCGTCAAATTCACACCGGGTCGTACACAGGCCGCAGCCGACACACTGGTTCTCATCAACGATTGTTGCGCCGCAGGACAGACAGCGCCCGGTCTCCTTCTCAACCTGTTCCTTCGTGAAGGGAAGCTTCGCATCCCGGAAAGAGAGCTTCTTTGAGCTGTCTGTACCGGGGATCTGTCTGGAGCTGTTGTCGTAGCTCTCTACCCGTATGTCATCTTTGTCGAGTTCCCTGTAGTAGTTCGGATTCCGTCCGATTGTGAGCGATGTGTGCGGCTGTACAAACCGGTGCAGTGAGATGGCTGCCTCCTTACCTGCCGCAATGGCGTCGATCACGAACCTGGGTCCTGTGCACACGTCGCCGCCAGCAAAGATATCCGGCTGGGCAGTCTGATAAGTGACCGGATCGCACAGAGCGCCCATCCCGCCTCCTGGTTTGACATTGGTTCCCTTCAGGAGGTCTCCCCAGACAATGGACTGCCCCACTGCCAGGACTACCGTTGCGCAGGGAACCGTTACCGTCTCATTCTCATCATACTGCGGACGGAAGCGGCCCTCTCCGTCCTTAACACTGACGCAACGCTTTAGCACAATGCCGTTTACCGCACCGCTGCCATCTCTCAGGATCTCCTTCGGACCCCAGCCGCCTTCAAGGATGACGCCGTCCCCCAGCGCTTCTTCGATCTCGTCCCCGGACGCAGGCATGGTTTCGCGTGTCTCAAGAGAATACTGGAAAACATGCTCCGCGCCGGCGCGTACCGCGTCCCGTGAACAGTCGATGGCGACATTTCCGCCGCCGATGACAACCACATCTCCTTTGAAGTCATAGGATTCCCGCGCATTGATCTCTCTCAGAAAATCCACGGCGCTGATCACGCCCGGACCGTCTTCGCCCTTCACGCCGACTGATCTGCCGCCCTGGCAGCCGATCGCGATATAGAACGCCTTGTATCCTTGATTCCGAAGTTCCTCGATCGTGACATCCTTGCCCACTTCCACGCCGCATCTGAATTCCACGCCAAGCTGGCGGATAATATCGATCTCCGCGTCAATCACATCCTTCTCGAGCTTATAGGACGGAATGCCGTAGACCAGCATGCCGCCGGGCTTCTCGTTGCGGTCAAATACGGTGGGGTGGTATCCCTTCTCCGCCAGATAGTACGCGCAGGACAGTCCCGCGGGGCCGGCTCCGATGATTGCGATCTTCTCCTCAAATTCCCCCTGTACTCTGGGAATGACCTTCGGAGGAATGTACCTCGTCTCCGCATTCAGATCCTGCATGGCAATAAACTTCTTAACCTCATCGATCGCGACTGCCCTGTCGATGCTTCCTCTGGTACAGGCCTCTTCGCAGCGGCGGTTGCAGATATGCCCGCACACCGCCGGAAGCGGATTGTTCTTCTTAATGAGCGCCAGCGCGTCTGTATACCGGCCCTGCGCCGCAAGCTTCAGATAACCCTGTACCGCTATATGGGCGGGACAGGCACTCTTGCAGGGAGAGGTTCCGGATTCATGGGTTTCGATCCGGTTGTTGTCCCTGTAATCCCAGTCCCAGTCCTCTTTACTCCAGGGCTTGTCCGTGGGCAGCAGCGCCTTGGGATAGGTGACGGCTTCCCCGTTTTTCCTGCACAGCTTCTGGCCCAGGCTTAATGCGCCGGCCGGACATACCTCCACGCATCTTCCGCAGGCGACACATTTATTCTTGTCGATATGAGCCGCATACGCGCTGCGCGACATATTCGGGGTATTGAAGAGCTGGGAGGTTCTCAGCGCGTAGCAGACGTTGACATTGCAGTTGCAGATGGCAAATATCTTGTCCTCTCCGTCTATATTCGTGATCTGGTGGACAAAACCGTTCTCCTCTCCCTTGCGCAGGATCTCAAGCGCTTCCCCGCGGGTAATGTAGCGTCCGCCCTTGCCTGTCTGTACGACGTAGTCCGCCATGTCGCCTATGGCGATACACCAGTCATGGAAATCATCCCCGCATCCTTCCTCATAGGTCATCCTGCTGCGCCGGCAGGAGCAGGGAGAAGCGGCGTACTTCCCGTCATACTTATCCAGCCAGTGGGAAATCTTCTCAATGCTGACGGACTCGCTGCACATATCCACTTCCTTCTGGACGGGTATGACATGCATCCCGATGCCGGCGCCGCCGGGCGGCACCATCGGCGTCACCTTCTCGAGCGGGAGTCTCGTCATATGCTCAAAGAACATCCCCAGTTCCGGATGCTGATCGATCAGCTCCAAGTTCATGTTCGAGAACTCTCCCGAGCCCGGAACAAACATGGGCAGCACCCACTGCTTCTCATGCTGTTCATTTTCCCAGTTATATTCCACAAGCCCGGTATAGGAGATCCTGTCAAGAATGTGGGTGAGCTCCTCATCAGGCAGTCCCGATGAAGCCTTCAGCTGTGCAAATGTTTTCGGCTTGCGGATCTGTTTGAAGTTATCAATCACAAACTGAGCGATCTTCTCGTCGTCATCGCACAGGATGCGGACGGCCCAGTATTCCGGATCATCCTTTGTCACCTTCTTCAGGCCAAGCTTGATCGGAATCCGATCCGTAATCAGCTTGCCGAGCGCGGCGATCGACTCCTTCATCGGGCCGCTGACGTCTGCGCCTTCCGGACGCAGCGGGTATTTCGGATCTTTTCCTGCCATAATATGCTCTCTCCTTCTCTTTTTCTGTCTCTATGCCGGATTATTCATTCTGTCCCCGGCGGTCTTTCAGAAGCTACCCGCCTGCTGTGCAAGCCATTCAGTCCAGGCCTCAATTCCCTCTCCGGTTTTCGCGCAGATCGGGAATACTTTGGCCTTTGGATTTCTCTTTGCGATATTCTCCCTGCACTTTTCCAGATCAAAATCAAAATACGGCAGCACATCCGTCTTGTTGATCAATACCACATCACACACCTGAAACATCAGAGGGTACTTGAGCGGCTTATCATCCCCCTCCGGCACCGACAGAATCATCGCGTTCCCGGCAGCGCCGGTATCAAACTCGGCGGGACACACCAGATTGCCCACATTCTCCAGGATGGCGATATCGATGTCCTTGGAGGCCAGTTCCTCAATGCCCTGTCTGGTCATGCCTGCGTCAAGATGGCACATGCCGCCGGTATGAAGCTGAACAGCCTCCACGCCCAAAGCGGCGATCTTCTTCGCGTCAATATCAGAATCGATATCCGCTTCCATCACCGCGATCCGGAATCGGCCGCGCAAAGCCTCGATCGTCCGCATCAGGGTGGTTGTCTTTCCCGCCCCGGGAGAGGACATCAGGTTCAGCAGAAAGATTCCCTTCCCGCGAAGCTCCTGTCTCAGCTTGTCCGCTTCCCTGTCATTGTTCTCAAACACGCTTTTCTTTATCTCGATCACGCGCACATGTTTTTCTTCCATCTCTCTTCTCACTCTCCGTACATACATAAATGTTGGTTTCCTTGATCTGCTGCGTAGTGAAGTAATGGATTACTCCGGCAGCCTCCTTAGCAAACTGGCTCTATCAGTTTTGAATCAGGCTTTCCAAGGTCTCAAACAAGACCTCCGGCTGTACGGGCTTGGACAGATGTGCGTTGAGTCCCGCCTGCAGGGAACGCTGCACGTCCTCGTCAAAGGCGTTGGCAGTCAAAGCAATAATGGGAACAAGCCGGGCGTCCTCTCTGTCCATAGCCCGGATGCGCCGTGTGGCTTCCAGGCCGTCCATTTCCGGCATACGCATATCCATCAGTACCGCATCGTAATAACCCGGTTCATGCCCACCGTATTTCTCCACCGCGATTCTGCCGTTCTCCGCCAAATCGATCTCCATATCGCGGCTCTGCAGGATCATGGATATGATTTCCGCGTTAATCTGCATATCCTCCGCAAGCAGGATACGCCGCCCCGCCAGCTCCGCCTTATGAGTACGCTGTGCGGCCAAGTCACCCTTTCGCCGGAGGGCTGATTTAAACTCCTCCATCACAGCGGCGGCAAACAGCGGCTTGGGGATAAAACTGTCGACCCCTGCCTGAACCGCCTCATCCAGAATATCGTCCCAGCGGTATGCCGTCAGAATGATGATCGCGGATTCGTTTCCAATGACAGAACGAATCCTTCGTGTTGTTTCCACACCGTCCATCTCCGGCATTTTCCAGTCGACGAGGATCAGATTGTACGGCTCCATCCTGGCATGACGAAGCTGAACCTTTTCGATGGCCTCCGGGCCGGAGGCTGCGACCTCGGAAGCGATGCCGGCTTTTTCAAGAACCAGCCTTGCGTGCTCACAGGCGATTGGGTCATCGTCTACAATCAGTACGGACATATCTGCCGGGCGGACGTCATCTGTGTCATCTGTTCCTTTTCGGCCGGAATCGGTCAGCGTTACCGTAACAACAAAGACGGAACCCTTACCTTTCTCACTCTCCACCCGGATATCGCCGTTCATCATTTCGACGATTCTCTTTGTGATGGCCAGACCGAGGCCGGAGCTTCCGTACCTGTTGGTAGTAGAGGAATCCTCCTGGCTGAAGGCATCAAAAATACGCGGCAAATATTCCTCGCTGATACCGATACCCGTGTCCGTGATTATAAAGCAGAGCGTGGACTTCCCGTTATACTGTGCCTTCCGCTCCACCTGGAGCGAAACGCTGCCTCCTGTGGGGGTGAATTTCACAGCGTTGCCCAGAATGTTGATCAGCACCTGGCGCAGCTTCATATTGTCGCCGATATAGTAGTCATCCACCTCACTGTTGATGCGGCAATGGTAAGCCAGCCCCTTGTCGGCAGCCTGTCCGCTGAACATGGTGTTGACTGCCTGCAACAATTCCGAGAAGGAAAACTCCTCATTCTTTAGGGTCATACGCCCCGACTCGATGCGGGACATATCCAGAATATCATTAATCAGATACAGGAGATGGTCGGCGGATGCGCCGATTTTTCTCAAATACTCCTTCGTCTTTTCCGGTGTCTCCGGATCGTTAAGCGCAATATTGTCGAGACCGATGATCGCGTTCATGGGAGTGCGGATCTCATGGCTCATGCTGGAGAGAAATGCGGTCTTCGCCTTATTCGCCTGCTCCGCCTCCGACAGCGCCTCTCTGAGCAGCTTGCTCTGCTCCTCAAGCTGCTCCTGCAGCTTAATACGCTGTTCCAGCTCCTCCTGTTTTCCTCTGACCTCGGCTTCCGCAGTTTCCCGGTCCAGAAGAAGCTGCGCGTTGCGCCGTGTTTCTGTGAAAACAAAGGCAAACATACCAAGCATAGCGATAACGGTTATCACAGATTGGATAATGCTTCTCCTGAAAATACCATCTGAGATATAGCTGATCTCGTCACTGATGACGCTTTCCCGGATTAGATACGTCAGCAGCCAGTCCGTACCGTTCACCGGAACATAGCTCAGTGTTTCGTGAATACCGTTGTACTTAAAGGAAACCTCACCGCGATGCCCGGCCTGAAACTCCTTCAAAAAACTGTCATAAGAATACCCGTCTTCGTATTCTGCGGCTTGCATGGTCGTCAGCAGATTATCCTCTGATGAAAGCCCCCCCAGAACCATATTGGTTAAGGCGATGCCGTCAGTTGTATAGATGTTGCAGAAGGTGGCGCCTCCGCTTCCCGCATCCATCGACACGCCCGACAGCATGACGTCCATATCGATTTCCATAAAGCAGACTGTCAGCGTTTTCCCGCCAAACGGAATACTGACCGGAACCGCGATGACCACCTTTTTTTCCGGGCTGTTTAGATTAAAGATAGAGATTTCCGGCTCTGAAAGGGTTCTGTAGTCAAAGCCATATTCATCGATATTGTTCTGCGTCCCCTGGGATGTATAGATCAGGCCATCCGTATCGACAAAGGCAAACTTGTCCAGCTTATAAAGCTTCTTCATGCGGGACTGATACGCCTCCAGATGTGCCTTGTCACTCAGATCCTCTT
>DFHY01000073.1:12169-17410 GCA_002371345.1 Lachnospiraceae bacterium UBA3711
TGTTCTCCACAACCTGCTCCCGGCGGCCGGCTAACTCGTCCAGGTATAGAAGGCTGACAGTACGGACAGCCTGCTCGGTATCCTTTTTCGCGCTTTGCCCCGCCCAGATTGTGCCCAGTATCATGATAACCGCGATAATCAGGCTGCAGAGAACCGTAATTCTCGCTGTATTATTCTTCATTACATGAACCTCGCTTCACATATCGCCTCAGTTTTCAAAATGGACTTATTGACGATCTGCTTCTTGCCGTTCACTATTCTTGCCCACATTTCTACCCACGGAGCAAAATTTCCCAAAATCCACTCCCTCACACAAGAAAAGAACCATACATACTTACCATTTTTGTTTGTTAATCAAAGTCGAACAGGTTCAGCCCGGTTTCCTCATCATAAGCCCGTCCAACCTGTCCTTCCAATACCGTTACTGTCAGCTCACAGGTTCCGGAGATTCTGCATGCCACCAGATGCCCGCCATGGATACTCATATTCTCGTCGCAAAGATTGATATGCAGATGCAGATAAGGAGCGCCGCCCTTCTCGGTGATACTTCCGACAATGGAAGAAATCTCCTGCTCGCCACTGAACTCTCTTCCTTCAAACTGATGATCCGCAACACGATATATACCAACCTTCGCATAGTCTGCCGCTCCAAGCCCGCTGACAGCTCCAAGCAGAATTCCTTCCTTGCTGCACATCTGCGTCAGAGACTCCATGATCTCTTCCCCACGGTCAATCCTGACAAGATAATGCGAACCAAATCTGCGATATTCCATCTCATATTCCTTTCCATGATAATAAAACCGCACCGGCTTTTACCACCCTATTCCTCCGGGTATTCCCTTTCGGTCTGTGGCTGCCGTTTCTGTAACGGCTTCACCGGTCCAGTCGTTCCTATCCTCTTTGGCCTGGCCGCCGGAGGAACAGGCTGTAAGCAACAGGGTCAGGACTGTTTTTCTTCCCAAAGCAAGTGCCTCAGCCTGATGGCTTTATGCCATAAGCTGAGGCGCATTTCATCAGCCATCAGATAGTGCATCCCCTGTTCTCAATCATAAGAAACTCTCCCTATAAGTTTTACCATATAACAAATCTATTGTGTATTGTGTTTTCTATTTATTTTTCCATTCCAAAGAAATACACGGGTGGCCGTACCTGTTTTTGCAATCGTTTTATTTCTCATTTTTCTCCCTTCTCTTTCGGAGAATCTCACTGGTGATTACAACGATGCCCGCGATGACGCCGAGCGTGAACAGTATGCTTCCTAAGGTGATCTTTCCATGGTTTGAGATCATGTTCATCATGTTGATGAACAGGATCACATCAATACCGATCACGATCATGACCGGATTGCTGTCTCCGATTATCTTCCGCACCGGCCGGGCTCTTACCAGGAATGGCATGGCTGCAATCCCAAGCCCGAACAGTGTGGCGCTCGATGCGACCCAGAACCAGCTGCCGTGCGAGAACAGGCAGGTCACTGCCAGAAGAACCATCAGACTTGCACAAAACGCGCAGAACGTCCAGAACAGCCTGTCTTCCGACACCATCAGAGGTACGATGATCACCGACGCAGCCACCAGAATGGCTGACAGCACTATGAAAAATATGCCCAGGGAAGATCCTGTATAGATATTTACTATCAGGTACACAAGGATCGGGATCATGAAGAGTCCCGACATCGCGGATCCCACCGCTGCAGACCGGCGTCTGAACCGGGTCTCTCCATACCTGATCACCGAGGTTTTTTCATCCCGCAGAGAATCATCGATCTCTGTCTTCCGGATCCGTTCCAGCTGCTCGCGGCAGGCACTGCATTCTTCAAGATGCTCATCCACCATCATGCGGCTCTTATCACTGCAGGCATCATCCGCGTACAGCGGAAGCAGATCACGGATCACTTCACAATCTATCTTCATGTCTGATCCATCCTTTCCTGTATCTTCAGTCTTGCACGGTGATAAGTGACACGTGCCCAGTTCTCAGTCTTTCCGAAGATCATCCCGATCTCGCGGAAACTCAGCTCGCCGAAGATCCGAAGTTCGAACACTTCCCTGTACGGTTCCTCCAGACCATGCAGCGCTACATGGATCCGGAACGAAGTATCCCGGTCGACGGCCTTCTTCTCGAGTCCACCGCCTGTCTGAGGCATATCATCAGGAATCGGCTCGGTCTTCTTCTGCCGCCGTTTCTCGTCCACGAAGTAATTCTTCGCGATGGCGCACAGCCAGGTCACCTCACTGGAATCCCCTCGGAACTCATTTTTCCTGGAAAACGCACGATAGAAGGTCTCCTGCGTGATCTCCTCCGCCAGGCTCCTGTCTCCCGCCAGCGTCATCGCGTAGGAGAACACACGCATATAGTACGTTTCATACAGCTTCCGGCTGTCCGGAGCTGCCTGTTTCGGACTGAGCAGGGCTGCCACTTTCTCACCTCCTTTCCTGCAGACTCATTGGTTAGACGTACGTTAATCGTTTTTGTTACAAGAAATTAAGAATAATCCTGTTCTCATCACGGCAGAGCGCCACTTCAGGAAAGACAAAGGACCTGCTATTCTTGATGAGATGCGTCGGCAGGCCATTGGCCTTAATGAGAAAAAGCTCCTGTATCGTGGATAACTGATGCGGTATTAATCCACTCTCCAGGAGTATTTGAAAAGCGACTCACCCTAATCATATGTTGTTCTTCTCAGAATAAGCTTTCTTCTTCAATAATTTCAGAATGAGCAGATATGCTGCGCCGACTATGAGCATCGCGATAAGAAGAAATACAATCCACCAAACACACCCCATAAATGGCAGTTTATTTGTGAATCCAAATGCACCGGCCTCACTTCCCCAGTGTGTCACAAATACAATGCTTTTCATCTCAATATTCCCGTAGATGCCTGTAACAAAGAAGTCTGCAACAGCATGACCTGACTATCAGAATCCCTCTGATCGCACAGATCACGGCAATCGCTATATTAGATTGGATCGTGAAATACATAAACACTCTATTTCCGCCCATAAAGCTGTTTCTGCCTGCCTCCGCACTCAGCTGACTCCTGAAACAGCTGACAGGATCACAATACACTTCAGGATGCAGGATACGGTTTTACTCTTAACACTCATTTTCTTTCTCGATAACCATGGTACTGGTTAGCTTACGTTTTTCTTATGCACAAATAATACTGAAAGCCTGTGATATTTGTACACTGCTTCTCCGGATCAGCCGGTTCTGTCCTGATTATCACTGCTCTTCCATCGGTAATACATGGGAGTGGCCTACGACACACTGCCTTCCACGGGCGAGTTGTTCTGTTTTGCCGCATTGTGTTCCTCTTGTGAAGGTTCCTGCTTTCCGTCCGGTGCTGGATTTTGTACAGTGTCCGGTGCTGGCGTTTGTACAGCATCTGACTGCTGCGCTGACCAATCTGCCGTTCCAAAGGATCCCTGCCCGTCTGCGGGCGGAAACAGGAGCATCAGCACGACACCGATGATCACCGCCGCCATGAGGGCAGCTACAGGGATGAGCGGGTTCTTTTTCTTCTCATACTTTTTTGCGGCATTCCGGCAGATCAGCGCCGCCTGGGTTCCGGTAAATCCCCAGAAGGACAGCATCAGCAGGTTTTCAAAGAAAACCAGCACTCCGGCTTTCTCATAATCCAGAAACGCGAACGGTACGCGGAAGAACAGGTAGTTCGGGATCCCGCTTCGAAGGAACCGCCAATATGATAGAAAGGACTTTTTTCATGGTTTTATTCCTTATCTTCCAATACAATAATATATGTGGTTGAGAAGCCCATCAGCCGGATGGGTTTCTCACCGTCTTTCATTTCAGCTTGCTGTAATCTTCAGCGTTTACAGCTTCCAGCCATTCCGCACTGGTCTCTTCTCCTGCCACCTCAATCGCAAGATGTGAAAACCAGGAATCCGGCGCCGCGCCGTGCCAGTGCTTGACATTTGCAGGAATATTGACCACCGTACCGGGGGTCATTTCAACAGGATCCTTGCCCCATTCCTGATAATAGCCTCTGCCGCCGACACAGATCAGCATCTGACCGCCGCCGCTCTTCGCGTGATGGATATGCCAGTTGTTACGGCAGCCGGGTTCAAAGGTTACGTTGAAAACAGGAACCTGCTCCGTGGAGACGGGAGCGAGATAGCTCTGTCCTACGAAGAACTCTCCATATGGGTTCGCCTCCCCGACCGGGAAGAAGATGGTATTCTGGTATCTGTCCTTCTCCGTCAGCTTCGGGGCTTCCTCATTCCAGACCTCCTTGGCCAGCCGAAACACCGCCCAGCCCTTTGGCCAACCGACATACATCGTGGCATGGGTGATGATTGCGGCGATCTCCTCCTTTGTTACGCCGTGCGCCTTGGCGTTCTGCAGATGATAGGACAGGGAGGAATCCGTGATTCCGGAAGCCATCAGGGATACCACCGTAATGATGCACTTCGTCTTTACGTCGATTGCTTCCTCATTCCACACTTCACCAAAGAGCACATCGTCATTGAGATGCGCAAACATCGGCGCGAATACTCCAAGCTGGTTTCTTCCTGCTGTCTGTATGATTTTTTCGGACATTTTGCTCTCCTCCTCTTACATTCCAATCTTCTGATCCCCTGTAGACCATACATGTTTTTCCTTTGCAGCGGCCGGCTTGTTCTGTGCCATGACGCCTGCCAGCGGATGCGGCACGTAGGGCTCTTCCAGCCAGGCAAGTTCTTCGGCTGTAAGCTCCAGATCCACTGCCTTAGCCGCCCCTTCGATATGATGCATCTTCGTAGCGCCGACGACTGGGGACGTCACCTTGGTAAGCAGCCAGGCAAGAGAGACTTCCGTCATGGTCACTCCGCGCTTTTCTGCCAGTTCTGCAACCCGGGCGATGATCACGTTATCCTGCGCTACCGTGGCGTCATATTTGAACTTTGCGTAGGTATCTTCCTCAGCACGCTTCGTTCCGCCTTCTCCGGGGAGCCTTGAAAGTCTGCCGGAGGCCAGGGCGCTGTAAGGTGTAAGCGCGATATTCTCTTCATTGCAGTAAGGAACCATTTCCCGCTCTTCCTCGCGGAAGATCAGGTTGTAGTGCCCCTGGATGGAGACGAACTTCGAAAAGCCCTCCTTCTCCGCCAGGGCATTTGCCTTCGCGATCTGCCATGCAAAGCAGTTGGAAATGCCAATATATCTGGCCTTTCCTGCCTTCACGATACGGCTTAAGCCGTCCATGATGTCTTCGATGGGTGTCTGCCAGTCCCACATGTG
>DFHY01000073.1:17473-18577 GCA_002371345.1 Lachnospiraceae bacterium UBA3711
TGTGATAGATGTACAGATCCACATAGTCCATGCCGAGGTTCTTTAGACTTGTGTCGATCATGTTCCCGATGTGCTGCTGGCCGCTGATTCCATTTTCTATCTCTTCTTGTGTTCTGGGCAGGAACTTGGTGGCGACAACCACCTCGTCCCGCTTTGAGAAATCACGGAGTGCATGGCCGACATACTGCTCGCTGGTACCGCTCTGATAGGCGATGGCGGTGTCATAGAAATTAACACCGAGTTCCAGCCCTCGTTTAATGATTTTTCTTGTATGCCCCTCGTCAATCGTCCAGCTGTGCTGGCCGCGTCCGGAATCCCCGAATCCCATGCAGCCCATGCAGATTCGGGATACATTCAGATCTGAATTCCCCAGTTTCGTATACTTCATAACTCCATCTCTTTCATCCGCAGCAATGCAGAACGATGCCCAGGTCTGCCATAGAAACCCTGTTTCAGAATATTCAATGTATCTTTCAATATATCTACGTTATCTGCTACCGTCAGCCCTGAAGAGCAGGTAAAAAGCAGATGTAATTGGCATATCTCTGTTTTTACAGGCATTTTGAGCAGAACCCTGAATGACTCCGGTTTGCCTGAACGCTATAATGAAATACACGAAATAATCGCACGCGTGCGTTTTCGTGCGTTTATATCACTTCATAATGTGCTGCTCTCCCGCTTCCTGCAAGGGTAAGTTTTCCCTTTTCAGTGAGTTTTTTAAGAATTCTATATGCCTGCGGCGGGTTAATTCCCAATAGATCAACAACATTCTCGCGGGTTACAGAACCATTCTGGTTGACTGCCAGTTTCATAATCAGTTCTTCGTATTTTATTATATCGATGCCTGTCTGCCTGACGTAGCCAACCATATTATCCTGCTCACGATAGACTTTGGAACTTAAAATGTATGTCCTGGCAGTTGTGTTGCCTATTGCTTCTACAAGACCTGCCTCAACCAGCTTCTCAACATTTGCTTTTGTCCGAACTTCGCTAACGTGAATTTTATCTGCCAGTTCATGTAGCGACGCTCTCCGAACAGACTGAAGAGCAGAGAGGATCAGCAATGAGTTTATAGGAAGTGATCTCCCCAACCTGTTCTCTTCA
>DFHY01000024.1 GCA_002371345.1 Lachnospiraceae bacterium UBA3711
CTCCTGCCTAATCTTCAAGTGCCTGTCTGATATCCTCGATCAGATCCTCTTTATCTTCAAGTCCGCAAGACATCCTTACAAGTCCTGCCGGAACACCGGCAGCCTTCAGCTGCTCATCCGTCATCTGACGGTGCGTGGTCGAAGCCGGGTTAAGACAGCATGTCCTTGCATCGGCAACATGGGTCTCTATCGCAGCGAGTTTCAGGCGTCCCATGAACTTCTCCGCCGCGGCTCTGTCTTCGAGCTCGAACGAAACGACTCCGCATCCGCCGTTTGGCATATATTTTCTGGCGATCTCATAATACGGATCTCCAGGGAGACCGGAGTAGCTGACCTTCTTTACCTTAGGATGTTTATCCAGGAACTCCGCAACAGCCTGCCCGTTCTCTACATGCTTAGGCATGCGGACATGGAGTGATTCGAGGCCCAGATTGAGCAGGAATGCATTCTGCGGCGACTGGATGCTGCCGAAATCTCTCATCAGCTGTGAGGTCGCCTTGGTGATAAATGCTCCCTCATTTCCGAACTTCTCCGCATAGATTATCCCATGATATGAGTCATCAGGCGTCGTGAGACCCGGGAACTTGTCCTTATGAGCCATCCAGTCGAATCTGCCTGAGTCAACAATAGCTCCGCCAACTGCGGCACCATGTCCGTCAAGGTACTTGGTCGTCGAATGTGTAACGATATCCGCGCCCCATTCTATCGGTCTGCAGTTTACAGGAGTCGGGAAAGTATTGTCTACGATCAGAGGCACGCCGTGTTCGTGCGCAGCTTTTGCGAACTTCTCTATATCGAGAACAGTCAGTGCAGGGTTCGCTATTGTCTCACCGAAGACTGCTTTTGTGTTTTCCCGGAATGCAGCGTTCAGCTCTTCCTCTGTGCAGTCCGGAGAGAGGAATGTTGCGCTTATGCCCATCTTTGCCATAGTCACGGAGATCAGGTTGAATGTTCCTCCGTATATCGATGCGGACGAGACGATGTGATCCCCTGATTCACATATGTTGAACAAAGAAAAGAAGTTGGCTGCCTGACCGGAAGATGTAAGCATTGCTGCCGTGCCGCCCTCAAGAGCCGCTATCTTGGCTGCGACCATGTCGTTGGTCGGATTCTGAAGTCTGGTATAAAAGTAACCGGATGCTTCAAGGTCGAACAGTTTTCCCATGTCTTCGCCGGTATCGTACTTAAAAGTCGTCGACTGTATTATAGGGATCTGCCTTGGCTCTCCGTTGCCCGGTGTATATCCTGCCTGAACACATTTAGTTCCGAGTTCGTAATCTTTCATTTTCCCTGATGCCTCCTTTTTCTGTTTTCATAAAAAAAATCTTACTGAAAAAAACATGATCATGCAAGTGACCGGACTCTGTTTTTCTCTGCAAATATGATTTGACAGCATGTGAGGCGGCATAATATCATAATTAAACATTATTAACCGCAGATCCGGGACAGGAGAAGTCAATCAATGCCGATCAAGATACAGAACGATCTTCCGGTCAAAAAGATACTGGAGGATGAAAACATATTCGTAATGGATGAGAGCCGGGCGGTCTCTCAGGATATAAGGCCGCTTGAGATCGCCATTCTCAATCTCATGCCGCTGAAGGAAGATACCGAGCTTGACATACTCAGAGTCCTTTCGAATTTTCCTATTCAGCTGGAGATCACATTCCTTACTACAGCAACTCACCGCGGCACTCACGTGGACAGATCCCATCTCAACAAATTCTATCAGACATTCAAAGACGTCAGGTACAAACGTTTTGACGGGCTGATCATCACAGGCGCCCCGGTGGAGCAGCTGGAATTCGAAGAAGTCAACTACTGGGACGAGCTTTGTCAGATATTTGAATGGTCGAAGACACATGTCTACTCCACATTCCACATATGCTGGGGAGCACAGGCAGGTCTTTACTACCACCACGGGATACAGAAGCGGATGCTGCCTGAAAAGCTGAGCGGTGTGTATCTTCACCGCGTCATTCACAGGAAGAAGATCCTGATGAGAGGAATGGATGATATATTCTTTGTTCCCCAGTCGAGATATACAGGTCTCGATGAAGAAAAAGTCAGAAGCAATCCTGAGCTCTATGTTGTTGCTGACAGTCCTGAGGCCGGTAGCTATCTGATCCTTGCTTACTCATCCAGGCAGGTGTTTGTTACAGGGCACTCGGAATATGACAGATATGACCTTGATAAAGAGTACAAGCGGGATCTCGCAAAGGGTCTGGACCCGGCCATCCCGGTCAACTACTATCCGGGCGATGATCCGTCCAGGGAACCGATACTCTCCTGGCGTTCAAGCTCCAACTGCACCTATACAAACTGGCTGAATCTTGTGTACCAGGACACACCATACGACCTCAGTGAGCTGAGACCGATCGAAGAAGACAGCTACCTCATAAAGAACACGCTTGAATAGCCTGTATCATTACAAATTAAAAGCGCCAGAGCAGTACATAATGAATTGCTGCGCTCTGGCGTAATTTTTTATTAAATGCTTCTCTTTTTCCACTTACCTGAGAAGTAAAATATGAGTCCTATCCAGAGCGGTGTGAATCCCGCAAGAGCATCGCCAAGCCAGAACCCGTAGTGCTTCATTCCCAGCACAAGCCCGAAAATCAGCGCCAGTCCTATTCTCATTACGATCCCGTCAAGAATGGCCGTTGCAAAATTTACCTTATAGTTGCCGCTTCCATTGATAAGGGCATTCATACCCGATCTGGAAGCACTTCCGAAGAAAAGGACTATCGCGATCGGAACAAACTTTATCCCGATCGCAATTACATCAGGTTCTTTTGTGAAAAGTCCGTATATCTGTTCCGGGAACATGAATATGAGAACAGAAAACACAGCTGCAAGTGTAACTGTAATGGAATAATCAGCTTTCATTATCCTGCCGACTCTGTCATAGTTTCCTGCGCCGATATTCTGTCCGACCATCGATGCTCCTGCGGTATTGAATGAGTTCGAAAGGGTATTCACCACGCTTGACATCTTATTCGCAATTCCGGCAAATGCTGACACCGCGACTCCGTATGAGTTAACGTATGCGTTTACGAACAACTTGGACAGATGAATTGAGGCTGATTTGATAGCCATCGGCACACCAAGTTTTAAAAGGCTGAGAAGCATCCCGCTGTCAATTCCCAGCAGTTCATCTCTGGCCAGAGTCAGTTCGTATTTCTGTTTATTCCTATAGATATATATGCTGCAGCCTGCAAATGAGAATGCCTGGCTGGCTACTGTAGCAAGCGCTGCACCTCCGCTGCCCATATTCATCACAATTACGAATACAATATCCAGAATAATGTTGCCAACAGCAGCAATAGCTATAAATATGAAAGGGCGGACTGAATCTCCCATTCCTCTCAGCACGGCACTCATCACATTGTAGCCATATATGAATATAAGTCCCGCCATTGTTACAGTAGCATAGCTGACTGCTTCTGAGAAAGCCTCCTGAGGAGTATTCATCAGGCTCAGAATCTGTGTCTTCATGGCCAGACAGCCAACACTTATCACAACACCGCATCCCATCAGAGACCACATCATAGTTCCGATGAATCTGCTGATTTTATCCTTCTGCCCTGATCCGATGTACTGTGAGATGATGATCTGTCCGGCGTTGCCGAATCCCATTGCGACAAATGTCAGGAAGCCTGTAACATCACCGCCTACCGAGACCGCACTAAGACCGACCTTGCCCAGCTTCTGTCCTACGATGATCATGTCGACCATGTTGTATACAAGCTGCAGAAGGCTCGACAGAAACAGCGGAGTGGCGAATATCACCAGCTGCCGCGGTACGTTTCCGGTTGTGAAATCAGTGATGTTTTTTTCTTTTCGCATAAAATGCTCCTCCGGGACTTATTCTATTCCTTTACATTTT
>DFHY01000013.1:0-18316 GCA_002371345.1 Lachnospiraceae bacterium UBA3711
CCCGCTTCGCGGCCATGCTCTGAGTCCTGAACCTGCCTCTTACACGCAAGCGTGACGAGTCAGGATTCAGTCTCAGAGCGGCCGTGAATAGTAACTATGAAGTTCAAAAAAATGCTTGCAATTCTGTTGCACCGGTGTTATTATGATGAAGCTTGCTTCAGGGAAGCACACAACAGAATAACGATGCGTGGCTCAGTTTGGTAGAGCGCTGCGTTCGGGACGCAGAGGCCGCTGGTTCAAATCCAGTCGCATCGACACGAAAAAGGATACCGTCAGGTATCCTTTTTTCGTGTCGTTAAGGCCGGTTGCGCAAGCAGCCTCTCGGAGCGAACGCTTCGGGCGCAGAGGGCCCTGCTCGTCCAGTGGACGAGCGCTTAGGGCCGACCGGAGCGGAGCGGAGAACGCTGGTTCAAATCCAGTCGCATCGACGAAATCCTTTATCTAAGCGGGTTTCCGGAAACGGGAGCCCGCTTTTCAAGTGGTTGGGCTGGTTGGGCAGGCTGATTGCCTCGGTCAGGCCATGAAATTGAGCCGCTGATCTACCTGTTTATTTGACTGGCCGGGCTGGCTAGCTCATCTGGAACGACCGGGCGATCCCCCGGGATTCAACATAAACTGGTTCACCTGATCCAACACGTCATACTTCTTACTGTCTTCCGTAACGTCGAAAGTATAGTACTGGTTGTTGACTGAGGGAGTGTTGCCGATCATCGCGCCCGCGGCTTCCGCCGAAAGCCCGTTTGCCCTGATCAGGGAGTTGACGGTACGCCTGTAGGCATTGATCCCTTTGGATCTGATCCCGATCTGGCTGCACTTGTTCTTCATGCAGGACGAGAGCTGGTGGACAGTGATCCTTCCGTCGGCGCCGGTGAAAATATACTCATCAAGCCACCCGTTTTCTTCCTGAACCGCTTTCACTCTGGACAGGATCAACAAATATCTGCTGAGGCTGGCAGAGGATCAGATTCGCCTCGCCTTCGATCAGGCGGAGAAGGAAGTGCAGGATCTGCACCAGCGTACGCGGGAAGGGATCGAGACGGCAAGGCTGAAGGGAAAGCAGATAGGCGGTGTTCCGGGGAAGAAGCTCACGACAAAGAAGAGCGTAGCCTCCAAGCAGTAGATCCGGAAGCACTCAAGGGATTTTGACGGCACTCTTAACAACAAGGATGTCATCAAGCTCACCGGGCTGGCGCGGGGGACATATTACAAGTACAAGCAATACTGTATTCGTGATGGATAACCGTCGGATTCTGACGGGGGTATTATACCCTGTTAGGTTCGGTGGTTATATGTTTTCCGAGCTGGAAATGCGGCTCAATCCAGCTTCATGTGCGAAAGGGCCTTCAGCTGCTCGCGCCTGGCGTAGATCACATTGAGAACATAGGCGGTACCGGTGGATAGTGGGTTTGTGTCATTCTGGCACATATCATTGCGGGATGAGTATAAAACAAATATAATAGATATGAGTTTTTTCATCAGCACAATAATGCATTCCTTTACAGAAAGCCATTTTTAATTGACAGCCATGCGGAATAGACCTACGCTGCTTTAGAGCAGAGCAGAGCAGAGCAGAGCAGAGCAGAGCAGAGCAGAGCAGAGCATGGGCTAACTGTGCCCTTTTTGCGTCTTGCGGGGCGTTTGAAACTGAATACTACATTCGTGATGGATAACCGTCGGATGTGACGGGGTTAGTATACCCTGTCAGGTTCGGAAATAATATGGGAATGAGGTGAAAGTCATGACGAATACAGTTGCTGTTCGTAAGGATAAGCTGAAAGGCATCTTTGATACGGACAATTTGACAGGCACAGCGTTTAAGGTAACAATCACACCGATTACCGAAGAAGAAGCCGAAGAAATCAATTTCAAAAGCTTGAAGGGTATAGCTGGCCGGCCTTTGGATCCGGATGAGGTGAGAAAGGAACGATTAGGTCTATGAGGGTTCTTTTGGATACGAACATTGTACTGGATTACCTTGGCGCAAATCAGGGATTTACGGAAGATGCAGAGAAGGTTTTTGACCTGGCAACAAAGAGGAAGGACATCAAGTTGGTGTCTTCTTCCGCAATCACAGATATTTTGTATGTATTGCGCCGTGCGGTGAAAGACAGGAACCTTGTCAGGGAGAAGTATGAGGACTTTCGAAAGAGAATCAGCATTCTATCCGTTACGGAAAAGGAATAAGAGAAAGAAACTTCTCGGTACAAATCACAGCGCATGGTACCGCTACGCAACTTCCGATACTAACGTTGCGACTGTGGACAAGAAGGGCAGGATCAAGGCAGTCGGGACAGGTACCTGCAATGTCTGGGTCTACGCACAGAACGGACGCAGCAAAAAGTTGACAGTAATAGTACAGCAGTAATTCGTCGTAATATGATCGAGTGAGTTTTGGAGGAGCTAAGGCTCCTCCATTTCTGGTTTCCAACTCAGAGAGTATACCCGGGATTATGTTCTATAGTAAAAAACAATATATCAGTGTTATAATACCTAATTGCCTGAAGTAGCACATATGAGAGGTGACGTGAGAAATGAAACAGTATGATGTTGTAATCATCGGAGCCGGGCCCGGCGGAATATTCGCTGCCTATGAACTGGTGAAAAAGGATCCGGATCTTTCCGTTGTGGTGATTGAAGCCGGGTACGAGCTCAGCCGGAGGAAATGCCCGATCGACGGGGATAAGGTAAAGTCATGCATCAATTGCAGACGGTGCTCCATCATGAACGGATTCGGGGGTGCCGGTGCTTTTTCCGATGGGAAGTATAATATCACAAACGACTTCGGCGGTTCCTTATATGAGCACATCGGAAGGGAGCGGGCCCTGGAGCTGATGGAGTACGTCGATTCCATCAATGTCAGCCATGGCGGAGAAGGGACAAAGCTCTATTCAACTGCAGGAACAAAGTTCAGCAAGCTGTGCATGCAGAACAAGCTGCAGCTTTTGAATGCTTCTGTCCGCCATCTGGGAACGGATATCAATTATATAGTGCTGGAGAACCTGTATCAGATGCTTTCTGAGAAGGTGAGCTTTTTCTTTGATGAAGCTGTAGAGGGAATCGAAAAGACGCAAAACGGATATCTGGTTGTGTCAGAGAAGGACCGGTATCAGTGTAAGAACTGCATTGTTTCCGTCGGCCGGAGCGGGAGCGCCTGGATGGAAGAGGTATGCAGACAGCTTTCAATTCCGACCAAAAGCAACCGGGTTGATATCGGTGTCAGGGTGGAACTGCCGGCGGTGATCTTTTCGCACCTGACGGATGAGCTTTACGAGAGCAAGATTGTATACCGCACGGAGAAGTTTGAAGATTCGGTCCGGACCTTCTGCATGAATCCGAACGGCATCGTCGTAAATGAAAATACGAACGGGATTGTGACGGTGAACGGGCATTCCTATGAGGATCCCGAGAAGCAGACGGATAACACGAACTTTGCGCTCCTGGTCTCGAAGCATTTTTCCGAACCCTTCCATGACAGCAACGGGTATGGGGAGAGTATTGCCAGGCTGTCCAACATGCTTGGAGGCGGGGTCATTGTCCAGCGCTTCGGGGACCTGATCAGGGGCCGCAGGAGCAATGAAAAGCGCCTGAAAAAAAGCATGGTGATTCCGACGCTGCATGCGACGCCCGGAGACCTCAGCCTCGTTCTTCCCAAGCGGATTCTGGATGGGATCATAGAGATGATCTACGCGCTGGACAAGATTGCCCCTGGTACGGCCAATGACGACACGCTTCTATATGGGGTGGAAGTGAAATTCTACAATATGGAAGTTAAGCTTGATGAAAACCTTGAGAGCATTCACCCCGGCCTGTTCATCATCGGGGACGGGAGCGGAGTGACTCATTCACTTTCGCATGCATCCGCGAGCGGCGTACATGTTGCCAGGGAGATTCTGTCGAGAAGTGGTGTCTGATGCTGTACGATGAAGAGAAAGACTATAGCATGCGGATGATCCGCGGGGACAGAAGGCCATCAGTTTGACCATATCGGTAAACAAAAGTATAATTTCTATATAACGTAGGTATATGCTTCCTGACCGAAAGGAGAGTATCATGAAAAGAGTAATCAAAATGATTGTCCTCGTGATGATGGTATCGGTTCTGTTTGGAACGAGCGCATCTGCAGCCGGCCATATATCAAAGAACGCGGTCCATAGCCTGGGGATAATGAGCAGCCTGTTTTCTGCTAAAAAAGTATCGAAAGGGAAGTCGTCTAAAAAAAGCAAAAAGCAGAAAAAACGGAAGGCCTCAGGCAGTACTGTCAACGGGAAAGGGACAAAACGTCCTAAGAAGTCTGTTAAAAGTGTAAAAAACATTGCGGCAGGATCTTCCGCCAACAGTGGTTCCAAATCAGAGAAGTCTGAGGAGGAAGGGACTATTCTTGAACTGCTGCCGAACGCGATGTTCCGTGTTAAGCTGAAGAATGGCAGTACGATAACTGCACATATTTCAGGCAAGCTTCGCCAGAACTTTATCAGAATCCGTTTTGGAGACAGGGTGCTGGTCGAGGTATCCCCAAGTCAGCCGGACAAAGGAAGGATCATATGGCGCTATAAAAAGTGAAAGTAACTATTCAGCCCCTTGTAAACTGTCAGAATCTGTCCGGCAAGCAAGCTTGCCGTCCTGACATATGACAGTTCCAGGGGGGTGCTGAATAGTTATAAATAGAAAAAGGTGGATAATAAAATGAAAATAACAGGAAAACTGCTGGCGGCTGTGCTCGCCGTGATGATAGTCACCACGATTCCGGGTACCGCATTCGCTAAAGAGACAAAGAAATCTGCCGGGAGCGGCAGAAGCTATGTGCCGACCGCGGGGATCGAATACATATGGGATGATGCAAAGGGTGCGTGGGTGCCGTCCGGTGAGACATTTAAAGCTGTTTTTGACAAGCAGGGAAAAGTCAGATCTCTTGATATTACCTGGAAAAGTGATGACGGCAGGGAAACTGAATCCCTGAAGTATTCTTATCAATGGAAAGGCGGCAACCTCAGGCGGGAATCATTAAAATATGTATCGTCGAAGGATGGAAAAGCCGGGGAAAGCTATTCCGCTAAAACATCATATAAGGTTAAAAAGAAAAGACCGGTTAAGGAGAAAGATGTCTGCTACTACTATGATGAGGATGGACAGCTTGCCGCATCTTTTACCACTGAAACTAAATATAAATGGAACAAAAACAATAAAAAGGGTTCCGGTAAGACCACGTCCTCTTCCTGGAATAAGGATGGCAATGTATCTGACACAATGAAGAGTACGGATGTGTACACTTTAAAAAGAGGTAAGATATCTACAAGCAGGGAGGATGGCTATTCATTAAAATATTATAAAAACGGCAATTTGAAGTCTATAACCAAAAATAGTGCAGACGGAGAAACCAGGAGCGTCGCCGAATACAATAAAGCCGGATACAGAGTAAAGTTTTCTTATTCCTCGAAGGATGAAAACGGGGCTGCAACAGGATATGTGACAACTTACATATGGTCAGTAGCAGACGGTAAGCCGAAGAGTGTTGAGTGGTTTACTAAGGATCTGAGTGGAAGAATCACGGATCGGTATCGCTATCGATATACCAAAACCAAGAAGGTTGCCCAGTCCAGAAACTGTGATGTGTTTGGGTTAGAAGTCTGGCTTGGGATCTGGGGCGAATAAGGCATGCATCATTCAGGGAGTCGGCCATATGGAGGAAAAGAAATCATTGTTCCGGCGGGAGAGCATCGACCGGATGCAGTCGCCGGAGAAGATCGATGAATATATCCGGGTATCAACGCCGGCTGCGTGGATATTCGTTCTTGCGCTGACCCTGATCGTCACGGGCGTTCTGGTGTGGGGCTTTACCGGCAGCATCCCGAAGACTGTCACCGTGCAGGGTGTGATATTTCAGGGTGAATACAAGGGAAAAAGCTATGACCGTACGGCGGTCTGCCTGCTGCCGGTGAGTATCTCAGGCCCTTATCTGGTTGGCCACGAGGCAAGCATCACTCCGGCGAACGGCAAGAGCTTCACGGGCCGTGTAGTGGAGGTTATGGACGATCCCTTCTCCTATGAGGAGGTTCAGGAGCTGGCGCGCTCCGACTGGCGTCTGCAGGTGCTCTGGGGCGATACACAGGAACAGTACCAGTATGACATCATCATTGATTATGATGATGAGATCAAGGAAGAGATGCAGTTCGCTGACCGGGAGCTTGTGACTGTGTCCGTGGTTCTCAGTGACGTAAAGCCCATCGCCTATGTGTTCAACTAAAGCGGGGTAAATAAGCATGAAAAAGTGTAAGAACATCCCCGTAATCATGCAGATGGAGGCCACGGAGTGCGGCGCGGCGTCCCTGGCGATGGTGCTGGCGTATTACGGCCTGCGCCTGCCGCTGGAGCAGGTGCGGGAGGACTGCGGCATATCCAGGGACGGCGCCAGGCTCTCCTATATCGCCAAGGCCGCGATCAGGCACGGGATGGAAGTGCATATCTACAAATACGGCATCGCGTCCCTGCGGGAGAAGGTGGAGTTTCCGGCGATCATCCACTGGAATTACAATCACTTCGTGGTGCTGCAGGGGTTTGATAAGACATGCGCCCTCCTGAACGATCCCGCCCGGGGCCGGGTCAGGGTCGGCATGGAGGAATTTGACGCGTCTTACACCGGTGTTGTCCTCTGCCTGAAACCGGCTGAAAGCTTTGCTGCCGGCGGTAGGCCGGATTCCGTCTGGAAGTTTGCCATGGACCGGCTTCACGGCAGCAGGGCCGTCATTGCCATGCTCATGCTGACGAGTGTGCTCGCCAGCGCGGCAACACTGCTGACTCCTGCGTTCTCCCGCGTATTCACAGATGACATTATATCCGGCGGGGCATCGAACCTGCTGGCTCCGCTTCTATGGGCGATGACTCTGACAGCGGCCTTTGCCCTGGCGGCAGGCCTGTTCCATTCCATCAACAATTACCGTGTGCTTGGGAAGCTGTCAGTATCTTCCAACACATCTTTCCTCTGGCATATCCTGCACCTTCCCATGCGTTTCTTTTCGATGCGCCGGCCGGGAGACCTGGCCGTAAGGCAGGATCTGAACGATTCCGTCGCGGGCACGCTGGTCAGCCAGCTTGCGCCGCTTCTGGGCGAGGTCATCCTGCTTGTGCTGTACCTTATCATTATGGTCCGGTACAGCGTGGTTCTATCCCTGATCGGCATCGGAGCCATAGCACTGACGGCTCTCTCCGGTTTTTTCATTTCCCGCTATGTGGTGGAGAGCCAGCGGCGTCAGATGCGGGATCTTTCCATGGTCAACAGCGCAACCTATACCGGTATCGACATGGTTGAGACCATCAAGGTATCCGGCGCTGAAAACAGCTACTTTGAGAGCTGGGCGGGTTATTCCGCTTCCGCCCAGCGTGCGCAGACGGAGCAGGAGAAAAACACCCGCTGGCTGATGGGCGCGGCCGCTCTCATCCAGAGCCTGTCAGATGCCGCTGTGCTGCTGGTGGGCGCTAAGCTGATTATGGACGGTCACTTTACTGCCGGTATGCTCACCGCCTTCCAGGGTGTGCTGCGCCAGTTCATGCAGCCTGCCGGTGCGCTGATAGGTGCGATTTCGTCAATTGCCCAGATGCGCAGCAGTATGGAACGCATCAGCGACGTGATGAAATACCCGGAGCAGCCGCAGAGCAGGGTGGAGATGGCGGATGGCGTAAGATACGAAAAGCTTTCCGGGAAGATTGAGATAAGGAATGTGACCTTCGGCTATTCCCCGCTGGACAAGCCGCTGCTGAATGATTTCTCCCTCACCATCCATCCCGGAGACAAGATTGCCATTATCGGGATGTCCGGCTGCGGAAAGTCCACTATCGCGAAGCTGATCGCGGGACTATATGAGCCCTGGACCGGAGAGATCCTCTACGACGGAAAGAAGAGACTGGACATTCCCAAAGAGGTTTTCTGCGGCTCGCTGATGGTGGTGGATCAGGACAGCTACCTGTTTGCCGACAGCATCTATGACAACATTAAACTATGGGACGATACGATCTCCAACGCCGCGGCGATTGCGGCGGCAAGGGACGCGCAGATTCATGAGGATATCATGAAGCGTCCGAGGGGCTATGATTACCGGATGCGGGAGGGCGCAAGGGACTTCTCCGGAGGCCAGCGCCAGCGCATGGAGATCGCCCGGGTGCTGTCCGGAGAGCCGACCATCGCTATCTTTGATGAGGCCACCAGTGCCCTGGACGCGAAGACGGAATATGAACTGACGAAAGCGTTGGAAGAGAGGGGAATCACAAGTATTGTCATTGCCCACAGGCTGTCAACGATCCGCGACAGCGACCTGATTCTTGTCATGGACCGTGGACGGGTGGTTCAGCAGGGAACGCATGACGAGCTGTATGCCGAGGAAGGACTCTACCGTACTCTCGTCACGACCGAATGAAAGGGGGCGGAGAACATGTCAGATTTTGACCGGCAGGTCAGAGAAAGAAAAGAACATGACAGGCTCCACCTGCATCATGCGGTGCGGTCCCTGACCGGGACGGTAAACCGTGAAAAAGGGTATGACAGCGGCATGAAGCTGAACGCGGAGGAAGACGCTGCGCTCTATGATCTTTGCCGTTTCTACGATCTTCCGGATAAGGAGTTGTCATCAGAACTGACCGGCATCGATGAAAAGCTGAACTATCTGCTGGAATCCAGAGGAGTCATGCGGCGGCGCGTTACCCTGGACGGGGATTGGTGGCGGCATATGGCAGGACCGGTGCTTGTCCGGAAAAAAACGGACGGCGCGGTTGTGAACCTGATGCAGGACAGGCTGGGCCGGTACTATTATCAGGATCGTGCGAACAATCGGAAGATCAGGATCAACGCCAAAAATGTCTCTGAACTGGAAAGTGAAGCGTTGTGCTTCTACCGCCCGTTTCCCGGACGGAAACTCAAAGCTTCGGATGTTTTGCGATATGCCATGAGCTGCCCGGCGCCGGCAGACTGGGCGGTTGTGATCCTCGGCACGCTGCTGGTGACCCTGGCGGGTATGATCACGCCGAAGGTTACTCAGCTGCTGTTTTCCTCCGTGATTCCTGCGGCCAGTCAGCTGCGCCTTATGTCCACGGCTGTGCTGCTGATCTCCATGGCCGTCGGCATCTATCTGCTGAATATCTTTCAGTCGGTCTACAACGCACGGATCACTCAGAAGGTCACTTTCGGCCTGTCGGCGGCTTCCTTTGCGAGGATGCTGTCCCTTCCCGCCGATTTCTTCAAGAACTACGGCACGGGTGATATGGCAAGCCGCGTTTCCTCTGTGCAGAATGTCGGAACAACGCTGATGGGCGTATTGCTGAACGGTGGGATGACAACTGTCTTTTCCCTGATCTACATCTTCCAGATCACGAATCTGGCACCGGGCATGGTGTGGCCCGCCATGGCGGCGATTTCAATTCAGTTTGCAGTGAGCATCGCCCTGGTGCTGTCACAGAGAGCGCTGCAGAACAGGCTTGTCAAGGCAGGCGCGCAGCTGTCCGGGACAGTGTTCGCACTGTTCTCCGGGATTCAGAAGATCAAGCTGGCCGGTGCGGAAAGCCGCGCATTTCACCGGTGGTCTGACAGCTACCAGAAGAAAGCCAGGGAACAGTTTGCGCCGCCCTTCTACATGATCGTCCTGAGCGCGCTGATGCCTGTGACATCCATCTTTGGCTCGATCATCATCTATTCCGCGGGGGCGTCCAGGCTGACGCTCAGCGAATACATGGCATTCAACGCCGCTTACGGCATGACGGCTTCCGCGATCATGAGCTTCGCTTCCCTCGCGGGGAAGCTTGCCGGCGTGGGTCCCTCGCTGGAGCTGGCCCGCCCTCTGCTTGAAACCGAGCCGGAGATTACCGGGGAGCGTGAGGCCATACATGAACTGACGGGGCGGATCGATGTGACCAATCTTTCGTTCCGCTACACGGAAGAAGGGCCGTGGGTGCTTGATGGCCTTGATCTCTCCATTGCCCCCGGCTCCTATGTCGCCGTCGTCGGGACCACCGGCTGCGGCAAGAGCACGCTGCTGCGCCTTCTTCTGGGCTTTGAGACACCCCAGGCAGGCTCTGTTTTCTACGACGGAAAGGATATCAGCCGTGTGGATATACGCTCGCTGCGCCGCAGGATCGGAACGGTGCTGCAGGACGGTAAGCTCTTCCAGAGTTCCGTGTTCGGCAATATCGTGATCACATCCTCCGATAAGTCGCTGGAGGCAGCATGGGAAGCGGCTGAGACGGCGCAGATCGCGGACGATATCCGCGCGATGCCCATGGGAATGCATACCGATCTCAGCGGCGGAGGAATCTCCGGAGGCCAGCGGCAGAGGATCCTGATCGCTCGGGCTGTCTGCCCGAAGCCCAATATTCTGATTTTTGACGAGGCAACAAGCGCGCTGGACAACGTGACGCAGGCAAAAGTCAGCGCGGCGCTGGATCAGATGAAGTGCACTCGAATCGTAGTAGCTCACAGGCTGAGCACGATCCGCAACTGCGACCGGATCATCGTGCTGGATAAGGGCAGGATCATCGAGGACGGCAGCTATGAAGAACTGCTGGAGAAAAAAGGGTTCTTTGCCGCCCTGGCGGCGCGTCAGATGCCGGAGAGCTGAAGATCTGCGAACCCGGATGAGTAATAACAGCTATGCCATTTGCTGTAAATAGCGGTTTTGTGAAAACGGATGTCAGGAACATCTTAGATTTATAAAAATGGAAGGAGAAAAAACAATGAGCGAAAACATGAAGAAATTCCTGGAGCTTGCATCGAAGGAGAGCGCGGAGTATCAGGAGAAGATGAACAAGATCACAGACAAGGACGAGTTCATAGCTCTTGCCGCCGAGAAGGGTGTTACCCTCACTTACGAAGACCTCATGAATGAGGATGACGAGGGAGAGGTCAGCCTGGACGAGGCGGACGCCGTAGCAGGCGGCGGCGTATGCGCCTGCGCGATCGCCGGAGGCGGTACGCCCGGTTATAAAGACGAAGCCTGTGCCTGTGTGGTCGGCGGCTGGGGCGAAACAACGTATTATGGAAGCCGGTGCCACTGCCCGGTTGGTGGTTATGGTGCTTCGCGTGATGAATGACAGCCGAAGGAGAAGTCATGTACTATAAGCTGAAGCCACAATACCGTCTGAGGGGCTGGGAGAAGCTTCCCTACGCGCTTGTGGACACTGCTCATGACAACCGGGTGACATTTCTCAGCAAGCCGCAGTTCGACGCGCTGAGCCTGTGCAGCGGGAAGATCAACTGCGATCTTCCCGTGATTCCGGACAGTATCCGTCATCTCCTGCCGCAGCTTGAAAAAAACGGCGTGATCGAAAAGTGCGGTGCGGACAGCTTGATTGATCCGAAACAGGAATACCGGAAATATCCATCCCGTTATATCAAAACAGCGCACTGGTCAGTGACCGGGCGCTGTAATTACCGCTGCAGGCACTGCTATATGTCCGCGCCGGAGGCAAAATACGGCGAACTGACTCATGAGACAGTGATGGACCTGATAGATCAGCTGGAGAGCTGCGGTGTGATGAATGTCTCTCTGACGGGCGGTGAATGTCTGGTACGCAGGGACTTTCTGGATATAGTAGACGCGCTGCTGGAGCGTGACATACATATCACGCAGATCTACTCCAACGGCGCGCTGGTGAATGAAAAGCTGCTCTTATCGCTTGCGGAGCGCGGCATCCGCCCGGAGTTCAACATGAGTTATGATGCTCCCGGCTGGCACGACTGGCTTCGCGGAATTGACGGCGCTCAGGCGGCGGTTGAGAGGGCCTTCCGGCTCTGCCTGGAGCATGGCTTCCCCACCGGCGCGGAGATGTGCATTCATGATAAAAACAAACATCTTCTACGCGATACTGTGAACCGCCTCGTGGAGCTTGGCTGCAGGAGCCTGAAGACAAATCCCGTCGGCGATGTGGGAGAGTGGAAAAAGAACAGTTATGGGCAGACGGTCTCCATTGAGGAGCTGTTCGAGCTGTATCTGGATTATATTCCTCATTTCTATGAGGATGGGATGCCGCTTGCGATTCAGCTTGGAGGTCTCTTTTCGGCTTCACCGGGAAAGCCTGACCGCTTTGATATTCCGCTGGCGAAGGGAAGATGTGATCCGCAAAAAACCTGCGTCTGCGGCCACGCCCGGATGGTGATGTATATCTCGGCTGACGGCAGGGCGCTGCCCTGCATGTCGCTCTCCGGCATGGACATTCAGGAGCAGTTTCCGCTGATCACGGAAACAGGGCTTCCAGACTGTCTGACGGACTCATTTTACATGGAGTTCATTGACCGCCGGGCCTCGGATTATCTGGCGCTGCATCCCGAATGCCGGTCTTGTGAATATGCGCCGTACTGCCTCGGCGGATGCCGGGCCAGCGCGCTGGAACACAATGGCGGCACCGACCTGATGGGAAGGGATGAAGCCTGCTGTAAGATGTTCAGGGAAGGCTACGCGGCAAGGGTTCTCACTCTGATGCGCAGGATCAGACCGGAGGCCAATTGCCTGCTGGCGGAAGACCCTTTCTGGCAAAGAAAATAACCTTTATTAAAGGAGAGCAGTATGAAAAAGACAAGAAAACTGATGATGATTATGCTCACATTGCTGATCGTCGCCATGATTCCCGGTACCGCTTTCGCCAAGAAGGCGAAGAAGGCCGGCAAGAGTTATGTGCCGACCGCGGGTACAGAGTACAAATGGGATGAAGAAACGAACACGTGGGAACCGTCAGGCGAGTCATTCAAAGCTGTATTTGATAAGCAGGGAAGAGTCAGGTCCCTCAGTGTTGCCTGGGTCGATGATGCCGGCAGGTTTACCGACTACCTGGTGTATACTTATGCATGGAAGGGAGATAACATTAAGAAGGAATCGTTGAAGTATACATCCTCAGATGACGGAAAGTCCAGCGAAAGCTATTCTATCAAGACTACATATAAGGTTAAGAAGAAAAGACCTGTTAAAGAGAAATATGTATGCTACTACTATGATAAAGACGGACAGATTGCCAGTTCTTCCACCATACAGACTACATACAGGTGGGACAAGGACAATAAAAATGGATCCAGAGTGACAAAGTCCAGGTCACAGAACAGGGGTGACGCTGTGCCTTCTTTGAGCAGGAGCACGGATGTGTACACTCTTAAAAAGGGTAAGTTATCTACAAGCTGGGTTGATAATTACTCATACAAGTATTATAAGAACGGTAATCTGAAGTCTGTATCCAGAACCGGTGAAGATGGAAGAACTAAGGATGTTACCGAATACAACAATGCCGGGTACAGGGTTAAGCATTCACGTACCGTGACGGATGATGATGGAGCTGTTACAAAGAATGTCACAACTTACAAGTGGACAATATCCGGAGGGAAGCCGAAGAGCGTTGAGTGGTTTACCAGGGATCAGTCCGGAACAGTAACCGACCGGTACCGTTATGAGTACACCAAGACCAGGAAGGTTAAGCAGACCAGGAACTGTGATGTGTTCGGATTCGAGGTGTGGCTTGGACTCTGGGGCGAATTATAATACTATGATTGTGGGAGCGCGGAACACACATATTCCACTTGGCGAGTTTACGAGCCTTAGTGGAATAGCGTACAGCGTAATCCGTAATCAGCTTCAGGGCTTTTGACCTTTACATCATCATACTTTGGAGGAAAGAAACATGAGATTGCTGAAAAAGAGCGGGTTGACCGCGTTTATTGTCTTTGCGATTGCATTTGCACTGGTACCGGTGTTTGGCATGCGTGCACATGCAGGAAAAACTGTAGCACGCGTTGTGCACCAAAGATGGGGTGACCGGAGTACTCCTTATAAAAGTCTTCAGTCCGCTCTTGACGCGGTGAAAAATGACGAGAGGATACTTCTGCTGAAAGACGTAACGGCCAGAAACGGAGAAGGATACAGGGTGACCGGAGGCAAGAGTTTTATTCTGGATCTTTGCGGCCACAGCATCACCACCTCAAGCGAATCAATAGCCTGTAATGCCTTACATATTGACAACGCAGGCGGGGAGCTCATAATATCTGACAGTATATACATTCGTTGCGGATCTATTCAGGTAGATCCTTCGATGCAGCTTCATGGCAACGGCATCCGGCTTGATGCAGGACGTCTGATACTGCATGACGGAATCAATTATCGCGGTGCCCGTTCCATTAATGTTCTTGGTGGGGAACTTATAATAGGTAACGGCCACTTTCACAATCCGATCGTTATCTTAAACAGCAGAGCACGGGTTGTGATAGAGGGCGGGGAGCTTGAACCCCCAAGAGGCAGTTTAAGGGCAAAGGGAAAGAATGCCTGCAATATGACGATCAGCGGCGGAAATTTTTTCGGGAAGGTTACAAACACCGGAAAAACAGGATTCATCACAGGCGGAACCTTCTATCATGTTTATAAGCCCGCGGCAAAGTATATTCACCCTGATTACCACCTGGTGAAGACGACGATGTCAAAGCAAGGTAAATCATTGATGGCCTACCGGGTTGAGAAGAGGCCTGCGTCAGCTGAAGGTACGGACACGGCAGATGCTTCTGACAACGCTTCGGAACTTCGGCAGAGGGTCGAAGAGTACAGGGACAAGCATGAGGACTGATGGAGAATGAATTGATGAAAGTAAGAGCGTATGAGCGGCTTCTGAGATACGTGAAGGTGCAGACAACAAGTGATGATGAGTCGGGGACACTGCCGTCAACACAGGGGCAGTTTGATCTCGCGTATATGCTTGCGGAAGAGATGCGGGAGATGGGTATCTGCGATGCGAGGGTAGATGAGAATTGTTATGTCTACGGCAGCATCCCCGCGGCTGAGGGATATGAACAGAGAACCTGTATCGGTTTCATCTCACATATGGACACGTCGCCGGACGCGTCAGGCAAAGATGTTCAGCCTGTGTTATGGAAGGATTATGACGGCACGGACATCGTTCTGAAAAACGGCCGTATTCTTTCCGCCGATCTGTTTCCGCATCTGAAGACACTGAAAGGCCGCACTCTGATTACGAGTGACGGGACAACGCTGCTCGGCGCGGATGACAAGGCCGGAATTGCGGAGATCATGACGATGGCGGAGAAGGTGATCAGCAGCGGTATGCCGCATGGAAGGATCGCCATCGCATTTACGCCGGATGAAGAGATCGGGCATGGGGCGGACGCCCTTGACCTGAATGCCTTTGGAGCGGAGTATGCGTATACGGTTGACGGCGGAGCGGAAGACGAGCTCGAATACGAGAACTTCAACGCGGCAGGTGCGGTGTACCGTATACATGGAGTGAGCGTTCATCCGGGCGACGCGAAAGGCGTCATGATAAACGCCGCCCTGGTCGCGAACGAGATCGTGTCTATGCTGCCTTCCGCGGAAACTCCCTCCCATACTGAAGGACGCGAAGGCTTCTATCATGTGACAGGCATAAGCGGAGATGTTGAACAGGCGGAGGTATCCCTTATTATCCGGGACCACTCGGAGGATATTTTCAAGGCCCGTATCGAAACGGTAAAGATGATCGAGAAGGTTCTGAATGAAAGGTATGGAGACGGAACGGTTATTCTTGAGGTGCATGAGCAGTACCGGAACATGATCGAGAAGATCCGGCCTCATATGCATCTGATAGAAAACGCGCGTTCAGCAATGCGGGATGCCGGATTGATCCCGAAGGAAATTCCTGTGAGGGGCGGCACAGACGGTGCGCGGCTTTCATGGCGCGGGCTTCCTTGCCCGAATCTCGGGACAGGCGGGTACGCGTTCCACGGTCCGTATGAACACATAACAGCGGAGGGAATGGACCGGGCGGTGGATGTGATTCTTGGCATTGTAAAGAGATATGCGGAGTCTTAACTCAGGATCCGTCATAATCATGATGATGTTGGGGGCAAAAGTACCTTTTGCCCCCAACTATGATGTCCGGGTCAGAATCTCAGAGCGCTGAGCCGGGTATTGTCAGAGTAACGACAGTGCCTCCTCCGCTGCGCGGCATTATATTGAGAGTTCCTCCGCACATAAGGGATAGACGTTCGCTCACACTGTTCAATCCCACATTGAAATTGTCTGATTCACCTTGTATGAAGTCTGTTCCGTTATTCTCAACGGTGACTTCGCTTCCATTCTCCAATGTACGAGTGCGGATCAGGATATGCAGCGGACCGCTGTCAGGATCCATGCCATGCTTAACGGCATTCTCCACTATAGGCTCAAGTGTCAGCGGAGGCAGGTGAAAGGAAGTATGCGGAATGTCATACGTGACTTCCAGACGATTACCGAAACGCGCGTGTTCCACGGCCAGATAGGCCTTCGTATGCGTCAGTTCCTCAGTGAATGGTATCAGTTCCGTTTTGACCACGGCATTGAAGTTCTGATGGAGATACCTTGAAAAATCACGGATGGCTTTCTTGGCTTTCTGAGGATCTGTGTCAACCAGATAGTAGATGCTGGTCATAGTGTTGTAGATAAAGTGGGGTCTCATCTGCAGTACTTTCAGGTTAAATTCTTTCCTGGCATTCTCCCGGACCTGACTCACAACCATGTCTGTCTGTTCCGACAGTATGAACATGAACATAATCAGCGCTCCGGCGATGGTTCCGTAAGCCACAAGAAGCAGGCCGTAGGTGAACATCTGGATCAGCATGGACACCAGAGGTATGGCTATATAAGACAGCATGGCATGATACTGTCTTTTATTCAGCTTCTGTTTCCTGTGCCATAACCCGGCGAGATTCAGAATCATGATGGCTGCCGGAGGCACGAGCAGAAGGGGATACAGAGGCCCCCGGCGGTAATCGCCGTCCGGCTCTATGGAATAGATTACAGTTGTGAACTGGGTGTAGACCAGCAGGGCAAAATACAGTGTCCACAGGATGCCATTTACAAAGAACAGAGGACTTGCGGACAGCTTCTCCCGGCACAGCCTCAGCATGTAGACTGTCAGCAGCGGCATCAGCAGCGACGAGAACAGTGATTCCGCGAATACGAAAAGTTCTTGCATATAAGAATAATCATTGATAAAACAGAAATAATCGACGACAAGGAGAAATGTATAGATTATCAGTATGATAAAGTTGGTGATAAAGTAATTGCGCGTCCAGCGCTCCATCGGCTGGTAGGTAACGGCAAGCAGCAGTCCCAGTGACGTCAGAACCAGGCCGGCCACACTCATGGCAAAGTTGACCAGATTCATCCAATATATCATTTTAGCCTCCATTCCGCCGCCATATTGCCGGCTGCACAAATAGTCATGAAAGGATATCTTTCACACTAAAGCCTCCGGTCCTTCTCTCTTGCCGGGTTCCGGCTGCGGGAGGCTGATCTTCAGCTTCCTCAGAAGATCGGTCACCTCAACGGTGTCAAGCGGCTTGACAATAAAGCCCCGGGCTCCGGTGCCCCATGCATCGAGAGCGTAATCAGGAAAAGCCGTAAGGTATATGACGTTTAATGAGGGATTTATCTCGAGCAGTTTTCCGCACAGTTCAAGGCCATTGGTCTTTCCCATCTCAATGTCCAGAAAAGCCAGGTCTATTCTGGTGTGCCTGGCGAACTCCAGCGCTTCAGCGGGGCTTGTGAAGCCGGTGATCTCAGCGCTGGGCAGTGCCTCGCACAGCGTATTCAGTTCACCGGTGAGTATTGGCTGCTCATCGTCAACGATTATCACGACAGGCGCGCTCCGGAGAAGATCCTCATCAGGAAACAGCAAAGAGACATCAACTTCAAGACACTTTGCAAGCCTTGGCAGCAGTATCAGATCAGGTATACGTATGCCGCTTTCCCACCTGGAGATGCTGGAACGCCCGATGTACATCATCGAGGCCAGCTGCTGCTGTGTTATACCTCTCTCAGACCGAAGCTGCTTCAGTCTTTCCGCAAAACTCTCTGACACAGATATCCCTCCTGACTGACAATCCCATAGATGTATGACACCACATTATAGGATGAGCGGTGCGTTTTCAAGAGGACTGCCATAACAAATTGTGCTATTTTGGAACAACTCGGTTGTTCTGGAAGTGAGACCGGAGATGATGTAAGATAAGACCATTGATTCTATATCCAATGTGAAGCATAAACCCGGAAGGGAGGGCTGTGTTTCATATCCGGCAGCACAGGTGACACTATTATGATAGGCTTGGGAACAATTATTAACAGTGCGGCTATTGTGGCAGGCGGCGCGGTCGGGCATTTCACAGGCAAACTGTTCAGGCAGGAACAGCAGGATTCGCTGAATAAGGCATGCGGAGTCAGTGTGATCTTTATAGCCGTCGCGGGCGCGATGCAGGGCATGCTTAAGATCTGTCACTGGCAGGTTCCATCCTGATATTCTGCGTGGGAGTCAACCTCGTCTGGGGGAAGATGATCCG
>DFHY01000013.1:18464-21433 GCA_002371345.1 Lachnospiraceae bacterium UBA3711
GTCCGGGCGGCGGAAATTAATGAATTTGCATCATTCGTAAAAATATGCTTATAATATTCGAACGGATACAGGATTGTATACTTGGATGAAGGGCATCGATCCGCAATGGTTTAAGCAGTTACTGTTCAGCCGGGGATGATCAGGGATATAAAGTGTATCTGACCGGCCGGGCTGAGATATGATTAAGGGGAGATTGGGGATATTATGCAAAAACATGTTGGCAGAATCGGAAGGAAGCTGTACCCGGCATTGATGTGTTCCATTGCTGCGGCCGGCCTGATTCTGGGATGTCCGCGCGGCACAGCTGCATTGGCCGAGGACTCTGTTGTCGCGGATGAGCAGCCGGATGCCGAGAGCCAGGTGACGGCGGTGCAGGAGGCTCAGGGAAGCAGCGATCCGTCTCAGGTTGACGGTCTGTTCGAGCTGGTAGGCGACCAGTCGGGCTACGCCGGGGAATCTGTCGCGGGCGATTCTTCAGATGATAAGAAGAAAAAGAAGAAGGACGAGAAGAAGCTGATCGTCGGCTTCAGGCAGGTCGGCGCACAGGCGAGCATTCACTTCGAGATGGGGGAGAAGCCGTCTCTTGAGAAGTTGCGGCAGCAGTTTCCGTCAAGCCTTGATGTTTATTTCCTCGGTGAAAAGAAAACTCAGACGGTTGACGTTACATGGGAGAGTTATGGGGACGACTACAGCTCGACGAATCTGAACTATTACTTCTTTACTCCGAAGTTCAATGCTGATAAGTATGAGGTGAAAGGCCTCAACCTTCAGTCAGAGTCGCCATACATAGAAGTTATACAGGATGCGTTTACCTATGAGATGATCGAGTCGGCTCCTCCGAAGGAGAATGAAGCCGCGGTTTTTAAATACTGCACCGAGAAGCTGGGATTGAACACGGCGGCCGCGTGCGGTGTGCTGGCTAATATTTACTGCGAATCGGGATTCAGGACAAATGCAATCGGCGACGGAGGAACTTCCGTCGGCATATGTCAGTGGCATAACGGGAGATGGACTAACCTGAGAAACTTCGCGCCTGACGACTGGCAGACGCTCGACGGGCAGCTTCGGTTTATGCGCAAGGAGCTTAACGGCGGGTACAAGGCTACACTGAAGTACATCCGCAGAGTGTCAGATGATGAGCAGGGAGCTTACGACGCGGCGTATTACTGGTGCATGCACTATGAGATGCCTGACAGGATCCTGTCGAGAAGTACGACAAGAGCCTACCTTGCCAGAAATGTATATTGGAAGAGATACGGACTTGGCGAGGAAGAGACCGAGGATATGTCCGGCAACGAGACCGAGGCTGAGACAGAAGCGGACAATACCTCGGATGCTGAGACAGAAGCAGAAACAGACTCTTCTTCTGGTGACGCTGAGACTGTTAAGGAAACCGCGGACAAGCCGGATGAGGATTCATACGCGGGACTGTACCGCTGCATCTCAGATGACGGCCTGAATATCCGGGAGGAGAGATCCACGGAGGTGGATACAACTGGTTTTATTCCGTATGACGCTGAAGTAAAGGTCCTCAGCGCGGACGGAGAATGGGCCAGGGTAAGCTACGACGGGGCTGAAGGATACAGCAGGCTGGAGTTCCTGGAGCGGGTCCAGGATGAGACTGAGACGCAGCAGGGCAGGAATGATAAGCCGTCACCGGATGGAGATGGCAGGAAGGGATAGGGTATAACATACTCTTTCATCACTTTGAGCCTCCGGCCGGAGGTGGCGGAGTGGGGATCAGAATTAGTCTTGAACAGAAATGGAGTTTGTATGAAGCTTCTGTATGCGGAAGATGAGACGGCCATGTCGGAGGCAGTAACTGACATCCTGACATTTCACAAGTATTCTGTTGATTCTGTCGATAACGGGCAGGACGCGCTCGAATATGCAAGAAGCGGAGAATATGACGGCATCATACTGGACATCATGATGCCCCGCATGGACGGGCTGACTGTACTGAAGAAGCTCCGCGCGGAGGGAGTACGTACTCCTATACTTCTGCTCACGGCGAAGTCTGAGGTCGAGGACCGGATTGAGGGACTTGATCTTGGGGCTGACGATTACCTCCCGAAGCCGTTTGTCATGGATGAGCTTCTGGCGCGTGTCAGGGCGATGCTCAGGCGCAGGGAGAGCTTCATGCCTGCTGTGCTTGAAGCCGGGGATCTCCGCCTTGATCCTTCAGACGTGACGCTGAACTGCGGCGGCAATTCGGTCGCGCTCCAGAACAGGGAGTTCCAGCTTATGGAAGCCCTTATGAAGAATCCGGGCATGTACCAGAATGCGGACACTCTGATTGTAAACGCCTGGGGGTATGACACGGAGACTGACGCCAACTCTGTCAGGGTATATATGAGCGGCCTCAGGAAGCATCTGGCTGAGCTTGGATCTAAGGTCGAGATTCAGTCAAGAAGAAATATAGGCTATACATTGTCCTGGAAATAATCATTATGGTGAAGGAACTCAAAAGGAAGTTCATAAAGACGACCATGCTGGTGGTGACGCTCCTGCTGGTCGTCTTTCTTGCGGCCGTGAATATCATCAATTATGTGCTCGCAAGGCGTGAGGACAGGTCAGCCCTGTTGCAGATAGCGAAGCAGAATCTGAGAGTCATGCCTGGGATGATACCGGGAGATGTACCGGGCTCCGACAGGGGCTCTTACGAAGGCGGCACCGGCAATGCGTCAGGTTCGGATATGCGCGGCAGTCCGGGACAGAGTCTTGGAAAGTACTTCGTTGTACGCCTGGATGCTGACGGCGCGGTGACATTCAGTGATCTGACACATGACCCGGATATCAGCTTCGACCGGATGATATCACTGATCAACGAGGCGGATGTTGAGTTTGCGCCGAAGGCCACAGGCGAGACTGAGACGGAGTCACAGATACCGGATCAGAAGGGGGATGTGCCGCCCGCAGGCGGGATGAACCCGGAGGGTGATAAGCCTCCTGCTGACGGTATGAATTCG
>DFHY01000013.1:21513-36906 GCA_002371345.1 Lachnospiraceae bacterium UBA3711
CTCCTGCTGACGGTATGAATTCGGATGGAAATGTGCCTCCTGCTGACGGGATAGGTTCCGCGGAAGAAAAACCGCCCACCGACGGAATGGACCCTTCGTCAGGAGATCCGCCTGGAGATGCTCAGCCGCCTGAGAACAACGGCGGGACGGCACCCTCCGATACAGGGAAGACCGGCAGTGCCGGAGGATACATGTATTTCGCGGAGCAGCAGGCCGGCGGATACGTCTCTTTTGCGTTTCTGGATATAAGTAAGAATACTGCCGCGATGATCCGCATCGTGCTGATATCAGCGGCTCTGGGGGCGGTGCTGTGGATTCTGATACTGTTTCTGGTGATATTTCTTTCAAAGAGAGCCATAGTTCCGATCGCGGAGAATATAGAAAAACAGCGTCAGTTTATAACCAACGCAGGTCATGAGATCAAGACTCCGCTGGCAGTGATCGTTTCAAACGTTGACGTACAGGAACTGCACGGAGGAAAGACAAAATGGCTTGACAATATCCGCTCGCAGGCGCTTCGCCTCTCGGACCTGACTAAGCAGATGCTGACTCTTGCGAAGATGGAGGAATCAGGGACAGCGGCATTTACATCGACAACATTCGATGCGTCGCAGCTGCTTGAGGATACCGTTCGCGTTTTTCGCGAGAGTGCTTCGCTGAGAGGTATCGAGGTGCAGACGGAGATAGAACCTGGAGTGCTCATACATTTTCCGAAGGAACCGTACCAGCAGATGACGGAGCTGCTCATGGATAATGCGGTTAAGTATGGAAAAGAGAATGGATATATATCTGTGTCGCTTAAGCCGGAGCGCAAGCTGATACGTCTTTCATTTAAGAATAACTGTGATGCTCTTCCGGATATTGATCCTGACCGGCTCTTTGACCGGTTCTACAGATCAGATTCTTCGAGAAGCAGGCAGAGCGGCGGTTCAGGGATCGGTCTGTCCGTGGTAAGAGCGATCGCCGAGCAGGGCGGCGGAAGAGCCAGGGCCCATTTTCTTAATGATCAGGTAATAGAGTTTGAAATTGAACTGCAAAAGGGCAAATTTTAACGTTCGGCTAACAATAGCCTAACGTTTGACTAATCTGCCTCCATTATATTGTCGATGTCAGGAAGCTTAATACAGCTTCCAGCCAGCTGGAAGAAACTTATGACAAGGACAATATAACGGAGGTGTTTTTTATGAAGAGAAGAAATCTGATACTGGCCGGAATACTTTCTGGAAGCATGATGCTGTCGATGGGCGGTGCGATGGCTGCCGGAGCGGAAGAGACAACAGCGCAGACAGCGGTACAGGACAGCTCGTCGGATGAGGCAGATACCGCCGCCAGTACTGCAGAGGATCAGGATACCGATCAGACAGCAGAGAGTACCAAGTCCGGAAACGACACGAAGCAGCAGGAACCGGGCGGAAAGAGGATGCCGCCTGCATTCCGTATGAGAGACAGAGCGATGCAGACACCGCCGGCCGGCCAGGCACCGCAGGATCAGCAGAATAATAATGACGGGAACACAACCCAGCCGGAGCAGGGCAGTGAAGAAAACGCGAAACCGGATGAGAACACAAAACAGGATGAAAACACTAAGCAGGATGAGAAAACCAGGCCGGAACTTCCTAACGGAAAGACTCCTAACGAGAATGGTGCCAGAGGATCAAAGGCGGTTTCAAGATTCTTCAAGCCGAATGAGAAGCCGGAAACGAAACCCGACGCTGATAAGGCAGCGGATGACAGACGTGATCCGTGGGGAACAACAGACAGTGATCCGTTTGATTCTGATTTAGAATAAAGCACTCATACAGAGAACGTATTAATGGGGTCCCGGCTCCTGTTAAGGAGACCGGGACCTGCTGTGCGATGAAGTATTCAAAGATATTCGCGGCTTCACACATTATCCATAATTCAGTCATAATTCGTTCGAAAACCTGCTGTATCATGATGACAGTTTTGAGAAACAATCATCTTGAACAGCTGGGAGCGAAAGGTATTTTTGACACCGGCATCATTACGATAATGACTGAGGAGGACAGGATAATGAAGAAAACGATTATAGCCGCAATGATGGCAGCGATTACGGTAGGAGCGGTTGCGGGCGGTGCCGCTACATTCTCGGCTTCTCAGGAGGACGCCCAGCTGCAGATCGCAAACGGGAGCGAAGCACAGGAAACAATTCCGGACAGTGAGGCAACACAGGATACGTCCGGAGAAGATCTGCAGACGGCAGGTGACTCAGGAGAGGAAGCGCAGAGCGTTACCGAAGTGGCGGCGGCTCTTCCGAGCGGAGACATAGCAAGATGTGAACTTGCGGACGAAAACGGAACAGATTCGATAGCGGATATCGCTGAAAATGTCATGCCGGCGATGGTATCAATCACAAATACATCCGTACAGGAGGTTCAGGACTGGTTCCGCGGCGGAAGCTTCCAGTATGAGAGCAAGTCAGCCGGAACAGGCGTGATCATGGGTGAGAATGACTCGGAGCTTCTTATTGTATCCAACAATCATGTGGTGGAAGGCGCGAATAAACTGGCTGTGACATTTATCAATGAGACGTCGGTCGAAGGAACAGTCAAGGGCACGGATGATAAGAATGACCTTGCGGTAGTGTCCGTGAACCTTGAGGACATCGATGATGAAACATTGAGCCTGATCAGAGTCGCGAACGCTGCAGACTCCGATGAGATCAGAGTCGGAGAGCAGGTTGTCGCGATCGGAAACGCGCTCGGCTACGGTCAGTCTGTTACCACGGGTATTGTATCGGCGCTGGGACGTGAGGTGATGGTGCGCGATACCTATGGCATCTCGGATTATGAGGAACTGATTCAGACGGACGCTGCCATCAACGCGGGCAATTCCGGCGGAGCGCTGTTGAATATGAAGGGAGAAGTAATCGGCATTAATTCCGTTAAGGCGAGCGCCAACGGAGTCGAGGGGATGGGCTATGCCATTCCGACAGCCAAGGCTCTGCCGATCATCCAGAATCTTATGAACCGGGAGCAGCGTGAGAAGGTTTCCGAGGAGGATGCGGCTTATATCGGAATCACCGGTGAAAATGTTGACGCAAGTGTGTCACAGCTTTACGGACTTCCGATCGGCATCTACCTGAGTGAAGTAAGTGAGAATTCTCCGGCTTCTGACGCGGGAATGACAAAGGGAATGGTTATGACCGCATTTGACGGTATCAGTGTCGAGACAATGTCTGATCTTCAGGATCTGCTTCAGTACTATGCGGCAGGCGAGACGGTCACAGTAACCGTACAGAAAGCCGATGACAACGGAGGAGTAGTTGAGAGTGAGCTGTCCCTGACACTCGGACGCAGATCAGATTACATTAAGCTGAACTGAGCGGTGCAGCAATAACAGTGTATGATGTATGAAGCTTCCTGTGAAGGCCGGAATGGAGCAGACAGCCTGAGCTGCCAGAAGAAAGAATGGCTTATATCTGAGCTGTCAGAAGAAAGAATGATATTTGACAAATTCCGGCTGAGTAGGTATAGTTACAATACCGTGCAGCCGGGGAGATAGCGGTGCCCTGTACCTGCAATCCGCTATAGCAGGGGTGATGCCGAACCGAGGCTTCTTGCCTGTAGAGCAGCGCTTCATAAGCGGCGTTGACGTCTGGGTCCTGCGCAACAGATCTCTGTGAATCGTGTCAGGTCGGGAACGGAGCAGCACTAAGCAGACCCTTCTGTGTGCCGTAGGGCTGCCTGGACTGAGTTGGCTGTGAAGAAAGCGTCTGTGGGCGGATGTCGAAGCGAGGCGCACGGGTAGAAAAAAACAGGCAGTCCTTGTGGGCTGCCTTTTAGAGTGCTCTTAATATGACGGAGTGGAATTGGCTGAGGGATCGATGAATAAGGAAGAGAACATAGGTCAGCATGAAAGCGGTGAAATAGACAGGCTCCGGGATGATGAGCGCTATATGCGCTTAGCCATGGCACAGGCCGGGAAAGCGATGCTTCTGGACGAGGTGCCCGTCGGCTGTGTGATCGTGCGGGAAGGAAAGGTCATCGCACGCGGATACAACCGCCGCAATACTGACAGGAGTACTATCTCACACGCCGAGATGAACGCGATCCGAAAGGCGTCGCGCAAGCTTGGCGACTGGCGTCTGGAGGGCTGTACTATCTATGTTACCCTCGAGCCGTGCCAGATGTGTTCCGGAGCGATAGTACAGTCAAGAATCGACCGGTGCGTGATCGGTGCGATGAATCCGAAGGCAGGCTGTGCCGGCTCTGTTTTAAATCTGCTCCAGATCGCTCAGTTCAATCATCAGGTGGAGATTACGAAAGGCGTGCTCGGGGAAGAATGCGGGAAGATGCTGAACGGTTTTTTCCGGGATCTGCGTATCAGAAAGAGCCGCTTATAATTACACCGCCTGTTCTCATTTGGCTCTTGAAAAGAGATAAAAATATGATACAATAACGAAGTGTGTTCCGGAGGGAGCAGTAATTGGAGAGATATCGAAGTGGTCATAACGAGCCGCACTCGAAATGCGGTCGTCCTTTACTGGGCGCGTGGGTTCGAATCCCACTCTCTCCGCTGTGAAAACCCGCGCAGTTGATGGGAATGTATAGAACTTCCCGTAACTGCGCGGGTTTTTAGCAGGAAGCGGACGAACTGCTGAAAGCGATGGCGCGGCAAAATGCAGAGGAACTGCCGAAAGCGATGGAGTGACAGGAAGCGGACGAACTGCTGAAAGTGATGGAACGGCAAAATGCAGAGGAACTGCCAAGAGCGGTGAAACGGAGATTCAGATGAAACAGTGCACGCAAGAGCATTATGGAAATGGGCTGGTGCATATATACTGCGGCCACGGAAAAGGAAAAACCACGTGCGCGATGGGGCTGTGCCTTAGGGCTGCCGGAGCGGGACTTAAGGTTGTTATCTATCAGTTCATGAAGGACGGACGTGCCGGCGAGAGAAGGATTCTTGAGAAGGATGAGAATGTAACCTTTCTGAATGAGGCGCGGAGTGTCAGCTTCAGCTTTCAGATGAATGAGGAACAGAAGCAGCAGGAGAGAGAACGCTACCTGGCGGATCTTGCTCACATTGAGGATTATACACGGCACGAAAACACTGATGTTCTGCTTCTGGATGAGGTTCTGTATGCAATCTCATGCGGCCTCCTCCCTGAACAGGCTCTGACAGACTTCCTGGATCACAGGCCCGGGAAGCTGGAGGTGATCCTGACCGGACGGGAGCCTTCCGCGGAAGTTATGGAACGGGCAGACTATATTTCGAGAATCGCAGAGGAGAAGCATCCTTATCAGAAGGGGATCCCGGCGAGGAAAGGAATCGAATACTGACCACGACAGGAGCTGATGGACATGGCATACATCATCACGGCAGTCGGAGCCGGAGGCAAGACGACCTATCTGAAGAAACGCGCGTATGCATATCTGCGTGAGGGAAAGAGGGTCGCGCTTACGACAACAACCCATATCTGGCCGCCAGATCCCGGGCTTGATTACTATGGAATCCGGGAGAATTCCGGCAAGCTAAGCGCACCTGACCCGGGGACATTTGAAAGAATCTGCAGGGAATATGACGTTGTGCTGGTGGAGGGTGACGGGAGCCACTGCATGCCGGCGAAGATCCCTTCAGAGCAGGAACCCGTGATCCCGGACGGTACTGATGAGATTGCGGTGATAATGGGGGCTCATGCGATCGGGCGCAGGCTCGACGCCGTATGCCAGCGCTATGAGGGAAGCAGCCGGGAGAGAGTGACGCCTCAGCTGCTGAGGGAGATCGCCAGCCGGTACTATGTATTGCCTCTTCAGAAGAGATATCCGGATGCGAGAGTATTCTATGAACTCAGTCATATACCGCAATCCGCAGGACGCATCGTCGGTGTCCTGATGGCCTCCGGGTTCGGCAGAAGGTACGGGGGCAACAAGCTTCTGGATCAGTATCACGGAAAAGCACTGTATCTTCACGCGCTTGATCATATTATACAGGCTCTTGGAAAAGAGAATGTAGTCGTTGTCACTCAGTATGAAGAGATCAGTGAAATGACCTGCCGGCTGGGAACAGGACTGGTTTGGAATGATCAGGCGAATGAAGGAATAGCGGCTTCTATCCGCCTGGGGACGCAGAAGGCCTTAAGCATGGGCGCTGACGCGGTGATATTCTTTGCCGCGGACATGCCGTCTCTCCCGGCGGAAGAGATCCGGATGTACGCGCGGCAGTTTCTCGGGAGCGGGAAGAAGTACGGGTGCATGGAATTCGGAAAAGAACACACTCCAACGAACCCGGGCGCATTTCTTCTGGATACAGGCGCGGAAAAGCTCCTGCAGCTGACCGGCGACCGCGGCGCGATGCGGATCATGAAGCAGGAGCCATGGAGTATCTATTATTATCAGATTCCGCCGGAGTACGTGGCGGACATAGATGTTAAGAGATAACCTTACGAGAAGTCTTCAACCTCCAGAGGAACGAAGTCGAACTTCGTAACGTCGAATACTCCTCTGGTCGTTATCTTGAGATCAGGAATGACGATCAGGCTCATGAAGCACAGCGTCATCACCGGCTCGACATCACGGCTTACGCCAAGTCTCTCATAGGCTGTATCGTGCAGTGTCTTAAGGTGCTGCGCTACCTCCTCGCCCGGAAGATCACTCATAAGTCCGGCGATCGGGAGAGGCAGAGAGGATATCACTTCGCCGTTCTCAACCAGCACGAAGCCGCCTTCCTGTTCGATAAGAGCGTTGACGGCTGCGTAGATCTCTTCATTGCTGACTCCGACACAGATAATGTTGTGGGAGTCGTGCGCCACTGACAGCGCGACGGCACCTCTCTGGATCCCGTAATCCTTCAGCAGGCCAAGACCGATCTTTCCTGTGTTGTGGTGACGCTCGAAAACGGCGATCTTCGCCACGGAATTCTGAGGATCGAATATGAAATCTCCCTCGTCGTCTCTCTTGACGGTGACTACGGCGCTCTTTGTCGTGACACCGTCCTTGACGATCTCGATAGCTCTCACACGGTCGCTCTTCAGGTGCATCTTCAGCTGATCGATGGTGAAAGGCTTCACATGCATGGAACCTCTGACGGAGAAGATCGCTGCTTTCTCATATGACGGCAGGTACTTTCCGCTCTCGGCGACCTTGTGTCCTTCGATGAACACGGCCTGCGCTTTGAACTCTTCGAGATTGTTGAAGAGAACGATGTCGGCCCTCTTGCCCGGGGCAAGCCCTCCGCGGTCCTCGAGCTTGTAGCATTCGGCGGCGTTAAGAGTCGCCATGCAGACGGCCATAACCGGGTCAATGCCGGCGTTCACAAGCATTCTGAGATGATTGTCGATATGGCCTTCTTCGAAGATGGTCTTCGGCTGCCTGTCATCGGAGCACAGGAGACAGCGCTTGTAATTGTATGGCGTGATCGCGGGGATCAGATACTGAAGGTCATGGCAGGCGGAGCCGTCGCGAAGCTGCACGTACATACCGCGCTGCAGGCGCTCTACCATCTCTTTTGTAGTGGAACACTCATGGTCGGTCTTTATTCCGGAGGCGGAATAAGCGTTCAGCTCTGCTCCGGTGACAGCGGGAGAGTGGCCGTCGATAACCTTGTGCATGTTCAGCGCGACGAGGAGTTTGTTGAGCTCTTCCTCTCCCTTGTTGATAATTCCGGGATAGTTCATGAATTCGCCAAGGCCGGGAACATGCCTGTCTCCCATAGGCCACTGCATGTCAAATGCGTTCACGATCGCGCCTGAATCCTCAAACGGTGTCGCCGGTACACAGCTTGGTATCATGTAGCGCACAGACAACTCGGTCTTCTCGGCGGCCCTGATCATATAGTTGAAGCCTTCAAGACCGTATACATTCACAATTTCATGAGGATCCGCGATTACGGTCGTTGTACCGCAGGGAACAACCATACGGCCGAACTCTTCCGGAGAGGTGTATGTGGATTCAATGTGAATGTGCGCGTCGATCAGTCCCGGTGCGGCATAGGTACCCTTGGCGTCATATTCCTCCTGTCCGCGGTAATCTTCTCCGAAACCAACAATATGTCCGTCAGTTATGGCAATAGAATCCTTGCGTATGGTCCCGGTATATACATCCACGATATTGCAGTTGTAGATGACCAGATCCGCAGGGATGCGGTGCATGGCTGAGTCGATCATACGGCTCAATGTACGCTTATCCATATGTTCCATAAGGCAGCCTCCTGTTCTGACAACTGTTCTTGCTCCTCCCAAAAAGTCAGCTTATATATAATGATGTTGGGGTCAAAAGTACCTTTTTCCCCCAACCATGATGTACGGATCGCTTCGTTGCTTCGCAACTCTCGCGCTCCTCGGCCACTCCGCACTCTCGTAATTTGCTAAAGCAAATTACTACGTGCTCCGTGTCCGGTGGGTCAACACCCCTTTCGCCTCTGGCAAACAAGTTTGCCTCGGCTTCAGGGCTTTTGACCTTTACATCATATAATCAGATTTTACAACATGACACAGAGGCGGACAAGGTCTGATTCGCCATTTTCCCCAACATGATTCGGGAAGGGCGCTCTTTTTTGTATAACTTGCAAAAGGCTTATACGGGTGGTAAACTGGCCTCAAAGAAATCGCAGAATTTGTATGAACAGGAACGGGCTGCCGGCCGGCACGGCGGCGGAATGGAGATTAATATGATCCTGATACAGAACGGAACACTGGTTCGGCCGGAGGGAAGCCTCAGGGCCGACATACTTATCGATGGGGAGAAGATTGTCCGGATCGATGAACATATAGAGGCGCCGGACGGATGTACGGTGAAGGACGCGTCCGGAAAGCTGGTATTTCCGGGATTCATTGACGCGCACACGCATTTTGACCTTCATGTGGCTGGGACGGTAACTATTGACGACTTTTCATCGGGGACGAAAGCGGAGGCCGCGGGCGGCACTACAACTATTGTTGACTTTGGCACTGCCTATCCGGGAGAGTCGCTCAATGAAGGACTGGACAACTGGTTCCGGAAGGCGGAGTGCGGCTGTTCTTGTGATTATGGTTTTCATCAGACCATAACAGAGTGGAATGATTCCATTTCCGCGGAGATCCCTGATATGATCGAGCGCGGCGCAAGCACGTTCAAGATTTATATGACATATGACACGCAGATCGATGACGCGTCGATCCTGAAGGTACTGCAGCGTCTTCGGGAGTGCGGGACGACGACCGGCTGCCACTGCGAGAACAGCGGACTCATCGATGCCCTGCGTGAAGAATATGCCGAAGATGACGTGAAGAAGAGGGCGGTGAGCTCGCATTATCTTACAAGGCCCGCCGCGGCGGAGGCTGAGGCAATCGGGCGCTACTGCCACCTTGCGGAGGTGGCCGATGAGCCGGTGATCGATGTCCATCTGACATGTGAGGAAGGGCTTGAGGAGATCCGTGCCGCCAGGAAGAGGGGGCAGAAGGTCTATGTCGAGACCTGTCCGCAGTATCTGGTTATGGACGATTCCCTGTATGAGCGCGGGCCGTTTGAAGAGGCTTCGAAGTATGTATGCGCTCCGCCGCTTCGGAAGAAAGCTGATCAGGATGCCCTGTGGAACGCGATCAGGGACGGAGAGATTCAGACGGTATCGACAGACCACTGCTCATTTACTGTCGGGCAGAAGAAGCTCGGGAAGGATGACTTCAGGAAGATACCTGGAGGAATGCCGGGTGCCGAGACACGCGGAGCTGTCCTGTATTCTGAAGGAGTCGCGAAAGGGCGCATTTCAAAAGAGAAGATGTGCGAGGTGCTGTGTGAGAATCCGGCCAGACTCTACGGCATGTATCCTCAGAAGGGGACACTCAGCGTCGGTTCTGATGCTGATATAGTGATTCTGGATCCGGGCAGGAAGTATGTGATCAGCGCGGAGAATCAGGTTTCCCGGTGCGATTACGCTCCTCTTGAAGGCATGGAGATCTCATGCGTGATAGAGGAGGTATACCTAAGAGGAACCCTGATCGCGAGGGACGGGCAGGTCGTATGTGAGAATCAGGGGCGCTACGTGAAGCGCGCTCTGCCGGAGCTGTTCTGAATTATATGATGAGCGCGGGAGTTGCGAAGCAACGAAGCGATCCGTACATCATATTCAAAGTGATAAAGAGCTTTGTCGTTTGCTGTATAGTAAGCGGTGAGGCTGTAAGTACATCAATAGCCATACAACAGGGACAGAAGGTGAAGGTATTTCTGGGCCAGGCATCACAGATCGGAGGATGATGTGGTAACAGATCAGTTGGTGATTGTGCGCGGAGGCGGAGATATAGCAACCGGCACGATATGGGCGCTTCGGCGCGCGGGATATCCTGTGCTGGTTCTTGAGAGCGATGCTCCCAGCGCGATCAGGCGGACAGTCTCATTGTCCGAGGCCGTCTATGAGGGAAGGGCTTCTGTGGAGGATCTTACCGTTCAGCTTGCGGAGAACCTGGATCAGGCTCAGTACCTGCTGTTTCAGGATCAGATCGCGCTGATGGTGGATCCGGACGGGCATTCTATCCGCGACATTATCAATACGGAGGAGAAGTACAGTGAGTGGGATACCGGACTGACGACTCTTGAGGGCGGAGGAAGGCATCTGTTTCTGACCGCGGTTGTCGACGCGATACTTGCGAAGAAGAACACAGGTACGACGAAGGATATGGCGCCGTTTGTGATAGCGCTAGGCCCGGGATTCACAGCGGGTGAGGACTGCGACGTGGTCATAGAAACCATGAGAGGACATTCTCTCGCGAGGCCGATTACGCAGGGCAGCGCGCTGCCGAATACCGGGATACCGGGGATGATAGCGGGTCACGCTCAGGACCGTGTACTGCACAGTCCGGCGGATGGAATACTGCATGCAGGAGTTCATATAGGAGATCTGGTTCAGGAGGAGCAGACGATATGTACAGTTATGCCTCAGGATGCCTCGGAGGAGATCCCGGTGAAGGCGCCGTTTGGCGGTCTTGTCAGGGGAATGATCCGCGACGGCTTTCATGTCACGAAGGGATTCAAGATCGCCGATGTCGATCCGAGACAGGATGAACATGAGAACTGCTTCACCATATCGGACAAGGCGCGTGCGATAGGAGGCGCCGTCGTACAGGAGCTGACCGGTTTTGCCGCCAGAAGGGCGGTCGACGAGATATAGGGAGCTATTAGCAAAACACGGAAGGAATACTGCGTTATGGAAACAGTAGGAAAGAGTTTTACAAGGGTTGATGCCCGTGGGAAGGTTACGGGCGAGGCGAAGTATACCAATGATCTTCTGCCGAAGGATGCCCTTCAGGCGAAGGTCGTTCGTTCCACGATCGCCAACGGTCTGGTGAAATCAATCGACATCAGCGAAGCGGAGAAGGTTCCCGGAGTGGTGAAGATTGTCACCTGCTTTGACGTTCCGGACATCCAGTTTCCGACGGCAGGCCATCCGTGGTCTGTGGAGGCTGCCCATCAGGACGTTCCGGACCGCAAGCTTCTCAATACCAGAGTCAGGCAGTGGGGAGACGAGATTGCCGCGGTTGTAGCCGAGGATAATGTAGTGGCCGAGCGCGCCGCCAGGCTTATCAAGGTTGAGTATGAGGAATATGAGCCGATCGTGACCATCGAGGAAGCGCTTGCTCCCGGCGCGACACCGCTCCATCCGGATCTGCGCAAGGACAACATCTTCGTGCACACCTCATTTAAGACTTCTCCGGATTTCGATTATGACGAGGCGAAGAAGAGGGCGATAGAAGAGTACGGTGAGGAGAATCTCATCGAGGTGTGCGATACTTACCGCACCCCCAGAATCTCACACTGCCATATAGAAACCTGCACCAGCTGGGCGTATGTGGATACGAACGGCAAGGTGACAGTGATTGCCTCGACGCAGATACCGCATATTATGAGGCGCGTTATCTCGCAGGCGCTGGGCTGGCCGGTCGGAAAGGTCAGGGTTATCAAGCCCTACATCGGAGGAGGATTCGGCAACAAGCAGGATGTTCTGGATGAACCGCTTAACGCGTATCTGTCCATCGTCTGCGGAGGAAGGTGCGTGTGCCTTGAACTCAGCAGGGAAGAGTGCGTTTCCCAGACGAGGACCAGGCATGCGTGCAAGGGAGTGCTCAGGGGACTTGCGACGAAGGACGGCGTACTGCTTGCCAGGGAGGGCGATATCTACACCAACAAGGGTGCGTACGCGTCTCACGGACACGCCATTACAGGAGGCATCACCACCAATTTCAAGGACATCATGCATGACAGGTACGGCTGCAGATCGGACGGATATTCTGTCTATACTTCATCTGCGGTGTCCGGGGCTATGAGGGCATACGGCGTGCCGCAGGCCGCGTTCCTTGCCGACTCACTGACGGATGACCTGTGTGCGAAAGGCGGATTCGACCCGCTTAAGTTCCGCATGGACAACTGTGTTCCGCCCGGATTCGTCGCGAGCAACGGCATCACCTACTATTCATACAGCCTGAAGGAGTGCATGAAGCGTGGCGCAGAGTATATTCACTGGGATGAGAAGCGCAGGGAATACGCGGATCAGACCGGGCCGGTGCGCCGCGGCGTCGGCATGAGCATCTTCATGTACAAGGTCGGTGTCTATCCTATCTCGCTGGAGACCTCCAGCGCCCGTATGATCCTGAATCAGGACGGATCGATACAGGTCGAACTGAGCGCCACGGAGATCGGACAGGGCGCTGACACGGTGTTCTCGCAGATGGCGTCCGAGACCACCGGCATCACGATGGACAAGGTATATATCATTTCGACACAGGATACGGATGTGGCGCCTTTTGATACTGGCGCGTACGCGTCGCGCCAGAGCTTTGTGACAGGCAAGGCTGTTAAGAAATGCGCTCTTGAGCTGAGAGCCAGGATTCTTGACTATGCCTCGTATATGCTGGACAGGCCTGCGGAAGAGCTGATGATCTGGCAGAACAATATCTGTGAGAAGATCCATACAAATGAGACTTCGGAGGTTATTCATCCGGCGGATGAGAACGATGACAATCCTGCGGTGAAGAACGCGCGAAAACTTGCACTGGGGGGAGCGTATATCGACAATACCCGAAATGACGGTTCGAGGGGGGAGAGCGCGAAGTACAGCGCATGGCTTGACGGCGATGTGAAGGAATACGATATTCATGATCTTCCGAACGGGACTGCCGCGATTCTGAGAGACACCGGCGTAGAGAAGGATATTGTGCCGGGGGAGATCCTGCTGAGCATGAAGGATCTTGCCGAGAACGCGTTCTATTCTCTCGACCGCTCGGAGCACATTACCGCTGAGGTAACGAATCACTGCAAGGAGAACACCTTCGCGTCTGGATGCTGCTTCGTCGATCTTGAGGTTGATATGCCGCTGGGCAAGGTGAAGATCAATAACATCATCAATGTACATGATTCAGGAACCCTCCTGAATCCGAAGCTGGCCGAGGCACAGGTGCACGGCGGCATGGTGATGGGACTGGGATACGCGCTGACTGAGGAGCTCCTGTACAGCAAGGACGGGCGCCCGCTCAACGCGAATCTGCTTGACTTTAAGATTCCGACTGCGATGGATGTCCCCGATCTGCATGTGGAGTTCCTTGAGATGGACGATCCTATGGGTCCGTATGGAAATAAAGCGCTTGGCGAGCCGCCGGCAATTCCTGTCGCCCCGGCGATCCGCAACGCTATTCTTCATGCTACAGGCGTTTCCATGAAAGAGATTCCTATGACACAGCAGAAACTGGTTGCGGCGTTCAAGGAAGCCGGACTCATCTGAGGAGAGATAGGTATGTTTGATATTGAACAGTATTATGAGGCAAAGTCAGTTGAGGATGCCGTCCGTCTGCTCAGTGAGCACGAAGACGCTGAGATTATCAGCGGCGGCACCGATGTACTCGTGAAGCTCAGGGAAGGAAAGGGTGCGGGAGGAACCTTAGTCAGTATACATGAGATTCCGTCTCTGCATGGAGTGAGATGCCTTCCGGGAGGAACACTTGAGATTGGCCCCGCAACATGCTTCACGGATATCACGAATCATCCTCTTATCCGCAGGTATGTTCCGTACCTGGGCGAAGCAGTCGATACAGTCGGGGGCCCGCAGGTCCGTAATCAGGGAACTATCGGAGGAAATGTCTGCAATGGAGCGACTTCAGCGGATTCAGCCGCCACGCTGCAGACCCTGAACGCCGTGGTTGTGCTTCAGGGAACCGGGGGAGTCAGGAGGGTTCCTGTCACAGAGTTCTACACCGGCCCCGGCAGGACGGTGCGCCGTCACGATGAAGTATGCCGGGCTATCGAGATCGCGCCGGAGGATTACGTGGGATTTACCGGATCCTATATGAAATACGGCAAACGCGCTGCGATGGAGATCGCCACTCTGGGATGCTGTGTGAGAGTGAAGCTGGATGAGGCAGGAGAGACTATACTGGACGCAAGGATCGGATACGGCGTCGCTGCGCCGACGCCCATCCGCTGCCGCAATACAGAGGGAGCGCTTGCCGGAAGACGTGTGGACGATCCCGGTATCTATGAACTGATCGGCACGGGAGTGCTTGATGAGGTTAATCCCAGGTCATCATGGAGGGCGTCTAAGGAATTCCGCCTGCAGCTTATCAGTGAGCTCGCCAGGCGCGCGCTCAGGGAGGCGGTTGACAGATCCCTGAACCATGAGGCTCCGAAGACAGCGTGTTCTGATGAAGAAAGGCGGTGACCCGGTATGCTTAAGATAATACACATGTGGGTGAACGGACGCGAAGTTGAGCTGGCGGTTGATCCGCGGGAGAGCCTTCTGGAAACTCTGCGTGAGAAGCTGAATCTTACTTCGGTGAAAAAAGGATGCGGTGTCGGAGAATGCGGAGCCTGTACCGTTCTGATCGACGGCATTGCGACCGATGTATGTCTCTACCTGACGATGTGGGCTGACGGAAAGCATATTCTGACTACCGAAGGTCTGAAGAGTCCGACCGGAGAGCTGAATCCGATTCAGCAGGCGTTTATAGATGAGGCGGCTGTTCAGTGCGGCTTCTGCACGCCTGGACTGATTATGACTGCGGTTGAGATCGTTGGGAGCGGCAGGAAATACACCAGGGAAGAACTGCGCAAGCAGATAGCGGGGCATCTGTGCAGATGCACCGGCTATGAAAACATCCTCAATGCCATGGAAAAGCTCGCCGGCTGCTGAGCTGTGGCTGCCACAGACTTGACATTCATGAAAGGCCATGATACCATCTTACTGCTTTATCACATTAAAGTGATGTTGCAGAAAAGGTACAGGCCTTTCTGTTTTGTCCGGACCGTTGTTCGATACCGGGACAGATCGGCGGGGTGTTTTTATGGAGGGAAGACAGATTATGAAGAAGATTATTGCGGGTGTTCTGTGTACGGCGTTAGCGGCTTCACTGGCAGGGATGTGCTCATTTGCGGATGAGACGGAAGCTGCTTCGAACGGTCTTGCGACAGACGG
>DFHY01000013.1:37016-52177 GCA_002371345.1 Lachnospiraceae bacterium UBA3711
AATGGCGATTATACAGGCTTTGATCTGGATCTTGCCGCCGCGGTCTGCGAGATTGAGGGATGGGAGCTGGTTCCGATGCCGATAGACTGGGATTCGAAGGATATGGAACTTGAATCCGGTAATATCGACTGTATCTGGAACGGATTCACCATGAACGGAAGAGAAGACAGCTATACATTCTCGGTTCCGTATGTCGACAACAGCCAGGTGATCGTTACCGCTGATGATTCCGGTATCTCCTCGCTGGATGATCTGGAGGGGAAGACCGTCGGCGTTCAGGCTGATTCAGCGGCTCTCGCTCTTCTGGAAGAGGGCGGAGACCAGGAAGAGCTGGGAGCGACATTCGGAGACCTCCAGCAGTTCGGCGATTACAATACCGCGTTTGCGGAGCTTCAGGCCGGCTCACTGGATGCTGTCGCTATTGACATCGGTGTCGCGAACTATCAGATTGCCGGCAGAGACGGATATGTTATTCTTGACGATTACCTGAACTCCGAGCAGTATGCGGTCGGTTTCAAGAAGGGAAATGACGCACTGTGCGATATCATCAATGCTGATCTTGCCATCCTGCTCACATCCGGTAAGTTTGACGAGATCGCAGCGGAGTACGAGGACATGGGTATTCCTGCGGACATGCTGTGCCTGGCGGAGAGCCTTGGCCTTGAGGCTGAGACCGAAGCCGAGTAATCCCGATATATGACAGAATGAATTCCGGCTGGTATGGGCCGCGCATCGGGTGGGGAGCGCGAACCATACCAGCCTGCTTTTGAGACGTAAGGCAGCAATAATTTGGGGGCAATATGAGTTTTCAGGTGATAATGACACAGCTGCTGTCAGGACTTGGGAGATCTATTGAGATATTCTTACTGACGCTGCTGTTTTCTCTTCCGCTGGGACTTCTGGTCGCGTTCGGACGTATGAGCAGGAACCGCGTCGTACGAGGGCTGGTATGGGTGTATATCTCAATCATGAGGGGAACCCCGCTGATGCTTCAGCTTCTGGCTGTTTATTTCGGGCCTTTTTACATCGCCGGCATGAAGCTGGGAAGCATGTGGCGCTTTACCGCTATCATCATAGCATTTTCGGTTAACTACGCGGCTTATTTCGCGGAGATATACCGTTCAGGCATCGAATCGATGCCGCCGGGACAGTACGAAGCAGCCAGAATCCTGGGATATTCGAAAACAAGCACATTTTTCCGTATTATATTCCCGCAGGTCGTTAAGAGGATACTGCCCTCTGTGACAAATGAAGTTATCACACTGGTCAAGGATACATCGCTGGCTTTCTCGCTTGCGTACGCGGAGATGTTTACGATCGCGAAGCAGATCGCCGCGAAGGAGACGAGCTTCATGCCTTTCCTGGCAGCCGCGTTGTTCTACTATATCTTCAATGCCATAGTGGCGTTCGGTATGGAACGTATTGAGAAGGCGATGGATTATTATACCTGACGGAGGAGAGAAAAATGGCGATTCTGGAAATGAATCATATCAGAAAGGCATTTGGAGATCTTGAGGTCATACGGGACATCTCTCTTAAGGTGGACAAGGGTGAAGTGCTGTCTATCATAGGTCCGTCGGGTTCCGGAAAGTCAACGATGCTTCGGTGCGCGACCATGCTGGAGACTATCGATTCCGGGGAAATTCGTTATCTGGGGGAGAGAGTTGCCTGGGCTGAGCCGGGCGGGGAGAAGGTCTATCCAAAGGGCGATAAGCTCAGGCAGGTATGCTCATGCTTCGGGCTGGTGTTCCAGAACTTCAATCTGTTTCCGCATTATTCGGTTCTGAAAAATATCACCGATCCTATGGTGCATAACCAGAAGCGCCCCAAGTCTGAGGCAGTACAGGAGGCAATGGATCTTCTTGCCAGAATGGGGCTGGAGGATAAGGCCGGCTCGTATCCGTGTCAGCTCTCAGGAGGCCAGTCCCAGAGAGTCGCGATTGCGAGGGCTCTGGCGCTGAACCCTAAGATCCTGTTTTTCGATGAGCCAACCAGCGCGCTTGATCCGGAACTCACCGGAGAGGTGCTGAAGGTTATTCGTTCTCTGGCGGATCTTCATATCGCGATGGTGATCGTTACCCACGAGATGAACTTCGCGAAAGGGATATCCGATCATGTTATCTTCATGGACAGGGGCGTTGTTGAGGTGGAAGGAACGCCGGAGGAGGTATTTGAGGCTGACCATGAACGCATGCAGTCATTCCTCGGAAGACTTGAGCACTGATATGAGATTGCAGACTGCGGGCCGCGCTGTGCGCGGCTTGTTTTTTTTATCATGCTGTACTATAATGGCGGCGCATAAAGATTGTGTTCAATTAAATGATTACAGAGTAATTGCTGACAGGATTGCTGCGGCGCTCTGCAAGTAACAATCCGGGGTATTTTATTTACGGATTGATCATTAAGACGGGTTTGTTATATCAGTGTTTTAAGAAAGAAGGGAATAAGATGGCAAAGATCGATATTATCTCCGGATTCCTCGGAGCCGGGAAAACCACTCTGATCAGGAAGCTGATCAGCGACGTTTTTGCGGGCCAGAAGGTAGTGCTTATAGAGAATGAATTTGGCGAGATCGGAATTGACGGAGGTTTTCTCAAGGAAGCCGGGATCAATATTACCGAGATGAATTCCGGGTGTATCTGCTGCAGCCTGGTCGGAGATTTTGCACAGGCGCTGAAGCAGGTCGTGGAAGAGTTTCATCCGGATCATATCATTATCGAGCCGTCCGGAGTCGGCAAGCTGTCAGATATACGCAGCGCTATTGAGAATACATCGAAGGAATGCGATCTGGAAATCGGTTCTCTTGTAACTGTTGCCGATGTGAAAAAGGTCAGGATGTATATGAAGAACTTCGGCGAGTTCTACAACAACCAGGTCGAGAGCGCCGGGACGATCATTCTGTCCAGAACACAGAACGCGGATAAGAATAAGATTGATGAGGCGATCTCCATGATCCGGAGCAAGAACCCGGACGCGACGATCATCACGACGCCGTGGGATGAACTCAGCGGGAAGACGATCCATGAAGCGATGGAACAGTCGGTGTCCCTGGCTGACCAGCTTCTGGCCGAGATGGAGGAGCATGAGCACCATCACCACGACCACGATGATGAACATGAGCACCATCATCACGATCACGATGATGAACATGAGCACCATCACCACGATCACGATGATGAACATGAGCACCATCACCACGATCACGATGATGAACACGAGCACCATCACCACGATCATGAAGAGGAGCATGAGCATCATCACCATGACCATGAGCATGAGCCGGATGAGAACGGAACCGTGATCTATCATTCACACGATCATGAGCATGGACATCACCATCATCATCACCATGGAGGCCATGACGCGGATGAGGTGTTCCAGAGCTGGGGAGCGGAATCTCCGAGAACTTACACGGACGAAGAGATTGAAGGTATCCTGAAAACCCTGTCAGAGTCAACGGAGGATGACTATGGCTTCATCCTCAGATCCAAGGGAATGGTTCCGAGAGAGGACGGAACCTGGATCCACTTTGACATGGTTCCGGAAGAAACGCAGATCAGGACAGGAGCGGCGGATTACACCGGCCGTATCGTAGTGATCGGCGCAGGGCTGAAGGAAGATAAGATCCAGAAGCTGTTCGGACTTTGATACAGCGGCGGCTGATCATTATACTGATCGGCCGCGAATTACTATATAAGGGAGATTGAGATGCTGGAAGTACCTGTATATGTTATTACCGGATTTCTGGAGAGCGGAAAGACGTCATTTATCAGGGACGTGCTGCAGAGTCCGGACTTTGCGGACGGCGAGAAGACGCTGGTTCTCCTCTGTGAGGAAGGGGAAGAAGAGTACGATGAGAAGGAACTGAGCCGTCACAATATTTACTTTGAGCGTATAGAGAATGAGACAGACCTTCAGCCTTCGAAGCTGGATGAGCTGCAGAGAAGACATAAGCCGAAGCGTGTATTTGTCGAGTTCAACGGAACCTGGGATTCCATGAAGTTCACAACGGGTCCGATGGCTAAGCGTTGGGAGCTGGCCCAGATCATAACGCTCGTGGACGGATCTACATTTGAGATATATCTTCAGAACATGCGTCAGATGATGAGCAATATCTTTATGGACACTGAGCTTGTCATCTTCAACCGCTGTACACAGGAGATGGATCTTCAGATGTTCCGCAGGACGGTAAAGGCTGTAAACAACCGGGCGGTATGCGCATTTGAGGACGACAAGGGAGGGCAGATCGATATCGGCAAGGCCCAGCCCCCGTTTGACCTTAACGCTGATCCGATAGTAATCCCTGACGATGAATTCGGGCTGTGGTATCTGGACGCCATGGATTCCCGGGAGAGGTATGAGGGGAAGAATGTCCAGTTCAAGGGAAAGGTCATGATCCCCAGAAAATTCCCTCAGGGAGTATTCATACCAGGCAGAAATGCGATGACCTGCTGTGTCAATGACATCCGGTTTATCGGATTCGTATGCCATTCGAAGTATACTGACAGGCTTACCCAGAAACAGTGGCTTGATGTTACTGCCGAGGTTCGTTATGAATTTGTCCCGGAGTACAACGGAGAGGGGCCTGTACTGTATGCCAGACATCTGAAGAGCGCGGAACCGCCGAAGGAGGACATAGTTCTCTTTAATTGACAGACTTGTTCAGATAACACTTGCCTGCGATGCGAATTTGAAATATACTGAACTTACATGAAATGATGTAAAGGTCAAAAGCCCTGAAGCCGGGGCAGATTCATCTGCCGTCGGCGAAAGGGGCGTAGTGTAAGAGTTGACCTATCAGACAAGGAGCAGGGTGTATTTTCACGAAAGGCAGGGTGAATGTATGAAAAGAGTGGGATTGCTTACAAGCGGAGGCGACTGCCAGGCGCTTAACGCAACGATGAGAGGTATCGTCAAGGCGCTCGCCAACAACGTCGACGAACTGGAAGTCTACGGATTCATGAACGGTTACCAGGGCATGATATACGGTGACTACCGTCTTCTGACCAGCAAAGATTTCTCAGGTATTCTGACCAAGGGCGGAACGATGCTTGGGTCATCAAGAACTCCGTTCAAGGATATCCGCAAGCCGGATTCGAAGGGACTCGATAAGGTTGAGGCGATGAAGCAGAACTACTACAAGCTTCGCCTTGACTGCCTGTTTGTGCTGGGCGGCAACGGAAGCCAGAAGACCGCGAACCTTCTCAGCGAGGAAGGACTGAATGTCATCCATCTGCCGAAGACGATCGACAATGATATCTGGGGAACCGATATGACATTCGGCTTCTACAGCGCCGTGAATATCGCGACGGACGCGATCGACTGCATCCATACTACCGCGGCGTCGCATAACCGTGTATTCATCGTTGAGGTTATGGGGCACAAGGTCGGCTGGCTGACACTGTACGCCGGAATTGCGGGCGGTGCTGATGTTATCCTGATTCCTGAGATTCCCTATCATATTGATAAGGTCATGGAGGCTATTGACAAGAGAACGAAGAGCGGCAAGGGATTCACTGTTCTCGCGGTTGCCGAGGGTGCTGTATGCGCCGAGGATCTGAAGCTCTCCAAGAAGGAATACAAGAAGAAGATGGAGAAGAACAACTATCCGTCGGTCGCCTATGAGCTCGCGGACCAGATTCTCAAGAAGAGCGGAAACGAGGTCCGCATCACTGTTCCGGGACACACTCAGAGAGGCGGAGCTCCGTGTCCTTACGACAGGGCCCTGTCGAGCAGACTCGGCGCGGCCGCTGCCGAGGCTTTCCTCGAGGAAGACTTCGGAAAGATGATCGGTATCCGCAACAACAAGACGGTCCGTGTCAAGCTGAAGGATTCAGCAGGCAAGCTCAAGGTCGTGGAGAAGGACGATCAGTTCATCCAGGAGGCAAAGATGCTGGGCATCAGCTTCGGCGATTGAAACTTTCGCCCTTATAGAGTATGATAAGTTAACAGGTAACGTCAGATGCTGCTCCGGCAATTACCGGGGCAGCATCATTTTGAAAGAGACAGACAGGGCCGATCAGGGCAGCTGATATGGGAGAGATACGTGAAGTATCAGGCGCTATACAGAAAATACCGTCCCAGAGTCTTTGACGATGTTAAGGGGCAGGACATAATTGTCCGGACTCTCCGAAACCAGGTGAAGAACGGGCGGATCGCTCACGCTTACCTGTTCTGCGGAAGCCGCGGAACAGGCAAGACTACCTGCGCCAAGATCCTGGCCCAGGCGGCGTGCTGCCTGCATCCAGTGGACGGCAATCCATGCTGTGAGTGTGAGTCATGCCGCTCCATTCAGGAGGGCAGCAGCATGAACGTGATTGAGATGGATGCTGCCTCCAGGAACGGAGTGGATGATTTCCGCAGGATCATAGATGAGATAGCATACCCTCCCGGTGAGGGGAAGAAGAAGGTCTACATCATCGATGAGGTTCATATGCTGACTCCGGCCGCTTTTAACGCGTTTCTGAAGACTCTTGAAGAACCGCCGGAATACGCGGTATTCATTCTGGCCACAACTGATCCGCAGAGGCTTCTGCCTACGGTGCTGTCCAGATGCCAGAGATTCGACTTCAGAAGGATTCCGGCCGATATTATTTCGGACCGACTGAGAGCGGTGTTTGAGGCTGAGGACATAAGCGCCGATGATGAAGCCGTCCGTTCTATAGCGAGGCGTGCTGAGGGTGGCATGCGCGACGCGCTCAGCATTGCGGACAGGTGTGTCTCTTTCTTTCCGGGAGAGACACTGACTAAGGAGCGGGTCCTTGAAGTGCTCGGTACTGCCGACACGGCCGTGTGGAGAAGCATGCTGCATAGTGCTGTGAACGGAGACGCGTCTGCGATGATCCGGCAGTTTGACGATATGCTGATGGACGGAAGGGACGTCAGGCAGATTATATCGGACTTTACCTGGTATCTCAGAGATCTTCTCATCTTCAAGGCATCGGGAGGATCAAGTGAGACCGACAGCCTTGTGGAGGAGGACCGCGTGATCCTGCTTGAGGATGCGTCCGGGGTAGATGAACTCCAGATCATGTATTATATTGAGGTCCTCTCCGAGCTGTCATGGTCTCTGCGCAGTACGATGAACACAAGGGTTCTGGCTGAGATAGCTCTGATCAATCTGTGCAGGCCCCAGACGAGGAAGGAACTCCGGGGATCTGTGGAGGCAAGGCTTACAAGGATAGAAACACAGCTTGAAGACGGAGTTATAAGAGCGTTGCCGGCGCAGGACGGCACGCTTATCAGGGAAGAGCCTTCTCATCGGGAACGGAGCCCACGGGAAGCGGCTGCTTCAGATGAAGCAGACATCCGGGAGCGTGAAGGGCAGCCTGCCGGGAGCGCCGGCATACGGGAGCCTGGCATGGCTGTTGCTCCGGAACTTTTCCGAAAGATAGCCGCGCAGTGGAAGCAGACGATGAGCTCACTTCCCAACCGCGGAAGAGGCGAGGTGCTTGCCGCATGCAGCGAGATATCCTGTTCGGGAGATGAGCCGGATACTATTCTGATAGCATTGGAGGATAACTGGTACAGGCCGTTTTCATCCGACAAGGCTCTTCTTCAGAACATCTCTGACGCGATAGCCGGCAAGTATGGCGTGCGCCCGAAGATCCGATTTATAAATGCTTCCAGCGAGAGCGGTGAAGGACGGATCAGGGTTGACTCGAAGGTTGAGGCACTTCAGAAAGAGGGTATACTCTTTCCGATAGAGGTAGAATAATCAAGTATTCAGGAGGATAGACATGGCGAAGAGAGGCGGATTCCCGGGCGGCATGATGCCGGGCAATATGAACAATCTGATGAAGCAGGCCCAGAAGATGCAGCAGAAGATGGCTGAGCAGCAGGAAGCGCTGGAGGAGAAGGAATATTCGGCGAAGGCTGGCGGCGGTGCTGTCGAGGTTGTTGTGAGCGGAAAGAAGGAGCTTACAAGGGTGACGATAGATCCCGACGCTGTCGATCCTGATGATGTAGAGATGCTTCAGGATATGATCATCGCTGCCGCGAACGAAGCGCTTCGTGCCGCGGAAGATGACGCCAGGAAAGTTATGGGCGGTATAGCCGGCGGACTGGGCGGACTTGGAGGCGGCCTCGGAGGGCTCGGATTCTAATCATGGATTACTACGGCAATCAGATCAGTCATCTGATAGAGCAGCTGAGCAGTCTGCCGGGAATCGGCGGCAAGACTGCCCAGAGGCTGGCGTTTCATATCATCAGCATGCCTCCTGAGAAGGTGCGGGCTTTGGCGGAAGCCTTGACTCAGGCAAGAAGCAATGTCCGTTACTGCAGGGAGTGCGGAACTCTGACGGATCAGGAACTGTGTCCGATCTGTTCAGATGAGAAGAGGGACCACCGTGTCATCATGGTGGTGGAGAACAGCAGAGACCTTGCCGCGTACGAGAAGACCGGCCACTATAACGGCGTGTATCATGTGCTGCAGGGGGTCATTTCACCGCAGCTTGGCATCGGACCGTCAGATATCAGGCTGAAGGAACTGATGAAAAGGCTGCAGGGTGATGTTGACGAGGTTATCATCGCGACAGGCTCAAGCCTTGAGGGCGAAACAACCGCCATGTACATCAGCAGGCTTGTGAAGCCGACAGGCATCAGGGTTTCCAGGATCGCCAGCGGAGTTCCTGTCGGAGGAGATCTGGAATATATTGATGAGGTGACGCTGCTGCGGGCTCTGGACGGACGGGTTGAACTGTAGCGCGGAGGACTGCCCGGATGCGGGCTCATTTACAGGGGAGATATGAAGGAACGGTTGCAGCACCTGCGGGATATGCTTTCCATCCGCAATGTATGGGACATGCAGGAGGAAGAGGACTGGGAGGATTACGACCAGAAGGAAAACTATATCTCCGGAGAAGAATACGCAGACGATACCAAGAAGCTTGCCGGGATCGGTACAGGCATTGTTTACCTTGCAATCATGGTGATGATCCTGATAGCGTTCGCGGTTTATTTTATTATGAGCCGCTATCACCTGTATACAGGATATACAGTCACCGCGTCCTACGAGGCGGAGGACATCTCAGGCACGCGCTATGAAAAGCTTGGAAATGGGTTCGTCAAGTACGGTTCCGACGGTGTGACGTTCGTAAACGGCAAGAATGAGACTCAGTGGAGCACCGCGTATACCATTGAGACACCGATGACTGATATTTCCGGCGAGACGCTGCTGATATATGAGCAGCAGGGATATTATGTCCAGATAGTGGATACGGACGGCGCGCTGGGATCCTACCAGACCGATCTTCCGATTCTCAAGGGAGTTGTAGCCCGTAACGGAGTCGCTGCGCTGATGCTCAAGGATGACAAGGACGTAAGGATAAGACTTCTCAGCACTGACGGAACATCCCTTGCCGAGGTTCGCACGACTCTTGAGGATCAGGGTCAGCCTCTTGATATCGCGCTGTCGTCAGATGCCCGCATGCTGATGGTTTCGCTTGCGAAGATAGGATCGGGCACCGTGGACAGCGTCATCGCTTTTTATGATTTTTCATCATCGGTCAAATCGGATGAGACGCATCTGGCCTCATCCATCGATTACAGAGACAGGATCTTTCCGTCTGTATGCTTTCTCACTGACAGCACGGCAGCTGCCGTCTCAGACTCAGGGTTTGTGACATACTCGATGGGGAAGAGTCCAAAGGAAAAAGCATCGGTCACGGTTAACGGAGAAATACTGAGCGCGTTTCATGACAGCAGCTGTATCGGATTTGTTATGGCAAGTGATTCTCCGACCGAAAGATACCGGCTTGTGACATACAGGCTGAATGGCAGGAAACGTGCCGAGACATCCTTCTCGCACGGATATTCTCAGGTCATGATGGATTCGGGAGAGATTCTCCTGAATGATTCCGGACACATGATGGTATTTACTCCCGGAGGCGTCGCGAGACTGAATACGGACTATGATAAGCAGATTGGCTCATTCGTGAAGATACCGGGATTCAGGCGTTACGCTGTGCTTACAAACAGCGGCATGGAACGGATAAAGATAGAATAATCAGTTCCGTGTGATAATGTTTTGCGGAAGGAGACCGGCATGGCACAGATACAGCTGACATCGATTCCGATCGTTATGATAATTGTATGTGTGGTTCTGGGGCTTAACCTGCTGTCAGGAGCGGTTCGGGGGTTTGTCAGGAAGATCTCCGGAATCGTGGCTTTTTTCCTGGCTGTACTTCTGGTTACATCGCTGCTTCCGGTGGTGACGGCATGGCTGCATACGACGCCGGTGTATGGTTTTATCCGCCAGCAGTGTGAGTCGATAAGCGGGAATCTTGCCAAGAACGCGGTGTCGGGTGCTCTTGCATCCGGCGGTTCGGATCTGTCAGGCATTACCGGCTCCGGCGGCGCGGCTCTTTCAGGAGCCGGAGGATCAGACCCTTCAGCAGTAATAGATGCAGTCAGGGCGGATGACGGAAGCGGTGCCCTTGACAGAAGCAAGATCAAAGCAAGGCTGCAGGATCTCGGATATGATCCTTCGATCGTAGACTCAATGTCAGACTCTGAGCTTGAGGGATACGCTCAGCAGTTTATCGGAGCCGGGGCCGGTTTGATATCTCCGGCCAGGGTTCCGTATTGCTGCTTAAGCCAGGTTCCGTTGTTTGAGATACAGCCTGCGTTTACCCTGACTATGCTTGAGATGGAAGGCGCCTACGCGGAGGGTGCGCAGCAGCCTGCTTCTGACACAGGCACCGGCCTTCTGTCAAAACTGGCTGCCGGAATGGACCGCGCGGATCAGACAAGGTTCATCGAGAGCCTTCCGCTTCCGCAGTCTGTCAAAGACCAGATGGAGACTTTCAACAATGAAAAAGGCTATCTTAAACTGGGTGCAAGTGATTTCAGCTCTTATATCATCAATTATATTGCAAGTCTTATCATGAACATACTGGCTTACGCAGTGACGCTTCTGGTTGTCTGGCTGATCATCCGTCTGGTTTTGGGAGCATTGTCTGTTTTCCGATCTCTTCCGATAGTGGGAGCGGCGGATCATCTGCTTGGACTTCTGCTTGGACTTATTCAGGGAGTCCTGATCATATGGGGACTGTTTTTGGCATTGTCCCTTTTCTCCGCAACAGATATCGGATCGGCTCTTATGCGTGAGATCAACGGCTCGCCGTTTTTGTCGCTGCTGTACAATACAAACCCGTTCCTGAACAGCGCCGCCGGCGCGATTAAGGGGATAATGTGAGAGCGTTCCGGCATAAAGACATCTTCACTTTTTGACACTTCGGCTGTTGAAGAAATGGAGCATAAAGATGATAAAAAATGTTGTACTTGATATAGGAGGCGTACTGGTAGATTACCATACGCTGGATTATTATACCGCAAAGGGATACAGCCTTGAGGTGGCTGAGAGACTGAAGCGTGTCACAATGGATTCATGCCTGTGGGAGCAGAACGATATCGGGCTGATGCCGTATGAATGGATCCTTGGCCGCATGAAAGCGGAAGACCCCTCACTGGAGTCCCAGATTGAGGAATCTCTGCGCCGTCAGGACGGGATCGTGACCAGGAGAAGTGAATCAAAGAGCTGGATAGAGATGCTGCGCGATAAAGGCTACAGGGTTCTGGTTCTGTCGAATTTCTCAAGACCGGCTCTGAGAGACTGTCCGGAGGCTTTGGACTTCCTTGGAGAGAATCTCGGAGGCACGGGTAGGGTAGGTGATCCTGGAGTTGTCACGGAGGGGATTTTGTCGTGTGAGGTGCATACGATCAAGCCTTATCCGGCTATCTACGCGCATCTTCTGACCAGGTACGGACTGATACCGGAAGAGACCGTGTTTGTGGACGACATGCAGAAGAACCTTACCGGTGCTGAAATATATGGAATCCACACTGTTCTGTTCCAAAGCAGGGAGCAGGTTCTCGCAAAGATCAGCGATCTGGATGGAGAACGCTGAAGCAGAATCTCCGGGAGGGAACAGGAGGAAGACGGTATGAAACGCCCAAGAAGAAAACTGATCATAGGTGCTATCCTGCTGCTCATTTTCAGCTTTATATTTGGAACGCTTGTTTTCTTTACGAATGTCTTTATCGCTTCACTTCGATCGATGCAGACTCAGGCTACGAAAATGAGCGGGTCCATGCAATCTGTGGAGAATGCGCTCGATCTGTACAGTACTGTTGGGGCTTCCGTTCTCACAACAGAGATGGAGAAGGCGGACATTATTGCCGCGGCATATGTGGGACAGAAAAAAGAAGCCGACATGAAGCCGGAATATTTCCGTGACGGCGCCATAGTAAAGGTCAGTGACGGACAGGTTGAGTATCCTGCAGGCTTCCCCGAATCAGTCAAGAACGGAGCGGATGATTTTCCGGATGATGCAGGTATTCAGTGCTGCTATGCGGAGTCCGGCGATGATAATACAGTTCAGATTTCATACGTTGTATTTTTTGTCCATCTTAAGGGACCATACTATTATATTGAATGGGTGAAATATGCTGATATTGAGAAGCGCCGGTCACAGCTGTTTGACATTGATAACAGCTTTGCGTCTTTTGAAAATGCTTTTCAGGAGCGTTTCCTGGTTATTTCCGACGCAAAGGATGATAATGGCGAACATCTTCTGATCTACAGGTCCGATGAGCTGCCGGCATACAACACTGCCGAAGCGTTTGGAATCACGCAGCAGATGCTGTCTGCGGCGCAGGAGAGCACAGACGTGCCTAAGAGCGGTATGATACCCGGCACAGAGGCGGAACTGGAGAACGCAGAAATGCCGCAAAGCGGTCTGGTGCCGGATACAGAGGCGGTGCAGGAAAGCGCCGCGGCTCAGGAGGTGAATAATCCTTCGGGCACGGAAGCTGACAGCGGCTATAATGACAGTGTTATTTCGATTGCCAATACTTATACGATCCTGACAATTGATGGCACCATCTATGAACTGTATCTCAAGAGAATGGGGGATTCCGCGGGATTGAACAGCACGATTCTCGCGTATCTGGTTCCGTTTTCCGGTGCGAGTTCAAGTGCGGTTGAACAGATTGGTATTATCACGGCAGTGTATATCATCATTGGAATCGTATTTCTGGTATGGTTCTATTCGATGATGTGTCTGGTGCGTGATCACAGCCTGAACAAAAAGCAGCATGAGGAGTTCAGGCCGCGTTCAGCTGTACGTATGTCATTTTCAATTATAGGAATCGGCGCAGTAGTGATATTAGGGATTGTTGCTCTTACGATGAGCCTTTTCCGCCTCTACAGTGTGTGCAGTCAGGTCGATACATCCTTGACGTCCCTGGAGCAGCGCATCAAGGGAAATGAGAGCAGCAAGAAGCTTGCGCAGGATTTGAAGAAGAAGTACTACGAAGAGTTTGCCGCTCTTACAGCGGAGCTAATGCAGGAATACCCGGATTTTGCGCATCCTGATAATCTGCAGAAGATATGTGATGCTACCGGAGCTGAGTATATTATGCTGTTTGACAACAATGGGGATGAGACCGCGACAAATTCGAGGTATGTCGGGATTTCGCTTGGTACGGAAGAGTCCTCTTCAACATACGACTTCAGGCGGCTTCTTAACGGCGTTCCTCTTATAACCCATGACCTTGCGAAAGATGAGATCACAGGTGAGAAAAATGTCATGATCGGCGTCAGCTATGGAGTGCCATCCGGAGGCGCCGGCTACAATGCGCTCCTCATGGCGGTTCCGGGAAACAAGATATATAACAGTGCTGTTGAAACATCCAGCGACATCATGTCATCGCTCGTTACGAAGGGGACGCATGCATTTTCAGTAGATCCTGAGACCAAGGTGATAAAGGACGCGAGTGAACGAGCCCTGGTCGGGCGAGATTCGGGAGATCTTGGTCTGCCTGAGCAGGCTCTTCACAATGGCTGGCGTGATTTCTTTACATTTAACGGAGAGTTATGCTATGGCGAGTGTGAAGAAATAAACGGGATTCTTTACTACTATGTGTCGGTACGGTCACGGATCTATGAATATGTCATTGAATGCTCCGTGGTTATTGTGATCGGATATCTTATACTTATGAGTATTCTGGCTCTGTATATGCTGTTCGGATACAAAGCTTTCTTTGCGGAATGGTCAGAAGTTGGAGCAGAACTGAAAAGCGATGTGAATGAGGTTGAAATATCGGAAGGAAGACGAAAGTTCTCAAGGGATCCGGGTATCAGATGGAAGCCGGGTTCGCAGCGGTACGGTGCGCTTGCGCCGATTCACAATGCGTTTACCACGCTGAAGGTCCTTCTTGTAATCTGTATACTCCTGATTGCATTGAGAGTGATTCAGAGCAATGAAGCAGAGAGTTCCCTGGTCGGTTATATTCTGGGCGGTCAATGGACGAAGGGCTTCAACCTGTTCGCGCTGACTGCGATACTTGTGTTGTTCGCAGAGGTGGTTATAGCGGTTATGCTGGCTAAGCTCATACTGCGGCTGATCAGTCAGGCTCTGGGGACAAAAGGAGATACGGTCTGCAGGCTTTTGATTAATCTTACGGATTATGTGGGCATCATCTGTTTTGTCTACTTCGCATTGTATGATCTTGGTTTCCGCCCAAACACGCTGTTGGCATCACTTGGGCTGATGTCATTTGCCATATCGCTCGGAGCGAAAGATCTGATCACGGATATTATCGCCGGGCTTTCTATAGTATTCGAGGGAACGTATCAGGTTGGTGATATCATTGAAGTCGCAGGATACCGCGGCGAGGTTCTGGAGATAGGAGTCCGCACCACAAAGCTTGAGGGGCGGGGAGGAAACATAAAAATTATCGGCAACAGAGATATCAAGAATGTAGTCAACATGACTAGAAAGAATTCCTGGTATGCGCTTGATGTAAGTGTACCTTCCGATATGCCCCTGAATAAAATTGAAGAGATACTGGAAGAGCAGCTGCCGAAAATCGGAGAATCAATGCCTGAGATATTAAGCGGTCCGTACTATAAGGGCGTAGTAGCGATGGGAAGAGGCTCGGCAACGCTTTCGATAATAGCGGAATGTAATGAGGCTGATTATTTTGTAGTCGGCAGGGCTATTAACCGCGCTGTCACGGAAATTCTGGAAAAGAACGGCATTAAGATAATGTAAAAGAATAGCTACAAAAAATATTTTTTAGATTTGCTGAAAAAAGTGTTGACATCTTAATTAGGGTGTGTTAGATTAGCCGAGTCGCCGCAAGAGCGGCAGACA
>DFHY01000111.1 GCA_002371345.1 Lachnospiraceae bacterium UBA3711
GCGCTCGCCCTCAGCGTGGATCTGTCTGTGTGCGCGGAGGAGGGAAGCTATGACATCCCGGTTCAGGTTACCCTTCCGGACGGATACGAGCTTGCCTCGGAAGTGACCATTACGGTTGTGTCGACGAAGCAGGCTGTGCAGACGGAGGGTGAGGGGCAATGATAGAGAAGAATATTCTGCTGGGGTGCTCCGGCGGGCTGTTCCTCAGGCCCGCAGGCGCGATATGCGAGACGGCGATGCAGTATCGCTGCAGAAGTGAGCTGCTGATAGGAGAAAAGGTATATAACCTTCGAAGCGTGCTCAGCGTGCTCAGCGCACAGGTGAGTTCCCAGGGCGATGCCATGCTTCGCTGCGACGGTACGGATGAGACGGATGCCGCCGCAGCTCTGACAACCCTTCTGGAGGAGGCTCCGGCGGACAGGCAGGGCAGGGCGGACTCGAAGGATTCCGGAGATAGTAATTCATGGACAGAGAAAGATACAAACGCCTGATTATGTTCTTTGCGTCCCTGCTTGTGATAGGGCTGCAGACGGCTAATTTTGCGTATATCTGGTTTAAGTACTATAACCGCCGGTCAGTGATACAGATGTTCTATTGGAGACGGGGAAACTGGGTGCTCTTCGGTCTGTACGCACTGATCACTTTCCTGATGTCCAAGCTGTTCGGCGCGCTTAAGGTCGGATATATGCGTGTTCAGGATGTGATTATCGCACAGATCTGTTCCGTGGTCTGCGCAAATACCATTGCGTACATTCAGCTGGCGCTGATCGGCCGCTGGAAGTTTCCGGACCATCTCACACCGATGCTCAAGCTGACCGCAGTCAATCTCGTGATAGTGATTCTCTGGGTCGTATTCATGAGGTGGATTTACAACACTATCTATCCGCCGAAGTCGGTGATTCTGGTATACGACCAGCACAATCCTGAGAAGCTCCTGAAAAACATAGCGTCACGCAAGGACAAATATGATATAGAGGAAGCTGTTCCGGTCAGCCGGGGAGTGGATTTTATAAAAGATCATATTCTGAACCACGAAGCGTGTATAGTTGGAGATATTCCGTCGCACGAGAGGAACATTCTCGTAAAATACTGCTTTGAGAAAGGGATACGCTGCTACTGCAGTCCGAAGATATCGGACATTATGCTCATGGGAGCTGAAAAGATCCATATGTTCGATACCCCTCTGCTGCTTATGCGCAACAGGGGAATATCCGCTGAGCAGCAGTTTGTGAAGCGCATGATGGATATCATAGTATGCGTATTCCTTGCGGTGCTGCTGTCCCCGCTGCTTCTTATCATCGCTGCCTGTGTCAAGCTGTATGACCGCGGACCTGTCTTCTACCGTCAGGAGAGGCTTACCCAGTATGGCAGGGTGTTTATGATTGTAAAGTTCCGCTCCATGAGGGTTGATTCGGAGACAAACAGCGGCGCGAGACTTGCCGCGAAAGGGGATTCCCGTGTCACCCCGGTGGGCAGGTTCCTTCGAAAGATTCATTTTGATGAGCTTCCCCAGCTGTTCAATATTATAAAGGGGGATATGTCGATTGTGGGGCCGAGGCCTGAGAGGCCGGAAATTGCCGCTCAGTATGAGAAGGAGATCCCGGAATTCTCATACCGGCTGAAGGTGAAGGCAGGTCTGACCGGTTATGCCCAGGTATATGGAAAGTACAATACCAAGCCGTATGACAAGCTGAAGCTTGACCTTACATATATTGAGAACTATTCGCTTCTGCTGGATCTGCAGCTTGTCGCCACGACGGTGAAGATCCTGTTTCAGAAGGAGAACACAGAAGGCGTGGACGTGTCACAGAAGACAGCTTCCGCCGGAGACGACAGCTTTCAGGACGGAGAGAAGCTTGACAGGCAGGTTCAGAATACTATCCGTGAGCTGAAGCTGGAAGAGCACCTGGCTCAGACCACAGGCCTTGAGACGTCTGAGATGACTTACGAGGCCGCGGCGGCCCTTCCCGAGGGAGTGCGCGCGAAGGATGTCGCCGCGCAGCAGCTTCCTGGACTTCTCGTCTCGGTCATCATACCGCTGTTTAACAGCTCAGGAACACTGAAGGACGCGATCGACAGCGTACTTGCTCAGGATATGCATTTTGAGTCAGCCGACAGGATCGGCAGAGGAAGCGTTCAGGAGCTTGAGATCCTGGTGGTTGACGACTGTTCTACCGATGACCCTGACAGCGTTATGCGCCGGTATGAATCGGATCCGCGTGTCAGATACTTTCATAACAGGGACCGTCTCGGCGCCGCGAAGAGCCGCAACAGGGGCGTTCTTTTCGCGAGGGGAAAGTATGTCGCCTTTCTTGACGCGGATGATATGTGGAGGCCGGACAAGCTGAAGAAGCAGTTTGCGAGAATATTCGAGACGGGGGACGTGCTGTGCTGTACTGCCCGTGAGCTGATCCGGCCAGACGGGAGCCGGACCGGGCGGGTGATCGGGGTAAAGAGTGTTCTGACATACAAGGATATGCTCAGGCACAACCAGATTAACTGCTCTTCGGTGGTTACGCTGACGGAGATCGCCAGACGGTATCCGATGATTCACGAGGATTCACATGAGGATTATATAACGTGGATGAGCATTTTGAACCGGTATGATGAGGCGTGCGCGGTAAATGAGCCGCTTCTTCTGTACCGCCTGTCATCCACCGGGAAGAGCGGCGGAAAGCTGAAGAGCGCCAGGATGACATACCGGGCATACCGCTATATGGGCTTCGGCCCTCTGAAGAGTGCCGCCCTGTTTGTAAGCTATGCTGTACACGGAGTGGTGAAGTACGCGAGGGCCTGAGCTTTGCTGCCGCATGATTGAGACAAATATATGCTTAAATATCTGATTACTGAGCGGCGGCTGATCTGGCCGCTCGCGAAAAATGATTTCCGCAAGAAGTTTGCCGGATCGTACCTGGGTGTAGTCTGGGCTCTGGTTCAGCCGGTAGTGACGGTTCTTGTCTACTGGTTTGTATTTCAGGTCGGACTCAGGCAGACCGCCGAGGTGGGCGGGGTGCCGTTCATCCTCTGGATGCTGGCAGGACTCGTGCCGTGGTTCTATTTCAATGACGCGCTGCAAGGCGGGACGAAGTCTCTGATCGAGTACAGCTACCTTGTCAAGAAGGTCGTGTTCAGGATTGAGATCCTGCCGATAGTCAAGGCGGTGAGCGCTCTTTACGTTCACATATTCTTCGTGGCGCTGACATGGCTGTTGTATGTCGTGTACGGGAAGTTCCCCGGGCTTTTCACTTTTCAGGCAGTCTATTACACTTTCTGCATGTTTCTGATGGTGCTCAGCCTGAGCTACGCGACAAGTGCCATAACGGTTCTTTTCAGGGATATGGAGCAGCTGGTGGCGATAGTGCTGCAGATAGGTGTCTGGGCGACTCCCATCATGTGGGATCTGTCCTCGATAAACCTTCCGAAGTGGCTTGTGATCCTGTTCAAGATGAATCCGATGTACTATATCGTATACGGCTACAGAGACACTTTTGTTTTCCACAGGGGCTTCTGGGAGCATCCGCTTCTGACAGTGTATTTCTGGGCGTTCACGGCACTGGCATACCTGTGGGGGGTCAAGACCTTCCGGCGGAGCAGAGGACACTTCGCGGATGTGCTGTGAGAAGACGGAAACTGCCAGGCGAAGACCTGGACAGACAGCTGCCCTGCAGGCGACTGACGGCGGCGTGGATAAGAGAGTGTGGATATGGCTGATATGAGCGGTAATGAGCCGGTGATCCGTGTGACGGATGTGACTAAGAGCTACCGGCTGTACAAACGGCAGAGAGACCGGCTGTGGGAGTCGCTTGGTCTTGATTTCAGGAAGAACTACAAAGAGAAGCACGCTCTTAACGGCGTGAGCTTTGAGGTGTCAAAGGGAGAGACAGTAGGCATTATCGGAACAAACGGTTCCGGTAAGTCGACGATGCTGAAGCTGATAACGGGAGTACTGACCCCCACAGCCGGAAAGATAGAGGTAAACGGGCGGATCAGCGCCCTGCTTGAGCTTGGCGCCGGATTCAATATGGAGTACACAGGGATAGAGAATATCTATCTTAACGGCACCATGATCGGGTTCACCAGAGAGGAGATAGACCAGAGACTTCAGTCCATAATCGACTTCGCGGATATCGGAGATTATATCAATCAGCCGGTAAAAAGCTATTCCAGCGGTATGTTTGTACGGCTGGCTTTCGCGGTAGCGATCAACATTGATCCGGAGATACTGATAGTGGATGAAGCTCTTTCCGTGGGCGATGTATTTTTCCAGTCGAAGTGTTACAGGAAGTTCGAGGACTTCAAGAGAGAGGGGAAGACGATACTATTTGTCTCCCATGACCTGAGCGCTATCTCACGTTACTGTGACAGGGCCGTGCTCCTGAATCAGGGTGACAAGGTGTACGAGGGCACTCCCAAGGAAGCGATCGATATATACAAGAAGGTGCTGGTGGATCAGTTTCATAAGGGATCGGGAACGGCTGACGCTTCGGGGGACGGAACTGAGGCAGATACCGGAGCAGGCAATGACGCGTCTTCAGGAAACAGATGGCGCGACCATTTCCCGGTCAATCCAAGTCTTGTGGAATATGGAGAGAAGAACGCGGAGATTATTGATTACGGACTCTATGACGAGAAGAATCTTCCCACATCGAACTTCATTAAGGGATCACGGTTTACTGTCAAGATGAAGATCCGTGCCAGGGAGGATGTTCTTGAGCCTATCTTTGCCTTTACGATTAAAAACCTGAAGGGTATAGAGATCTGCGGCACCAACACCACTATGGAGAAGGTACCGGTAGCGACGATGCATGAAGGTGATGAGCATATTGTCACATTCACACAGAATATTGATCTTCAGGGAGGCGAGTATCTGCTGTCGCTGGGCTGTACAGGATATCAGGACGGAATGTTCCGTGTGTTTCACCGCCTGTATGATGTCATTTCCCTGACGGTTGTTTCATCCAGGGACACGGTGGGCTTCTACGATATGAACAGCACCTGCGTTCTTGACCCTAAGGAGTAAGGAATGGCACATTTCAATACACAGTACTATAAGGGAAATGATCAGTACTCGGACGGGGACATCGAGGATAAGATCCTTCAGATTGTCCGTGAGTCAGAGAGCCTTGAAGAGTCAGGGGAGAGATCATTTCCCGTTTTATATCATCTGTCACATGTCCGTGAGAATATTCTCTCATGGTACAGCTTCCGTGAGGGAGCTTCCGTCCTTGAGATAGGCCCCGGCCCGGGGGCTATTACGGGACTTCTGTGCCGAAGATGCAGGAAGGTGACGAGTGTCGAGCTGTCGCACCGCCGCGCCATGATTAATTATGAGAGACATAAGGAATTTGACAATCTCACGATCATGGTCGGAAATCTGAACGACATGCAGTTTTCGGAGGCGTTTGATTACGTTATACTGAACGGCGTATTTGAGTACGCCGGTTCATTTACGCAGGGGAATGATCCGTACGGGACATTTCTCAAGCGGTGTGCCGGATATCTGAAGGATGACGGCATCCTCCTTATCGCGATCGAAAACCGGCTGGGGCTCAAGTACTTCGCGGGAGCTCCCGAAGATCACACCGAGAACTATATGGAGGGACTGAAGGACTATCCGGATAATTCTTCGGTCCATACGTTCTCAAAACATGAGTGGGAGAACCTGCTTGACAGATGCGGACTTCCGTTTAGAAGATTCTACTATCCTTATCCGGATTACAAGTTTCCAAATGAAATATTCACCGGGGAATCACTCAGCGCTGACGGATTCTCAAGAAATGCCTGGAACTTCAACCCAAGACGTCTCGAACTGTTTGATGAGCAGCAGATGGGGAGCGCTCTGTGCGGGGAAGGGGTGATGGAGTGTTTCATGAATTCTTTCCTGATCGAGACAGGATCCGAAGAGGCCGGCCGGGGGGTATCTTCCACGAGAGTAATCTACGCGAAGCTCAGCACCGACCGCGCGCCGCAGTTCCGGATCCAGACTGTGATAAGCGAGGACGGCAAAGGCCGGAGAAGCGTGGTGAAGAGTCCGGTGTGTCCTGAGGCTGAAGGTCATCTGCGCAGAATGAATGAGAGGGAGCTTGAGCCTGCGGGGCAGGGAGCGGCCCCGGGCCCGGAGGCATCTCTTCTTCAGGGGCGGCTTCTAGATGATGGTTCCGTTGTCTATCCTTATCTTGAGGCAATGAGCCTTGAGAAGCTTATAGAGCCTGATGAGGATTCTATCCGCATGGCATGCGCGAAGCTGTACGGCCTGATCATGAGCGGCAGCCTGTCCGGGGAAGAGTATACGGAAGAGTTTACAAGGCTTTTCGGAAGCGTCCGCCCTGATCATCCTGCAGGGCGCGGATATGAGATGGTACATCCGGCGAATATAGATCTCATCTTCGGCAATATCTTTCCGTCTGACGGCCACGCGGACATCATAGACGGTGAATGGATCACCGATGCGCCTGTGCCGGCGCTGTTTCTTCTCTGGAGGGCAGTCAATGAGCTGTACAGTTCCAGAAGATCCCTCGAGATGGTTCTGCCGCAGGAGAAGCTTCTTAAGGAGTATGGAATAGGGGCCGGGGATCGCCAGCTGTTCTGGAAATGGGCTGAGCATTTTGAAAAAAAATATGTGAAGGCGAACTCCCTTTCGGCATATGCGCTGCCTGCCAGGAGGGTCAGCCTTGCCGATCTTCAGTGGTCGGGCGAGGACGTGAGACTGACGGCTTCGCTGTATACGGACCGCGGAAACGGCTTCAGGGAGGAAGATTCAATTCATGTCGATCTGATTCTCAGGGACGGAAGATATGACGTCAGCTTTGAGATCGAGAATCCGGATGAGGTCAGAGCGCTTC
>DFHY01000092.1:0-14443 GCA_002371345.1 Lachnospiraceae bacterium UBA3711
CGCCGGAGTACTCCGGCCTCCTGGATGGGTCTGCAGTTACCTCCATGCCGTATGTATCTCTGGATATTACAGACCACGAAGCCGTTATGGATACGGTGAAGAGTCTTGGACCTGACGTCATCGTTCACTGTGCGGCATGGACAGCGGTTGATCTTGCCGAGGATGAGGACAAAGCGGACAAGGTGCGTGCTGTCAATGTTGACGGTACAAAGAATATGGCGCAGGCTGCGGCCGCGTGCGGGGCAAAGATAGTATATCTGTCGACGGACTATGTGTTTGACGGAACCGGGCAGATCCCGTGGAAGCCTGATGACAGGAATTATGCTCCCCTCAATGTTTACGGACAGTCAAAGCTTGACGGAGAGAAAGCGGTATCGGGCGCGACCGACAGGTTCTTTATCGTGAGGATTGCATGGGTATTCGGAAAGAACGGCAAGAACTTTATCAGGACGATGCTCAATATCGGGAAGACTCATGACGAGCTGAGCGTTGTTGATGACCAGATCGGTACGCCTACCTATACGCTGGATCTCGCATCGCTTCTTGTCGATATGATAGAAACTGAGAAGTTCGGGTTCTATCACGCTACAAACTCAGAGCTGCCGGCAGACTCAGGAGAGTATACTTCCGAGGGCACTAAGACCGGATATATCAGCTGGTATGATTTTGCGAAAGAGATTTTCCGCCAGGCATCGCTGCTCGGGCATGAAGAATACGATGCCGCCCACCTGAAGCTGAATCCGGTGTCAACGGCGCAGTACGGTGTGTCAAAGGCGAAGCGTCCGTTCAACAGCAGGCTGGATAAGAGCAAGCTGGCAGAGGCGGGATTTAAGCCTCTTCCCGACTGGAGGGACGCACTGGGGAGGTATCTGAAGGAAATAGATTTGGGGTAAGGAACAGAAGACCTGGGTTTCATTAACCGCAGAAAAAAGGAGCACACATGGGACAGATTACAGTGACTAAATTGCCTATCGAAGGCCTGTATGTGATAGAGCCGGCGCTGCATGGGGATAAGCGCGGATATTTCATGGAGACATACAATCAGAATGATATGCGTGAGGCGGGCCTGGATATGGTCTTTGTGCAGGACAATCAGTCTTCATCAGTGAAGGGAGTTCTGCGCGGCCTGCATTTCCAGAAGCAGTATCCTCAGGGAAAACTCGTGAGAGTGATTCGCGGCAGCGTATTCGATGTGGCTGTGGATCTTCGGCAGGGCAGCCCGACATATGGACAGTGGCATGGCGAGATTCTGACGGAAGAAAACCATAAGCAGTATTATATCTCTGAAGGATTTGCTCATGGATTCCTCGTTCTGTCAGATATAGCTGAGTTCTGCTACAAATGCACCGACTTCTATCATCCGGGCGACGAGGGCGGACTTGCCTGGAATGATCCGGCGATAGGAATCGAGTGGCCGGGACTTACAGGGACATATCCGGGAAATGCCTCCGTGTCGGACTATCATCTGCCTGACGGCACAAGGCTTAATCTGTCAGAAAAGGATGAGAAGTGGGATGTCCTGTCCAAAACTTTCCACTTCTGAATATAACTGCAAGGCCGGAGTAATCAATTCGCGGCAGCCGTGCGGTACTGGTTTCATTCGATAGGGACTTTTATAACTACTTGCGGCGCGGGCTGAACGGAGAAACGGAGACCAATATGAGGAGACCAATATGACAGAGAATAAGGACAACGATATTAAAGAGCCTGAGTACAGGGAGTATATCGACCGGTGGATCGACGGGCACCGCGAAGAGATGATTGAAGATCTGAAATCACTGGTTCGGATTGCGTCGGTCAAGGGAGAGGCACGTGAAGGGATGCCGTTCGGAGAGATGCCGGCAAGGGCGGTCCATGCTATGCAGGAGATGATGGAGCGTTACGGCCTTCGTGTAACCAATTATGAGAATTACTGTATTGCGGGAGATCTGGATGCGGAAGGCGGCAAGGCACTTGATATACTGGCACATCTCGATGTCGTGCCCGTGTCTGACACCTGGACAAAAACAGCGCCTTTTGAGCCTCTTGTCGAAGGGGACAGAATCTACGGACGCGGCACGAGCGACGACAAGGGTCCCGCGGTAGCTGCACTGTACGCGATGCGCTGCATCCGTGAGCTCGGGCTTGACCTGAAAAATGGTGTGAGACTTATCTGCGGATCTGATGAAGAGAGCGGGTCTGCTGATCTTGAATATTATTATGCAAGAGAGAAGGAGGCGCTTTATACATTCTCTCCAGACTCGCACTATCCGCTCATAAACATAGAGAAGGGACGTCTGAGCAGGAAATTCTGCGCCGAAGGCGCAGGAGCGGCCGATGCTCCGAAGGCGGGATATGTAAGGATACTCAGTATAAACGTGGGTGACGCCCCGAATATTGTACCTGGAAGGGGAACTATGGTCATATCCGGCGCTTCCGATGACATGCTGAGAAAGGCGGCTGATGAGACGGAGGCGCTTACAGGCGGGTCATTTTCCTGGAAGACAGAGGATGGGAAGAGTGTTGTGACAGCTGCAGGGGAATCCGCGCATGCTGCGTCCCCGGAGCTCGGCATCAACAGCGTTACGATGCTTCTGGAGCTTATTAAGCGCCTCCCCGTCACAGAAGATTATGGCAGTGCGCTTCTTGGAAGAGTCGGACAGCTGTGGCCCCACGGCGATTATTATGGAGAAGGGCTTGGCGTCGGCGCGTGCGATGAAGAGAGCGGGAAGCTGACGATGTCGCTTGATATATTGCGTTACGATCTCTCTGAGGATAGCGGCATGTTCAGGCTTGAGGGAGCTTTCGACTGCAGAGCGCCTCTTTGCTGTGATGACAACAACCTTACCGCTAAGGTCAGGGCCAGACTTAAAGCTGAAGGTTTGGCGATGGAAGAGGGGAATATGACGCCCGTGCACTATGTGAGCGCGGATTCGGAGATTGTCAGGAAGCTTCTTGAGTCATATGAACTGTATTTCGGTAAGAAGGGCGAGCCGTTCGCCATCGGAGGGGGAACCTACGTACATGATCTGGAGCGCGGAGTCGCATTCGGGTGCGCGGTTCCGGGAGTGGATAACCGTATGCACGGTGATGACGAGTTCATGGAGATACCGGTACTGGTAACAAGCGCGAAGATCTTCGCTGACGCGATCATGAGGCTGTGCTCCTGAGAAACCTGCGGGTTAATCATATGATGATGCTGGAGCCAGGAGTACCTTTTGCCCCCAACTATGATGTACGGATCGCTTCACGGAGTATGTTGATTTTTCAGAGCGCTTTTGATATTATGGCTCAGTGCCATGAGAAGGCTAAGGCGGCCCTAGTGGCATAAGCACAGTGGTAGAAGGAGTTGCAGGATTAATTTGATAAGGGGATGACAGAATGAGGAAAATAACGAAATGCTTTGCACTTGTGGCTGCACTGGCGGTGAGCGCATTCGCGCTGACAGCCTGTTCCGGTTCCGGAAACTCATCGAAGGAGATTGATGTTGTCAAGACGGCGGATGACCTTAACAGCTCGGTTATTACCAGCGACCAGCTCACGGAGACAAAGAGCGAGATGCTGGGGAGCATCTATTTCTTTGAGGACGGACAGGTTGAGAAGAGCAAGGTTTACATGAGCGGCAACGCTACCGCGGATGAGATCGTGGTTGTCCAGTGCAAGGATGAGGATGCTGCGAAATCAGCGGCTGAGCTGCTGAAAACCAGAGTCAAGAACCAGACTGAACTGTTCTCGACATACAACGCGGGTGAGGCCGCCAAGCTTGAGAAGGCCATCGTGAAGAATACCGGCAAGTACGCTGTGCTGTGTGTGTGCGATGACTATGATAAGGCGGAGAGCATACTCAAGGACGCGGGCTTCTGATATCTGAACTGCTATAAAAAGAGAACTCCGGGAGAAAAACCGGAGTTCTCTTTCTTAGGAAGGCCGCCCTTATACTTAAATGAAGTAGTAGTAATACTTGTTGAGCCGGAGCCATAATCAATCTTAGTCATTTTCTTTAATCTCTTCATCTGCGCAGGATTAACCGCGCATCGCGCGATATGTTTGCAGTAAGGGTTGTTATAACAGATTCATTAATAGGCATCATCCCTTTCTGGCAGACAATACATTCAAAAAAGATTATTGCATCATAGAATAAACAGGACACAATTAATGTGTCATAAAAGCTGTATTATATGTCAGCTTACGCTGATAGCATCACTTCCGCCTCCGGACTTTGCCTCGTTCTCAGTCTCTATGGCAGAGACTACAGATCCTGCAGTTGTTTCAGGGTGAGAAGCCGCCTCGGCGGCGAATTCCTCGTCCGTAATATAGTGAGTCTTAAGATAATCAAGCATCATCTCCAGGTAGTTCGCGTACAGGTGGATGCCGTCCGGTGACGCGTCGGATATCAGCTCCCCGTAGCCGTCGGAGAAGATTTCGTTAAGGTTCAGGTAATAGCTGTACCAGAGCTCCTCACAGGCTTCCAGGATATAACCGTTGATCTTGCGGACGTTGTCGTTATTGTCATACTCGAAGCCGGCCGCGATCTTGGACTCGTCAACATAGATGACCGAGCATACATAGATAATCGCGTCAGGCTGCAGCTCGTGGAAATGTTCAAGCACTGACTTGAACGTCGGAAGAAAGTCTTCCCACGGATAATAACCAAGGTCATTCGCACCGAGCATCAGATAGATCTTGTCATACTGCTGACCGCTGAGTCCCTGATATACGGAGATATTGCCCTGAGAGGTCTGGATGATCTGCTTGTCCATGTCGTTGATGGCAAGACCTATACCTGTCAGGAAGGTTCCCTGCGTGATACCGGAGGAATTGCGGAATCCCTCCATACGCGAATCTCCGATAAAGACAGCGTTGCGGAAAAATGAATCGTCCATGGCGACATCACGCTCGGGTACGACCTTGGCACTGCTGATCGCCTCAGAGGACTGCGTTGCCATGTGTTCAGCAGGTGATGCCGCCGCATCGGTCTCCTGAATCACGTCATCGGCATTTCCGCCGGCGAGGGCTACAACAGATGAACTGCCGCCGGAAGAGGATGAAGACTCCCTGGTTGATACGGCAGTATCGGTGTCTGCCGAATTCTGAAGCAGGCCTTCCGTCTGCGCATCGTTGTGCGTATTCATAATCTCGACGCTGGTTCCCACATGATGAGAGAACAGCCTGTAGATCACATTGCCTTCAAATACCACGAGAACCAGGCATACAAGTCCGAGCAGCCGGGCGACCATGAACCTTCCGGCATCTGACCGTATGGATCTTCCTCTTTTCTTTCCGCTTCTCCTGCGGGCGCTGCCGGTTCTTTGAGCGGCAGGGGAAGCGTCTTTATTCTGAATCAGTTCATCCGGCTTCCCGGAGTCTGTCTTTTCCATGCAGATATGTCTCCTTTATACTTCATCTGCAACAATAAAAACAGCAGACAAAGCCTTGTGTTATATGTGTCCGGCACGCAAAGTCGCTGTTGAACACAATACTTTATTATTATATAATAACCGGGTTGATTGTAAAGTTATTTTTGGGGTGAACAAGCATGGTATTCAGCAGTCTGCTGTTTCTGTTCCGGTTCCTCCCGCTGGTGCTGATTCTCTATTATGCAGTACCTGCACGGGCGCGTAATCTGGTGCTGCTTCTGGTCAGCCTGGTTTTTTACGCCTGGGGCGAGCCGGTATATGTGATCCTGATGATCGTGTCGATCCTTATCTCCTGGACGGGAGGTCTGCTGGTGGATCACTATATGCATATGGGCAGGACACGGGCCGCCAGGGTCAGCCTTGTGGTATCGGTTGCCGGCGGGCTGTCTCTGCTGGGATTTTTCAAATACGCTGACTTTGTACTGCGGACAATAAATGATATTGCGCACAGTGATATCCCGCTTCTGGAACTCGCGCTCCCGATAGGCATCAGTTTCTATACATTTCAGACGATCTCATATATCATCGATGTGTACCGCGGAAGTGCGCGTGTACAGAAAAACATAATATCCTACGGCGCTTATGTAACCATGTTCCCGCAGCTTATAGCGGGACCGATAGTTCAGTACAAGACGATCGACGAGCAGCTGCGCTTCCGAAGGGAATCCTCGGATGAGTTTGCCGAGGGTGTGATGCGTTTCATGACAGGACTGGGGAAGAAGGTCCTTCTCGCCAACAACGCGGGCATTCTGTGGGACTCTATCCGGGTCATGGATACCGGAAGCATGCCGGCTCTTACCGCCTGGATAGGAATAGCAGCCTATACTTTCCAGATATACTTCGACTTCTCCGGCTATTCTGATATGGCGATAGGACTCGGGCATATGTTCGGCTTCAGATTCCTTGAAAACTTTGAGCATCCGTATGAGTCAAAGAGCGCTTCGGAGTTCTGGAGAAGATGGCACATTTCTCTGGGAACGTGGTTCAGAGAGTATGTTTATATACCTCTGGGCGGAAGCCGGAGAGGGACGTCCGGTCTCATAAAGAGCACAATGGCGGTATGGCTCCTGACGGGAATCTGGCACGGTGCTGACTGGAACTTTATGATCTGGGGACTGTACTACGGAGTGCTGCTCCTCCTGGAGAAGCTGGTGTATGGGAAGGCGCTGTCGAGGCTGCCGTCTGTGCTGCAGCATGTATACTGCATGCTGGCGGTCATGATCGGATGGTATATATTCTCATTTAATGAGATCTCAGGCGGGATCAGTTACCTTGGAGCCATGTTCGGCGCCGGTGGGAGCTTCCTGAATAACGGAACCGTATATGTGCTCTACTCCAATGTGGTGCTGCTTATCGCGCTGATTCTCGGAAGCACAACGATGCCGGTACGTGCTGCCAGGGCAGTTATGGACAGATTCAGGGAATCCGGCACTGCCTGCGTTATCCTGAAGAGTGTATTTATAGTCGTGGTGTTTCTGATGAGCATAGCTTATCTTGTCAGCGCGTCCTACAATCCGTTTTTGTATTTCAGATTCTAAGAGAAAGCCATGAAAAAGCATCATCAGTCGGTTTATCTGAATACTGTATTCCTGCTTCTGGTCTTTATCGTGACGGCTGCGAGCATACTTAAGCCTCAGAGAGAGAAGAGCGAGACGGAGAACCGCACTCTCGAGCAGCGCCCGGCCCTGACATGGGAAGGCCTGATCTCAGGGGACTTCGCGAAGCACTACGAGAGTTATCTGTCGGATCAGTTTATCCTCAGGGACGGATGGATCACGCTCAGGACAGGTATAGAGCGGGCCGCGCTGAAGCAGGAGATCAATGATGTCTACTTCGCGAAGGATCATTATCTGATAGAGAAGCATTCGGGGACATTTACGGAAGAGACTGCGCAGCAGAATATCACGCGCATAGGAGCATTCTTCCGTGAGATGGAGAACTCATTTTCCCCGGAACACCTGACCTGCATGGTTGTGCCTAACGCAGTCGACATATTGTCTGACAAGCTGCCGGCATTTGCCGATCCATATAATGAAGAGGATTACCTGAATAAAGTGAGGGAGGCGCTTCCTGACGGGGTCTGGTTCGATTCGTCGGCGGTTCTGAGGGAGAGTCATGATGCGGATGATTCAAGGCAGCTCTATTACAGGACGGACCACCACTGGACGACAGAAGCTGCCTTTGAGGTTTTTGCGGCATGGGCGCAGCAGAAGGGCGTAGCGTCCGTATCGAGAGATCAGTTTGATATATCGACAGTAACCGATTCTTTTGAGGGGACGATCTCGTCGAAGCTTGGCATCAGCGGCAAGGCGGACTCAATACAGAGGTGGGATCCTGTGTCCGCGTATGATTATTATCTGGTATACAGCCAGTCAGATGACATACGCAATACCATGTACCAGGATCCATTCCTTGAGACGAAGGATAAATACGCGTACTTCTACGGCGGAAACTTCGGCCTGATAGAGACTAAGATGCCGCAGTCTGTTACCGGCAGGAGACTGCTTATTATCAAGGATTCCTACGCGCACTGCTTCGCACCGTTTACCTGCGGGTACTTCGATGAGGTGGACTTGCTTGATCCGAGGTATTACAATTCCAGTATCAGGGAACTGATAGGATCAAAGTCATACACCGATGTTCTGTTCCTGTTCAACGCCGCGGGTTTTGCCCAGGAGACAGCTCTTGCAAGGCTGCTGGCCTGAAGCGTCACTGCATAGATTCATTCTGATTCATTCTGCTTCAGCGCCGGCAGGCCTGAAATGTGTTCGCTGGCTTTTGCGTTTTCGGCGGAGTGTTTGGCGCATAATAACAGAGCTTCATTATAAGGATTAGAGGGAGGCTGAGTAGATGAGCTGCGCGGATAGAGTTTTTATCGATATGTGCGAGGATATCCTTCAAAACGGTACGAGTACCGAGGGACAGAGGGTCAGGCCCCACTGGCCGGACGGCGCGCCTGCCTATACCATCAAGCGCTTCGGGATCTGCAACAGGTATGACCTGAGGAAGGAATTTCCGGCGCTGACGCTCAGGAAGACCGCCCTCAAGAGCGCTATGGATGAGATTCTCTGGATCTGGCAGCGAAAGTCCAACAATATCCATGATCTGAAGCCGCACATCTGGGATGAGTGGGCTGACAAGGACGGCAGCATAGGAAAGGCATACGGCTACCAGATGGGAGTGAAGCATGTCTACAGCGAGGGGCTGTTTGACCAGGTTGACAGAGTCCTGTATGATCTGAAGAATAACCCTTACAGCCGGAGAATCATGACGAACCTCTACGTTCATCAGGATCTGCACGAGATGAATCTCTATCCGTGCGCGTACAGCATGACCTTCAATGTGACGAGGGAGACGGTGCATCCTGAAGCTGACAGTCCCGCGGCGCTTGACCGGATACCGGACGCGGACGAACACGGCGAGCGTCTGGTTCTGAACGCCGTGCTGAACCAGAGATCAAATGATGTTCTGACAGCTAATAACTGGAATGTTGCACAGTATGCTATACTTCTGATGATGATGGCGCAGGTGAGCAATATGGTTCCGGGAGAACTGGTACATATGATCGCGGACGCGCATATCTATGACCGTCATGTTCCGCTGATCAGAGAACTGATCAGGCGCGAGCCTCTGAAGGCTCCGAGGGTCTGGCTGGATCCGGCGGTTGAAGACTTCTACGATTTTACGACGGACAGTCTTCACTATGAAGGATATGAGACGCATGAACAGATCCGGAATATTCCGGTGGCAGTGTAGCAAAGGAGAGGCAGTATGCAGCTGATTGCCGCAGCGGATGCGAGGTGGGGAATCGGTAAAGACGGACAGCTATTAATATCGATTCCTGCCGATATGAAGTATTTCCAGTCTGTAACCGGAGGACATACCATCATCATGGGAAGGAAAACTCTTGAGAGCTTTCCGGGTAAGAGGCCGCTCAGAAACCGCCGTAATATTGTGCTGACGCATAATGAGGATTATAAGGTGAAGGATGCCGAGACGGTTCACAGTGTCGCTGAGGCGCTGGAGCTGATCCGCGATACTGACAAGGATGAGGTGTTCTGTGTCGGAGGCGCCGGCATATACAGGCTGTTTCTGCCTTACTGCGATACGGCTCTGATCACCAGGATTGAACATATATATGACGCTGACGCATTTATGCCGGATCTCGATAAGGATCCTGACTGGGAGAAGATCAGCGAGAGCGAAGAACAGGTTTTCTGCGATCTGATATATCATTTCTGTACTTACAGGAGAATCGGAAAGGAGCGTGTATCATGATCTATACAGTGACTTTCAGCCCAACTCTCGACTATGTTGTAAGCGTAGAGAACTTTCAGCCTGGCATCATTAACAGAACGACATCGGAGCATGTATATCCCGGCGGAAAGGGAGTCAATGTTTCCATAGCCCTGAAGAGCTTCGGTTATGAGAATACCGCCCTTGGTTTCATCGCCGGCTTCACCGGCGCGGAGATCAAGCGCCAGCTCCACATGCTGGGGGTGCAGAACAACTTCATCAATGTGGAGCAGGGGATGAGCCGTGTCAACATGAAGATCGTGTCGGACACGGAGACCGCCATAAACGGGCAGGGACCGCAGATCACGTATGAGGACATAGGAACGCTCTACGCAAGGCTCCGCTGTCTGGTTGACGGAGATTATCTTGTGCTTGCCGGTCATATCCCGGATATTCTTCCGCTGGATATGTATGAGCAGGTGCTTCAGTTTCTGGTAGGACGCAGCCTTAATATCGTGGTTGACGCTGAGAAGGAGCTTCTGACAGGAACCCTGAAGTACAGGCCCTGGCTGATCAAGCCGAACAGGGATGAGCTGGGAGATATCTTCAATGTCGAGATAAAAGACAGGGAGGACGCTGTCCCGTATGCCCGCAGGCTTCAGGAGATGGGAGCGCAGAATGTCCTTGTGAGTATGGGTGCCGACGGAGCTGTGCTGCTGTCATCCGACGGGACTATCTACAGCTCGGATGCCCTCAAGGGTAATGTCGTCAGTACTGTCGGCGCGGGTGATTCCATGGTTGCGGGATTTATCGCGGGCTATCTGGGATCGGACGGCGACTATGAGACCGCGTTCAGACAGGGGCTGTGCGCAGGCGCCGCGAGTTCTTTCAGTCTTGTGATTCCGGACGCGCGCCAGGTTGACTATATGATGCGGACGACGCGTTTCGATATTGAGATAAGACAGTAAAGCATATTATTACCAGCCTTGATGGGTGCGCCGTTCGCGGAATGGTATGCGTCTTGACGGCTGCGCTTTAATGATCTGCTCAGTCTTCCACGAAGTCTTCTCTGTAGGGAGCGAATACGTCCAGCAGTACGCCCGCTTCAAGGCAGACGCAGCCGTGTTCGACGCCGTCTTTTTTGAGGAGTGTGTCTCCCTGTTTTACGATCTTCTTCACCCCGTCGATTGAGAATTCAAACTTGCCGCTGACAATATAGGTTATCTGTGTATGCGGGTGGGAGTGAAGGGCACCGACCGCTCCTTTTTCAAAGGTATTCTCCACAACCATAACGTCATCAGAATACGCCAGTACTCTCTTTGTGACGCCAGCTCCGTTATCCTCTGCCTTTACGGTATCATAAAAGACCCACCTGTCATTTTTCATGATCTGTTCCTCCTGAAATAAGTTGTATAGATGAATTGCATTCGTTATCTGAAACCAGTATAATCGATTTTATCGAAAAAGAAAGGGCTTTCACAGCTGCAAGGAGGATACATTTATGGAGATGACACTGCGTTGGTACGGATCTGCGTTTGATACCGTTACGCTGCGCCAGATCAGGCAGATTCCGGGTGTGAAGGGCGTAATCACGACCCTGTATCAGAAAGCGCCGGGAGAGCTGTGGACAAGAGAGGAGATTCATACTCTGAAGGAGGAGGTGGAAGCCTCAGGCCTGAAGCTTTCTGGAATTGAATCTGTCAATATCAGTGATGACATCAAGACTGCGGGACCTCTTCGTGACGAGCATATTCAGGCTTACATAGAGACTCTGGAGAATCTGGGAAAAGAAGACATCCACATGGTCTGTTATAATTTCATGCCTGTTTTTGACTGGACCAGGACAGAGCTTGCCAGGGTGAGGGAGGATGGCTCGACGGTTCTCGCCTACAACCAGGAAGCGGTTGACCGTATCGATCCTGAGAGAATGTTTGAGAGTATTGCCGGAGATATGAACGGTACTGTCATGCCGGGCTGGGAGCCGGAGCGCATGGCGAGGGTGAAGGAGCTGTTTGATCTGTACAGGGATATAGACAGTGAGAAGCTCTTCGAAAACCTGAAGTACTTCCTCGAGGCCGTCATGCCGGTGTGCGATAAGTATGATATCAATATGGCTATACATCCGGACGATCCGGCGTGGTCGGTATTCGGTCTTCCGAGAATTATCACGAACATGGAGAATATCAGCCGGATGATGAAGATGGTGGACAATCCTCACAACGGAGTCACTTTCTGCGCCGGCTCATACGGGACAAATCCTGAAAATGACCTTCCGGAGATGATCCGCGCCCTCAGGGGGAGAATTCATTTTGCCCATGTCAGAAATCTCAGGTTCAACAGGTTCTGCCGTGAGGACGGAAGCCAGGTGACAAGCTGGACCGGCGAGAAGATCCCGGTCGGGAAGCCTGATTTCGAGGAGGCCCAGCATCTGTCTTCAGACGGAAGCTTCGATATGTATGAGATTGTCAGGGCGCTTCATGATATCGGATTCGAGGGCCCAATCAGACCTGACCACGGAAGGATGATCTGGGATGAGAAGGGCATGCCGGGTTACGGTCTGTATGACAGAGCGCTTGGCGCGGTCTACATCCAGGGGCTCTGGGAAGCTATCGAGAAGAGCGGCAGGTAGTATATGCCCTGGTGAGTGCTCAAGGATTCGGCGAGTGTTTCAGACTAAAATCTGATTCAGAAGGGGGCTGGCATAATCGCAGAGATTGCCGGCACTGTATTTCTGTCAAGTGGAGGCTTGTGTGTTTGAAGCTGCGCCGGAGTCAGGACAAAGATAACGAAAACCGGGAGGATCATCATGAAACTGAACGCAGAGGATATAAGGGATAACCGGAAGGAGTGGGAAGATAAGGGATACAGGCTTCCCATGTATGACCGTGAGGAGATGATCAGGCGCACGAGGGAGAATCCGGTATGGATTCATTTCGGAGCGGGCAATATATTCCGTGCCTTTCAGGCAAATGACCTGGAAAACATGCTGAACAACAGGGATTATGACAGGGGAGCCATAGCGGTCGGAGGAAGAGACCACAGCATCATAGACCGGATGTATCATCTTCATGACGATCTGAGCCTTCTTGTTACGCTTAAGGCAGACGGAACTATGGTGAAGACCGTGGTAGGGTCAGTGGCGGAGTCGCTGACGATGGACTTCTCAAGGCAGGATGACCTGAAGCGCCTGAAGGAGATATTCAGTTCCGACAGCCTGCAGATGGCAAGCTTTACCATAACAGAGAAGGGTTATGCCATAGTGGATTCGTCAGGAAATCTGATGAAGGATGCGGAGGCAGACTTCGGTGAAGGACCTGAGAACCCATCCACATATATGGGGAAATGTGCCAGCCTCCTGTATACCCGCTTCATGTCAGGAGGAAAGAAGATAGCATTTGTGAGCATGGACAACTGTTCGAGGAACGGGGACATGCTGAAGAAGGTCATGCTGTCATTTGCGAAAGCGTGGGAGAAGAGAGGCAAAGTGAAGGAAGGCTTCAGCGCCTACATTGAAGATGAGAGCAGAGTGTCATTTCCCTGTACGATGATCGACAAGATTACGCCGAGACCTGATCCTTCTATTCTGGAGCTGCTGAAGAGAGACGGGATAGGAGACATAGATCCCGCCGTCACTCCGAACGGCTCGTATGTCGCGCCGTTTGTAAATGCGGAGGAGCCGGAATATCTGGTGGTTGAGGACGTGTTCCCGAACGGAAGACCGCCGCTTGAGAAGGGCGGCGTGATCTTCACCGACAAGGAGACCGTGGACAAGTCAGAGCGCATGAAGGTATGCACCTGTCTGAATCCGCTGCACACATCGCTTGCGGTGTTCGGCTGCCTTCTCGGATTCACCAAGATGAGCGATGAGATGCAGGATCCCGACCTCCGGGCACTGTGCGAGGGGGTAGGCTATACAGAAGGGCTGCCGGTGGTGACGGATCCCGGCATTCTCAATCCGAGAGAATTCATAGATACCGTTGTAAAAGAACGGATTCCGAACGCGTTCCTGCCTGATACGCCGCAGCGCATAGCGACCGATACGTCACAGAAGATTCCGATCCGTTTCGGCGCGACGGTGAGAGCGTACATGGAAGACGCCAGTCTCAGTACCGCGGGTCTGAAGCTTATCCCGCTGGTGCTGGCCGGATGGCTCCGCTATCTGATGGGTGTAGATGACAATGGTGAGATCTTTGAGAGGAGCCATGATCCGCTGCTTGATGTTCTGACTCCTTATGTGGAACCGTTTAAGCTTGGAGACAAGCCGGATGATGACATGCTTGAGAGCCGGCTTCATGATCTTCTTTCAAATGAGAAGATCTTCGGCGTCAATCTGTATGACGCGGGGATCGCCGGGATTGTGAAGAGCTATTTCAGGAGACTGATATCTGGAACAGGAGCAGTACGCGGGACACTTCATGAAGTGCTGAACAGATAACATGAGGCTGTTTCATTTAAGTCTCGGAATGACGGATGGCATCCTCAGCAAACCATAGGAGCCGACTGAACCCGGCCAGATGCGTGCACGCGCGCAGCCGGCCTGCGCTTCTATGGGAGTGCGGAGCGCGTGCAATTGCATCGCAGGCGGGTGAAGGCAGGCGACGTGCTTGCGGGAGGCCTCCGTCATAAGAGGCTTGTGTGATGAAAAGAACAGGGGCAATCGCATCATTGCGACAGCCCTCTTTTTATGGCTGCTTGCCGATGTAGGCGAGGATGCCGCCGTCGACGTACAGGATGTGCCCGTTGACGAAGTTCGACGCGTCCGAGGCGAGGAAGATGGCCGGGCCCATCAGATCCTCAGGGACTCCCCAGCG
>DFHY01000092.1:14556-32347 GCA_002371345.1 Lachnospiraceae bacterium UBA3711
TGCTTCTCGCGAAGAGGAGCGGTCTGCGGGGTCGCTATGTATCCGGGTCCGATGCCGTTGCACTGGATATTATATTCGCCGTACTCTGACGCGATATTGCGGGTGAGCATCTTCAGCCCGCCCTTCGCGCTGGCGTAGGCGGAAACGGTCTCGCGCCCAAGCTCGCTCATCATGGAGCAGATGTTGATGATCTTACCATGCCCTTTCTTAATCATATCCGGAATGACGGCCTTGGAGACGATGAACGGCGCGTTCAGGTCTATGTCAATAACCTCGCGGAACTGCTCAGCGCTCATCTCGTGCATCGGAATCCTCTTAATGATTCCGGCGTTATTGACGAGGATATCGATGACCCCGAGCTCTTCACGTATCTTCGCGACCATGTCCGCCACCTGGGCTTCGTCGGTCACGTCACAGATATAACCTCTGGCATCAATCCCAAGCTTTTCATATTCTGTAAGCGCCTTGTCAAGATGCTCTTTCGAGCGGCAGTTGAAGGCGATTCTGGCTCCGGCGCCTGCCAGAGCGCTGGCTATGGCAAAGCCGATGCCGTAGGCCGCGCCTGTCACAAGGGCAACCTTGTTGTCGAGAGAGAACATACTGTTTATTTCGTTCATTTCGGACTCCTTATCTTATGTTGGCTGGTACACCGTTTCTAAAATACTTGCGTATACTCCGGCTGCGCCGCGGCGGTGTGAGCAAAGTATAACTGTACTCATCACAAGTATAGAATCCGGAAGCCACGGCAGTCAAGACCAGGCCATGAAAGCGCTTTCGTGATTATTCACAAAAATCAGATTGTCATTTTGTAGACATTTCCGATAGACATAAATTGTGCCAAATGCTAAGATTCCGAATAGATAAACGTTTACCGAACGTGCATTATTACGAAGGTCAGCGTTTAAGGAGAGCATTAAACAGTTATTATTATCAAGGAGGAAGAGCAACATGATGAAGAAGTTTATGGCAGTCATGCTCGCCGGTGTTATGGCGGCATCCATGGGAACCATGGCGTTTGCGGATGAGACTGAGGCGGCCGATTATGTCGTCAACGAAGCGGCGGCAGCGGATCCGGCGGTCACTCTGGTTATGGCAGAGGTCAACCCGCTTGATACGACAGTCGGTATGACTGACGTCAAGTTCAAGGAAGCTGTTGAGGCGATGAGCGGCGGCTCTATCACGATTGACCTTCAGGACAGCGGCGTCCTCGGCGATGAGGCAACTGTTCTTGATACCATGATCGGCGGAGCGGGCACGATCGACATCTCCCGCATCAGCGCTTTCGCGCTGAGCAGCTATGGCTGCAACAAGGCGACCCTTCTTTCCCTTCCGTTCCTGTGGGAGAGCCGTGATCACTGGTGGAACTTCGTACACAGCGATCTCGCTGAGGAATTCCTGAACGAACCGCAGGAGAACGGTGTACCGCTCAGAGGCATCTACTACGGTGAGGAAGGCTTCCGTCACTTCTTCTTCAAGGATGATGTGGAAGGCATCGATGATCTCAAAGGTCTGAAGATCCGTGTTTCCAACGACCCGATCATGACCGGCCTTGTCGAGGCATTCGGCGCGAACCCGACCAACGTAGCGTTCACCGAGCTGTACTCAGGCCTCAGCTCAGGAGTATGCGATGCTGCCGAGCAGCCGATCGCGAACTACAAGTCCAACTCCTTCCAGGAGGTTGCTCCGTGCCTGCTTCTTGACGGCCACACCCTTGGCGCTGTTCAGGTCGTTGTCGCTGATACCGGATGGATGAAGCTGACAGAGAACCAGCAGCAGGTTCTGTACGACGCAGGTAAGATCGTAGAGGATTACTGCGAGGAATTATCAGTTGAGAACGAGAACAAGGTTCTTGACGAGCTCAAGGGAGAGGGCGTCAATGTTGTCGAGGTCGAGGATCTGACTCCGTGGCAGGAGGCTGCCAAGAGCGCTCCGGCGATCGAGACCGCAATCGAGGCTCAGCAGGATCTGTATGACCAGCTTGCTGCTATGGCTGACTGATCTGCGGCAGGACATATTTACTGAATAGTACGATTCTGACATATATGAGATAAGGGTCGGCTCCCGAGGCGGTTGCCCGGGAGCCGACTTGTGTAAATGATGAAATGAGGTAAATAGTATGCCCGGTATATTTTTAGCATTGAGGAAGATCAGGCCGGTGTATGATGTTTTGTCATGGATTCTTCTGCTTATCTGCAAACTGTTTCTGATTGCGGACGTGATCCTGACAAGCCTTGCGGTTTTGACCAGATATGTTTCCTTTATCCGTTTCGGTTCCTGGACCGAAGAGATGGTTCTGACCTGTATGGCGTATATGGCTGTTCTGTCAGCGGCGCTTGCCATCAGAAAGAAGGGCCATATCCGCATGACAGCGTTCGACCGCTATCTTCCGGATAATGTCCTGAAGGCGCTGGACCTTATCGCGGATATCGCGGTTCTGGTCCTCGGCGTGGTTATGCTTATCTACGGATGGCAGTTCGCGACTACACTCGGATCGATGGGAACCTATGTTTCCATTCCGTCCCTGTCGAAGTTCTGGCAGTATTTCCCGATTCCGCTCGCCGGATTCTTTATGATCGTATTTGAACTTGAGTGCATCGTGGAAGATCTTGAAGCCTTCTGGAAAGAGGGTTACGGAGAGGAGGCGAAGGAAGTATGACAACCAATACAATTGCGATTCTGATTCTTCTGGTCGGCTTCCTTATCATGGTTGTGCTGAGGTTCCCGATCGCGTACGCGGTTGCGATCTCATCGATCCTCACCATTGTATACCAGGCCAAGGCCGCAGGCATGCCGGTGAACCTGAACGTTGTTACCCAGCAGATGGTAAAGGGTATCTGGTCATTTTCGCTGATGGCGGTTCCGTTCTTTATTACGATGGGTATCCTCATGGGTTCCGGCGGAATATCCGAGAAGCTCATCGACCTGGCGGACGCCTGCGTCGGCTGGATGAGAGGCGGCATGGCGATGGTTAACATCGTTGCTTCCTACTTCTTCGGAGGAATCTCCGGATCCGCTTCAGCGGATACCGCGTCACTGGGAACCATCCTTATCCCTATGATGAGAGACCAGGGCTATGACACCGACTTCTCGACGGCAGTAACGATCACCTCATCCTGTGAGGGTCTTCTTGTTCCGCCGTCACACAACATGGTTATCTACGCGATGGCGGCAGGCGGAGTGTCCATCGGACGTCTGTTTATGGCCGGTTATATCCCGGGAGCTATACTGGCAGTTGCCCTGATGGTCGGATCTTATATCATCGCCGTGAAGCGCAATTATCCGAAGGGAAGACCATTCAGCCTGAGACATCTCGGAAAGTCATTCATATCATCGATATGGGCGCTGCTCGCGATCCTGATCGTTGTCGTCGGCGTTGTCGCCGGTGTGTTCACCGCTACCGAGTCGTCCGCGATCGCGGCTATCTACTCGCTGATAGTTTCTGTATATATCTATAAGGGACTGACCTGGAAGGGAGTGTGGAAAGCGCTCGATCAGTGTATCGATACACTGTCAATCGTGCTGATTCTGATTTCGACATCCAGCCTGTTCGGAAACTGCCTGACACTGCTGCATGTCCCGGATCTGTGCGCGAACGCGATCACAGGCCTTACTAGCAACCGCATCATCATTGCCCTGATTCTGAACCTCATTCTTCTGTTCCTGGGCATGATCATGGATATGAGCCCGATCATCCTGATCACGACTCCGATCCTGCTTCCGATCGCCACATCGATCGGTATCGATCCGATCCAGTTCGGTATCATGATGGTCCTCAACTGCGGTATCGGCCTGCTGACGCCGCCGGTCGGCGCGGTTCTGTTCATAGGATCGGCAATCGCGAACAAGACAGAGAAGAGCTGCCGTATGGAGAACGTCGTCAAGGCGACGCTGCCGTTCTATCTCTGCATGATTATCGCGCTTATGCTGATCACATTCGTTCCGTGGTTTACAATGGTTCTCCCGAACGCATTGATGCCTGTTGGATAACGTCAGGGAAGCACTGATATAACCCGGATTCCATTGTCAGAAGACGTGCCGCGCGTCTGCATGAGCGCGGCACAGAAGATTACAGGAGATATGGCTATGAAGCAGTTTATGGATAAGGATTTCCTTCTGGAAAATGACACGGCGAAGCATCTGTTTCACGATTACGCCAGCCAGATGCCGCTGATCGATTACCACTGCCATCTGAGCCCGAAGGAGATATACGAGGACAGGAGATTCTCAAACATCTCTGATGTGTGGCTCGGCGGCGTACAGCCGGACGGCAGCTACTACGGAGACCACTATAAGTGGAGGCTCATGCGCTCCAACGGCATTGAAGAGGATGTTATCGTCGGAAGGGACGACGATTTCCGCAGGTTCTATGAATTCGCGGGAACTCTTGAGAAGAGCATCGGAAACCCGATGTATCACTGGTGCAATCTCGAGCTTCAGAGATATTTCGGAATCACCGAACCTCTGAGCCGGAAGAACGCCAGACAGATCTATGACAAATGCAATGAGAAGCTGGCAAATGACCCGACCTGCACCGCGCGCGGCTTCATCAGGAAGTCTAACGTGTATTACGTCGGGACCACAGATGATCCCATCGACAGCCTTGAGTGGCATGAGAAGATGGCTCAGGACAAGGATCTTCCCTGCATCGTCCGTCCGAGCTTCCGCCCTGACAAGGCTATCAACATCACGAAGGACGGATTCGCGGATTACCTGAAGAAGCTCGGCGGGGCGGCCGGTATGGGCGAGCTGAAGACCACACAGGATGTGATCGACGCGCTGGTCAACAGGGCTGAGTTCTTCAAGGATCACGGATGTGTCGCGTCGGATCACGGTATCGATTATATGATGTACCGTGAGGGCACGATGGAGGAGTCTGACGCCGCCCTTAAGAAGGTGCTTGACGGACAGGAGATCACGCGGCAGGAGGCTGAGATCTTCCAGACGAAGATCATGCTTGCTCTGGGAAGAGCCTACCACAGGCTTGGCATCGTGATGGAGATTCACTACGGAGCTCTTCGCAACGGAAACCGCAGAATGTTCGAGAAGGAAGGCGCGGATACTGGCTTTGACTGCATGAACATAACGTCAAGCACAGAGGCTCTTGTCAGCTTCATGAGCGAGCTGGACTATACAGGCGAGCTTCCGAGAACGGTCCTGTTCTCTCTGTACGGACCTGACAACGAGATGCTCGACACTGTTCTGGGACTGTTCCAGTCCTCAGAGGTTCCGGGCAAGATACAGCACGGCCCGGCGTGGTGGTTCTGCGATACGAAGAGCGGCATGGAGGATCAGATGAAGTCCCTCGCGAATCTCGGGATCCTCGGAAACTTCATCGGCATGCTGACGGATTCACGCTCATTCCTGAGCTATCCGCGGCACGAGTACTTCCGCAGGATCATGTGCAACTTCATCGGCAAACTGGTTGAGAACGGCGAGTACCCGGTTGATGAGGACGCGCTGAAGGAGATCGTACAGGGCATCAGCTACAACAACGCGGCGAGATACTTCGGCATTTGATGCTTACAGCGTAAAAGCCCTGAAGAGCAGTTAATCAACAGACAGGAAGGAGGGTGAATATGGCACAGACTGTCACGATATTTATAGTCCTGGCGCTCGTGTTCATCATACTTCCTGTTCTTTTGAAGAGACTGACAGGAAAGGATTTCCTGCAGCTCCTGGTCGGCCGTTCCCTTGCGAAGAAGCGCAGCGGAGGCCGTGACAGCGGAGCGAAAGATGGCAGTGGGGATGGCGGCACAGAGGACAACCGGCACAGGGAGAAGAACAGTTCAAAGAACGATATTCTTCAGACGGTTTCCGACCTGACGTCATTTGCCAGGAGAAACCAGTATTACGCGATCATCCCCGGGATGCTGGCGAAGGGAGAGCTTGAGACGAAGCTTCCCGTGATTCTTGTCATGAGGAGCGGCGTCGTAGGTATCAACCTGTTCGGATACGGAGGAGAACTGAGCGCGAAGAAGGATGATCCTGAGTGGACTCAGACCATGAACGGGGAGACTGTCAGGATTCCTTCTCCTATAGTGGTATCCGAAGCGGCCCGCCGGAACCTTTCGCAGATCATGAGAGAGATCGGGTACGGGGAGATCGAAGTCAGTGTGATCAGCGCATTTACGCAGAAGAATGTAAAGATAACAGGCCCTATGGCCTCAGAGGTCGTCCGCTCCAGGGCGCTTACCGGCGAGCTTTCAAAGAGCCGGTACGTTCAGTCAAAGGATGTGGACGTTAAGGCTGTCGGCGAGGCGCTGTCCGTGTGGCAGGTCCGCGCCGGCGGCAGAAAGAACCGGTAAAGAGCACATTGTTATTGAATTGCCCAGACGGCAGGTTCGTGCCGGGGCGGAGCAGAAAGAACCGGTAAGGAACACAGTGTTATTGAGCTTTCAGCCTGGATGATCTGTCATGCCGGCGGACGGTAAGGCTATGGCCGGCCGTATCGCTGGCGGACGGGGACTTCAGGAGAGGCCGGGACGCAACTGACCGGAAAGGATATGGCTATGGCTACTATCAAGGATGTGGCGCGCTCTTCCGGATATTCGGTATGTACGGTGTCAAAGGCGCTGTCCGGCAAGGGCTATATCAAGAGTACGACGAAGCGGAAGATCCTTCAGGTGGTCGACGAGATCGGCTATCATCCGAATCACCTCGCCGTAAGCCTGAAAACCGGGAGGACAATGGCTCTGGCCCTGATCGTACCGGATGTGATGAATGTGTACTTCTCAAGGCTTGAGAAGTATGTGGACCATTACGCAGGACAGTTCGGGTACATGGTGTATCTGTGCAACACGAACAACTCCCCTGAGCAGGAGAGGTCATATATAAAGAATCTGTCTGAGGGAAGAGTCGACGGTGTGATCATCACTCCGTGCACGACGCAGCTTGATCATATACAGTACCTGAAGAACGCGGGGATACCGTATGTGTACATGAACCGTTATGTCTCTGACGATCCTGAGCACAGTCTTCCGCTCAACAATGAAAAGGGCGGATATGAGTGCGTCAGATATCTGGTGGATAAGGGCTTCAGGAGGATCGGCGGCGTATTCCAGTCATTCTCGAACACGTCATTTCCGCAGAGGTACAGCGGGATGAAGAAAGCGCTTGAAGAGGCGGGGATAGAATCAGACGAGAGCCTGTGTCTGTTCGATATGGACGATCTTGACAACGCACATGTCAGGATCCGCGGCCTGCTTGAAAGAGACGACCGTCCGGAGGCTGTGTTCGCGGCAAATGACATGCTTGCGCTGAGTGTATATCAGGCGGCGTATGAGTGCGGGCTGAGGATTCCGGACGAGCTGTCTGTGGTCGGATACGACAACAGTTATATGTCTGACAAGATGGCGCCGAAGCTGACAAGCTATTATTCGCCGGTCAGGGAGAGCGCCGAGTGTGCGATCCGATATCTGATGGCGGTTCTTGACGACAGGGTTCCTGAGAAGATGGAGATGCTTGACGGATGGCTGGTTGAAAAGGAATCCGTAGTATAAACCTGCTGCCGGCCGGTGAGGCTTTGCGGGAGGAATTGAGGAGGAAATTACAATTATGGAACAGCTTAATTATGAAGTGCTGGAGAAGTCGGGCTATGACGGCTATATCCTGAAGAAAGCGCCGGTGAAGGTGCTTCAGTTCGGAGAAGGCAATTTTCTCAGGGCGTTTGTTGACTATTGGTTCGACCTGGCAAATGAGAAGGGCGTCTGGAATGGAAAGGCTGTTTTGGTCCAGCCTATCGCAAATGGCCTTGCCGGTCTGATCAACAAGCAGGAGGGACTCTATACCCTGTATCTTCGCGGAAGCGAGAACGGGGAGAAGGTAGACCGCAAGAGAGTGATTTCCTCGGTTGACTGCTGCCTGAACCCTTATGAGAAGGAAGATTACGACAGGATGATGGAGATCGCTGAGTCGGACGACCTTGAGGTAATAGTCTCGAATACGACCGAGGCCGGCATTGCGTACGATCCCGCCTGCCTCTTTGAGGACTGCCCGCCGTCATCGTTCCCCGGGAAGATGACCCAGGTGCTGTACAGACGCTGGAAGGCCGGCAAGGGCGGAGTCGTGATCCTCGCCTGCGAGCTTATAGACAATAACGGCCGTGAACTCCAGAGATGCGTAAACCGCTACATCGATCAGTGGGGACTTGAGAGCTCTTTCCGCGATTATGTGAATGACGAGTGCATCTTCTGCGGTTCGCTTGTCGACAGAATAGTTCCGGGACGTGTACGTGATCCTGAGGAAGTTTCCAGGATGAACGAAGAGAACGGGTACGAGGACCAGCTCATAGATGTCGGAGAGGTCTTCGGAGTGTGGGTCATCGAAGGGCCTGAAGGACTCGAGGACCGTCTTCCGTTCAGGAAGGCCGGACTCTCGGACAAGGTATTCGTTGTCCCGGATATGAGCCCGTACAAGAAGCGTAAGGTGCGTATCCTGAACGGCGCTCACACCGGGTTCGTACTTGGCAGCTACCTTGCGGGAAAGAACATAGTGCGTGAATGCATGCAGGATGAAACGATCCTTGCCTTCATGAACAAGATGCTCTATGACGAGGTGATACCGACGCTGCCTCTGGACAAGGACGATCTGAAGAACTTTGCCGCGGCGGTTGAGGACCGCTTTAACAACCCGTTCGTTGACCATCAGCTCATGAGCATTTCCCTCAACTCCACCTCCAAGTGGAAGGCAAGGAACATGCCGTCCTTCCTCGCGTATGTGGAAGAGAAGAAGGAGCTTCCGAAGTGCCTGACCATGTCCCTGGCAGCCTACATCGCGTTCTACAGCAATGGACTCAGCGCTCTTGATGATGACGGCCTTAAGGCGAAGCGCCCCGACGGCACGGAGTATACCATCAATGATGACCGCTGGGTGCTCGAGTTCTACTGGGAGCACAGGGGGGACAGCGCGAAAGAGCTTGTCCATGCCGTCCTGTCAAATGAAAAGATGTGGGATCAGGATCTGACGAAGATCGAAGGTCTTGAGGATGAGGTCGTGCGTGACCTTGTCATGATTCGGGAGGAAGGTGCGAAGAGCGCCTATAAGAGCTGCTTATGAACAGTATAAGGATTCATCCGTCAGACAATGTGGCGGTGGCCCTTGAGCCGGTCGGAAAGGGAACTGTCCTGACATTCGGGGATATCAGCGTGACCGCTCTGGAGGACATTCCCCAGGGCCACAAGGTCGCTCTTTCCGACATACGTGAGGGCGAAAATGTCATCAAATACGGCTTTGCCATCGGGCACGCGCTGTGCGGCATCCCTGCCGGGACATGGGTGCACACCCACAACACCGCGACCAATCTGTCGGGAGAGGTAGAGTACTCATATCATCCGACTCATCCGGTGATTGAGAGCGTTGAGCCCGAGACCTTCAGGGGATATCTCAGGGACGACGGCAGAGCCGCCATCAGAAATGAACTGTGGATCATTCCGACAGTCGGATGTGTAAATGACATCGCCAAGAAGCTGGTATCGGACAATCAGGATCTCGTGAAGGGTTCTGTCGACGGACTCTATACCTTCACTCATCCATTCGGCTGCAGCCAGACAGGAGCGGACCACGCCCAGACCAGGAAGCTTCTTGCATCCCTTGTGCGCCATCCGAACGCGGGCGGAGTGCTGGTGCTGAGCGTTGGCTGCGAGAACCTGACGCACGAGCAGTTCCTCGAGGAGCTGGGTGACTACAACCCCGAGCGGGTGAAGTTCCTGACCTGCCAGGATGTTGATGATGAGTTCAGGGCGGCGAGACCTCTTCTGGAGGAGCTGTCGGCATACGCTCAGAAGTTCACAAGATGTGACATTCCGGTATCGGAGCTGGTTGTCGGCATGAAGTGCGGAGGCTCGGACGGGCTCAGCGGCATAACCGCGAACCCGACCGTCGGCCGTTTCTCCGACATGCTGATCGCGCGGGGTGGCTCGACGGTGCTGACCGAGGTTCCCGAGATGTTCGGAGCCGAGGGCTTCCTGATGGACCGCTGCGCCGATGAGGAGGTATTCCACAAGGCGGAGCGCATGCTCAACGGCTTCAAGGACTACTTCATCAGGCACGGCGAGGTGGTATACGACAACCCGAGCCCCGGCAACAAGCAGGGAGGCATAACGACGCTCGAGGACAAGTCATGCGGATGTGTACAGAAGGGCGGAAGCGCGCCGATAGCGGACGTGATCGGTTATGCTGAGCCGGTAGTCAGGAAGGGCCTGAATATGCTGTACGGCCCCGGAAATGACCTGGTTTCCGCGACTGCGATGACGGCTTCGGGAGCTCATCTGATCCTGTTCACAACAGGCAGGGGAACTCCGTTCTCGGCTCCGGCGCCGACACTTAAGATAGCGACGAACAACCGCCTGGCTCAGAAGAAGAGCGGGTGGATAGACTTCAACGCCGGCAGCATAACCCAGGGAGAGAGCATAGACGACGCTGCCAGGAGGCTGTACAGCCTGGTGCTTGAGGTTGCCGGCGGAAGGAAGACGAAAGCTGAGGAGAACGGTTTCCGGGAGATATCGATCTTCAAGGACGGAGTTGTTCTCTGACACTATATATTGACGTTTTGCCTCTATTTGCATGGAGGGCAGGCTTGAATAAGTATCCGGGAGGACAGGGATATGAATGATGTGATAAAGAAACTCGGTGAATATGGGATCGTTCCCGTAGTGGTGCTGAATGACGCGAAGAATGCCGGGGAGCTGGCGAAGGCTCTCTGCGAGGGCGGCCTTGCCTGCGCGGAGGTCACCTTCCGCACTGAGGCGGCTGAGGAGTCGATCAGGATCATGGCGAAGGAATATCCGGACATGCTGGTCGGCGCGGGAACAGTCCTGAGTGTCGAGCAGGTGAAGAGAGCCGTTGGCGCGGGGGCTAAGTTTATCGTCAGCCCGGGCCTGAATCCGGCTGTGGTTCAGTACTGCATCGACAACTCTATTCCGGTATGCCCGGGAACCTGCACGCCGTCCGAGATGGAGCAGGCGATGAGCATGGGGCTGGATACGGTCAAGTTCTTCCCGGCGGAGCCGTCAGGCGGCGTCAAGTTCATCAAGGCTGTCGCGGCTCCGTACACGAACCTGAAGTTTATGCCTACCGGCGGCGTCAATGCTTCTAACGTCAGGGACTATCTTGCCTATGACAGGATTCTGTGCTGCGGAGGCAGCTGGATGGTAAAGGGATCATTGATCGACGTGGGCGACTTTGACAAGATACGCGAGCTGACGAAAGAGGCGGCTGATATCGTGAAAGAGATCAGGGGGGCCAGATAATGGAGTTTAATCTTAAAAAGGAATATACCTACGATGCTGTATCTTTAGGCGAGGTTATGCTCAGGCTTGATCCGGGCGAAGGCAGGATCCGGACAGCACGTTCATTCCGCGCATGGGAGGGCGGCGGAGAGTACAATGTCGTCCGCGGCCTTAGAAGGTGCTTCGGCATGAAGACGGCGGTCATTACCGCATTTGCCGACAATGAGGTCGGAAAGCTCATGGAGGACTTCATTCTGCAGGGCGGCGTGGACACGAGCCTGATCAAGTGGATGAAGACTGACGGCATCGGAAGAATCTGCCGCAACGGACTTAACTTCACGGAGCGCGGCTTCGGAATCCGCGGCGCGGTCGGCTGCAGCGACAGGGCAAATACCGCGATCTCGAAGGCGACTCCCCGGGATTTTGACTTCGAGTATATCTTCGGCACTCTCGGAGTCAGATGGCTCCATACCGGAGGCATATACGCGGCTCTGAGCGAGCAGTCCTGCGAGACCGTCATAGAGGCAATCAAGACGGCCAAGAAGTACGGAACCATAGTCTCTTATGACCTGAATTACCGTCCTTCCATGTGGAGCGCGATAGGCGGGATCGACAAGTGCCGCGAGGTCAACCGCGAGGTTGCGAAGTATGTCGACGTCATGATCGGAAACGAGGAGGACTTCACCGCCTGCCTTGGATTCGAAATTGAGGGAAATGAAGCCGGCCTGAAGAAGCTGAATCTTGACGGATATAAGAAGATGATCAATGAGGCCGCGAGAACATATCCGAACTTCAAGGCTGTTGCCACGACGCTCCGCACGGTTAAGACAGCTACGGTAAATGACTGGAAGGCTATCTGCTGGGCTGACGGAGAGATCTACCAGTCGACAGCCTACGACGGTCTGGAGATTCTGGATCGCGTCGGAGGAGGAGACAGCTTCGCGTCCGGTCTTATCTACGGCCTGATGACTACGAATGACGCACAGACCGCGGTCAATTACGGAGCCGCGCACGGCGCGCTCGCCATGACTACGCCGGGAGATACAACCATGGCCTCAAAGAAAGAGGTTGAAGCGATCATGGGCGGCGCAGGCGCCAGGGTTAACAGATAATAATATGCAAAAAGAGTCCGGCAGTCTGAGAAAACTGACTTTTCAGGATTGCCGGATTCTGGTATAATATATTTGGGAAAACTTCGTCGTTTGTCATGTGTTTATCTCATTGATATGACATGTGTGTTCCCGGCAGCCGCACAGGTGGAAAAGATGAGGAGAGGATATGAACATCGGGTTTTTAGCAGCAGGAAGCAGAAAGGATCTTATAGAGAACTTCTGCGTGGCATATAAGCATATCCTTGCAGGGCATGAGCTGTACGCAACCGAGATGACAGGACGCAGAATCGAGCTCGCGACAAACCTGAAGGTGCATAAGTTTCTGTCAGGAACGGTTGGCGGTGAGAAGCAGTTTATCGACATGATCCAGAGGAATCTGATGGATATGGTGATCTACTTCTACAATCCGCTTATGTCCAGCCCGAACGAGCCTGATATCGTGGATATCACCAGGGAGTGTGATCGCTACAATATCCCGATAGCGACCAATATCGCCACAGCCGAATCTCTGGTGCTCGGCCTGGAGCATGGCGATCTTGACTGGAGAGAGACCATCCGCGAGGAGAGCATGATATGAGAGTGATCGCGGGCAGCGCAAGAAGTCTGCCGCTTCAGACTGTTCGCGGGAACAATACCAGACCGACCACGGACCGCATCAAAGAGACGCTCTTCAATATGATTGCGACAGAGATACCGGGATGCCGGTTTCTCGATCTGTTTTCCGGTTCCGGAGGCATAGGGATCGAGGCCCTGAGCAGGGGGGCGGGCATGGCTGTGTTCGTTGAGCATGACAGAGCGGCACTCAAGGTGATCCGGCAGAATCTTCAGTTTACCCGTCTGTCGGACAGAGCGCGTGTGATCGGCAGCGAAGCGGTAAGAGCCGTGTCTTCCATGGGCGCGGAAGAACATTTTGATGTGATATTTATGGATCCTCCCTACGGACATGATCTGGAGCGGAGGATTCTTGAGGTATTAAGGCAAAGCTGTATTGCGGACCGGAACACACTCATCATTGTGGAGGCTTCCGGCGATACGGACTTTTCTTATCTTTCGGATCTTGGATATGAGTTAATAAAGGAGAAGCGTTATGGCTCGAACAGGCATATGTTCCTGAGAAAGCTGTGATGTAATGCATGACCGTTTTGCCGGCAGTCTGTAAGCAGAAGAGAATGCCGGCATCGATGATTCTGTCGTGCGGCGCGTCTCCGGAGAGAATGTATTATGACAGAACACACTATAATCAGAAGGGCGGTTTACCCCGGAAGCTTTGACCCGGTAACGTTCGGACATCTGGATATCATCACGAGGGCAGCGCAGTCTGTTGATGAGCTTATCATCGGGGTGCTTGAGAATCGCGCCAAAATTGCGTTGTTTTCTGTAGAAGAACGTGTTAATATGTTAAAGATTATAACGAAGGATATTCCGAACGTGAAGGTAGAATCATTTCACGGGCTTTCGGTTGACTTCGTAAGAGAGCAGGAAGCGGGTTTCATTGTCCGCGGCCTGAGGGCAATTACAGATTTCGACTATGAACTGCAGATGGCGCAGACCAACAGGATAATGGCGCCGAAGGTTGACACTATCTTTTTCGCCACCAACCTTGAATACGCGTATCTGAGCAGTACGACGGTGAAGGAGGTCGCTTCGTACGGGGGAGACATTACGAAGTTTGTTCCTGAGATTGTCGCGGAAGCTGTGATTGCGAAGTATCAGTAACAGGATGACCAGGATCGGGGAGCAATAGTTGATCAGGGAGAGTGTGCGCAGGACTGTTCGCGCATAGTAAGGAGTAAGATATGGCCAGCAGGATCGAACAGATCATTGAGGAGATCGAGGAGTATATTGACGGCTGCAAGTTTCAGGCGCTTTCATCAACAAAGATAGTTGTGAATAAGGAAGAGCTTGAGGAGATGCTCAGGGAGCTTCGCATGAAGACGCCTGATGAGATTAAGCGCTATCAGAAGATTATCAGCAATAAGGACGCGATTCTTGCGGACGCGCAGCAGAAGGCTGATCAGATCATAGCTGACGCGCAGACCAAGGCGGACCGTATTGTCAGCGAGAGCGAAGTCATGCAGAAGGCGCTCGAACAGTCGAACAGACTGATTGAGCAGACGAATCAGCAGGCACAGGAGATTGTCGACAACGCGACTAATGATTCCAACAACATCCGTATGAGCGCCATAGCGTATACGGACGAGATGCTTGACAATCTCGAGAAGATCATGGCTCATACGCTTGACACGGCAGGGACGAGATACACGAATTTCATCAACTCTATTCAGAGCTGCTATGATATCGTGACAAAGAACCGTAGGGAGCTCTCCCCTCAGGTCGCGCCGAGCGTCAGCTATACGAAGACAGCTGATGATCCCGTAAGTGACGAGGAGCCTGATGCAGGCAAGGAAGAAGCCAAGGAGTGATCTTAGAGCTGCGCATATAAGTTGATGAGTTCCAAGGGCATCTGTAGATGACATACAGATGTCCTTGTTTTGTAGAAGGATGTCATAATGAATTCTATCAGGCTTGACAGGTTTCTGGCAGGAGAGGGCGCAGGCTCAAGAGCGGAAGTTAAAAAGATGATCCGGAGCGGAAGGGTGAGGGTCAACGGCGTCACCGCCGCTTCAGGTGATATGAAGACAGACCCTGCCTCGGATGAGATCACAGTTGACGGAAAGCCGGTCAGGATGACCGAAGTTCCCACTCTTATGCTGAATAAACCTGCCGGAGTTGTAAGCGCGACGCAGGATGTGCATTTCCGGACGGTGGTGGATCTGATAGATGAGCCGTGGGCGGACAAGCTGTTTCCGGTCGGCAGGCTTGACCGGGATACGGAGGGACTGCTGCTGCTTACCTCCGACGGCAGGATGAGCCATGAACTGCTGTCCCCGAAGAAGCATGTAGCCAAGATCTACTTCGCCGTTGTGAGCGGATGTCCCGATCAGGAGACCGTGCGTCTGTTCAGGGATGGGCTTGATATCGGAGAGAAGAGAAGAACACTTCCGGCGGGGCTTCTGTTCCTTGGTAATACGGCAGCTGCGTTCCCGGCTGAGACATGGGATGAGGATAAGGCCGGATCTTCGCCGGTAATATGGGACATGAAAGAAGCTGCCGCAGCTGTATCTGAAGCGGATATCAGGCGGTGCGGCGGCAATGAATGCTGTGTTCTGATCTCGATCACGGAAGGTAAGTTTCATCAGATCAAGAGGATGTTTCTTGCGGCTGGCCGAGAGGTGCACTTTCTGAAGAGAATAGCGATTGGCGGGCTGTATCTCGACCCGGCCCTGCCGCCGGGCACTTACAGGGCGCTGACACGGGAGGAGCTTGCGAAGCTTCGCGGCAGCAGGACAATCGCTTAATCCTGGTGCAGCACAGTCAAAGGGAATTGTTCTCTCCATAAGCAAACAATTCCGAAGACTATAATGCAGCATCGGGCACGGTAATCATCATAGATTGGACAGGATCACAAGATGGTCGGAACAGATCACAGGAAAAAGAACAGGGAGGACTTTCTTCCGGTCAGCAGGCGTGACATGGAGGAGAGAGGCATCAGCCGGCCGGACTTTGTCTATGTCATCGGGGACGCATATGTGGATCATCCGTCGTTCGGCCCGGCAATCCTGTCAAGGCTTCTGGAAAGCTGCGGATATAAGGTATGCATACTGGCACAGCCCAATTGGAAGGATCCGTCAAGCGTAACAGTGTTCGGAGAGCCAAGACTCGGTTTCCTGGTATCTGCCGGAAATATGGATTCGATGGTGAACCACTATTCGGTTTCAAAGAAAAGACGCAGTACTGACGCGTACAGCCCCGGCGGCGTGATGGGGCTCCGGCCGGACCGGGCTGCAATGGTCTACTGCAACCTGATAAGGTCAGTGTACAAGCATACTCCTGTAATTGCAGGAGGGATCGAAGCGTCACTCAGGCGTTTGGCACACTATGATTATTGGAGCGATTCTCTCCGCAGATCCCTGCTCATGGACAGCGGCGCCGATCTCATATCGTACGGTATGGGCGAGCATTCAATCATAGAGATCGCCGAGGCTCTGGACAGCGGCCTGAATGTGCGGGACATAACATTCATAGCCGGAACCTGCTATCGCACTAAGGATATCTCAGGAGTAAGGGACTATGTCATGCTTCCGGCATGGGAGCAGATGCAGGCGGACCGGCTGTACTATGCGGCCAGCTTCCATGAGCAGTACAGGAACACGGACCCATACAACGCCAGCACTCTGGTGGAGCCGTACGGAACGGTCTATGTGGTGCAGAACCCGCCGGCGAAGCCGCTCACAACTCAGGAGATGGATGACATCTACGCGCTGCCGTACGCCAGAAGCTGGCACCCGGATTATGACAGTGCGGGAGGCATACCTGCTTTTTCGGAGGTAAAGTTTTCCATCACGTCGAACAGAGGATGCTTCGGGGCATGTCATTTCTGCGCACTGAACTTCCACCAGGGAAGGATTATCCAGGCAAGGAGCGACGAGTCTGTACTGAATGAGGCAAGGCTTCTGACGAAGGATCCTGACTTCAAGGGATATATTCACGATGTAGGCGGCCCGACAGCGAACTTTCACCAGCCGTCATGCAGTAAGCAGCTGACGGCCGGGACATGCAAGGACAGACAGTGTCTGTTTCCGAAGCCGTGCCCCAATCTGACAGTTGACCACAGCGGCTATACACGGCTTCTTAAGAAGCTGCGCGCGATTGAAGGCGTAAAGAAAGTATTTGTCAGGTCTGGAGTCCGTTTTGACTATGTTATGCTGGACAGGGATGATTCATTTCTCGAGGAGCTGGTGCGTTATCATATCTCCGGGCAGCTCAAGGTCGCCCCGGAGCATGTATCGGAGAGGGTGCTCAATCTGCTTGGCAAACCGCCTCACAGCGTTTACACACAATTTGCGCGGCGGTATAATCAGATGAATCAAACCTGCGGCATGGACCAGTATCTGGTTCCATACCTGATAAGCTCTCATCCTGGATGTACGATGAAGGAGGCGGTCGAGCTTGCGGAGTATCTGAGGGATATCCACCATCAGCCGGAGCAGGTTCAGGATTTCTATCCGACACCTTCAACTCTCTCGACTGTCATGTATTATACAGGCGTGGATCCGAGAACACTGAAGGGCCAGGACGTGCGCAGCATGAAGAAGGTCTATGTCCCGAGAGACGCCCGCGAGAAGGCGATGCAGAGGGCGCTGATGCAGTTCAGAAACCCGAAGCTCAGACCTCTGGTGGAGGAGGCACTGTTAAGGGCCGGCAGGGAGGATCTGATCGGGTTCGGACCAAAGTGCCTGATCCGTCCCCTGAAGATGCAGGGTGAAGGCGGTAAGGGAAGAGAGCGATCCCGGAATGAGCGCCGCGGAAGCGGCACTTCCGCGAACAGAACCGGAAAAAAAGCCGCGGCCGGTCAGAACAGAACCGGAAAAAAAGCCGCGGCAAGCCAGAACA
>DFHY01000092.1:32438-57318 GCA_002371345.1 Lachnospiraceae bacterium UBA3711
CAGAACAGATCCGGCAGAAAATCCGGATAACAGAAAAACTGAGAGATAGAAGGGCAGACAGTGGGAAAGAAGAAACATCCCGTCAAGGGAGATTACGGATACTACTCATATGAGAAGAAGCGCAGGGCAGCGATTGTCGCGTTCATGTTCGGGCTGACGCTGCTGATATTCTTCACAGGCATAATCATGACAGGAACGAGGAAGAACATGTTCACCCTGGTCGCGATTCTCGGAGTTCTTCCGGCGGCGAAGTGGGCTGTACAGATGATCATGATCTTTCTGCAGAAGCCGATTGATCCTAAGGTGGTCGATATTACCGAACAGGCTGCCGGCGAGCTGACACACGGCTACGAACTGTGCGTTACGGCGTATGAGGGAAGGCTGCCTCTCGACGCTGTCGTTGTGTGCGGGAACAATATCGCGGCGTATTCGAGCGCAGAGAAAGGCAAGTTTGAGTTCATGGAGTCTCATGTCCGCAAGATTCTTCACGGAAATGGCTTCGGCAATCCGACATTTAAGATATTCAGGAAGCTGGAAGCCTACCAGGAGAGAATACGCCAGCTGTCACAGGACCCGCAGAGATACCGTGAGGGACTGAAGTATACGCCGGACGAGGCTCATGCCGGTGAGACACGGGATGAGGCTGTGCTCAGGGTTATCAAGAACATTTCTCTATAATAGTATTATGAAAGAGATTATCATATCATCCCTTGAGGAGGGACAGCGTCTGGACCGTGTCCTGCAGAGGTGCCTGCCTAGAGCATCGTCGGGATTTCTGTACAAGATGCTGCGCAAGAAGAATATTACGCTGAACGGGAAGAAAGCTGATGGCAGACAGAAGCTGAGAGCCGGAGACACGGTACGCATCTATTTCTCGGACGAGACCCTGGATAAGTTCGCGCCTCCTGACGGGACTGCGTCATGGCCCAGGACATCGCTTGATATCGTGTATGAGGATGACCAGGTCCTCCTCATAAATAAGCCGGCCGGCATGCTCTCTCAGAAAGCTTCGCCTTCAGATGTATCATTAAATGAATACGCGATAGGATATCTCCTCGATTCAGGAGCTTTGAGTGACCGGGACCTTGAGTCATTCCGTCCGTCCGTATGCAACAGGCTTGACCGCAACACAAGCGGCATCGTAGCCGTCGGAAAGACAACGGCGGCGCTCCGGGAGCTCTCATCGATGTTTCGCGACAGGACAGTGCACAAGTTTTATTATGCGCTGGTCTCGGGAAGACTGGATGAGGGCGGATGCCTCGACGCTTATCTGGAGAAGGATAAGGCTGATAATAAGGTCAGGATTATACCTGCGGCAGGAGTGCCGGAGTACAATATACAGTCCGCCGGGGCAGGGGGAGAGGACGGGCCGTTATCAGGCTCAGAGATCCATGACGGGAGTACCGGAGAGCATCCCATGCAGCGGATACGCACCAGATACACTCCGGTAGCGCACCGCTCTGACGGAGCAGACGGACATGAGCTGACTCTACTTGAGGTTGAGCTTATTACAGGACGCCCGCATCAGATCCGCGCGCATCTGTCATTCATGGGATATCCGGTTGTCGGTGATCCCAAGTATGGAAGCCGCAGAAGGAATGAATATTTTCAGCGGGTGTACGGACTGAAATATCAGCTTCTGCACGCGGGGAGGCTTGTATTCGCGAAGGAGGACGGTGAGCTCGGGTACCTGTGCGGAAGGGAATACAGGGCCGCTCCGCCGGGAATCTTTGAGCGGATACTGAGAGAAGAGGGAATATGGCGACATGGAATTCAAGAGGGCTTCGGGGAAGCACCCTGGAGGACCTGATAAACCGTACAAATGAACAGTATCGTGAGAAGAATCTAGCGCTGATACAGAAGATTCCGACGCCGATCACTCCAATCGATATAGACAAGGAATCGAGGCACATCACGCTGGCGTATTTCGATCAGAAATCGACAGTCGACTATATCGGGGCAGTGCAGGGAATACCGGTGTGCTTCGATGCGAAGGAGTCGAAGAGCAGCACATTCAGCCTTCAGAACGTCCATGAGCATCAGGTGGAATTCATGCGCGGGTTCGAGAAACAGATGGGTCTTGCTTTCCTGCTTATCTTTTACTCTCAGAGGGACGAGTTTTACTATATGCCGTTCATCGATCTGGACCGCGCATGGCAGCGTGCGCAGAACAACGGAAGAAAGTCCATACCGTTTGACGAGATAGATACTACGCTGCGCATATGGCCTAACCGGCACGGCATCCTGCTGCCTTATCTTGACGCCCTGCAGATAGATCTCGAACGCCATCCATGGGCGGACGAATGAATGAAATGTATAGGCCAAAAGCCCCGGAGACGAGGCATACTTGCTTGCCTGAGGCAAAAAGAACTTTGTTGCCGGCTGTAAGCGTGCACGGCGTGAGGGTTGACAGTGCATCGGAGTTTCGGTAAGATAACGGGAGTTTAACGCTTTATCACAATAAAGCAAATGATATATACAAAAGCCTTCAGCCTGTGCACAATGCGATGCTTTCCGCGGCTTTGGGAAGCGGGCAGACATACACCGGCTATGCTCTGATATGAGAGGGATACGGATGAATCAGAAGATACTGCATACCCCGGAGGGTGTGAGGGACATCTACGGCGACGAGTGTGAGAGGAAGCAGGCTCTTGAACAGAGACTGCACAAGGTTTTGTCATCTTACGGATACAGGGATATCGAGACGCCTACCTTCGAATACTTCGACGTCTTCGGCAGCGATGTCGGAACCATTCCATCAAAGGATCTGTACAAATTTTTTGACCGTGAGGGACATACGCTGGTGCTTCGGCCGGACTTCACCCCATCCATCGCAAGAGCCGCCAGCCGGTATTATCCGGATGAGGGAAGGCCGGTAAGACTGTGCTATATGGGCCCGACGTTCGTCAATCACCAGGAGCACCGCGGGAGGCTGAAGGAGAACACCGAGATCGGAGCAGAACTTATCGGGGAGAGCGCATATGACGCTGACGCCGAGATTATAGCGATGGGAACGTCCATGCTGCTCGAGTCAGGGCTCAAGGATTTTCAGATCAGCATCGGGCATGCCGGCTTCTACGAGAGCCTGGTCGGACAGGCGGGTATTGACGGAGATACCGAGGAGAAGCTGAGGCTTCTGATCCATAACCACAATTCATTCGGAGTCAGGCAGCTTTTGTCGGGAAATTCCATAGATCCGAAGATCAGCGGCATTCTGACTCAGCTCACTTCGATGACAGGCGATATGAGTATGCTGGAGAAGGCGTATGAGCTTACCGAAGGGCTTAAGGCCAGGGAGCCGGTACGGCGCCTGATGCAGATACTGGAGCTGCTGAAGATATACGGGCTTGATAAGCATGTGAGCTTTGACTTCGGCATGCTGTCGGCATACATGTACTACACCGGAGTTATATTCAGGGGCTATACATACGGAACCGGGGACGCCGTCATCAAGGGAGGGCGCTACGACACCCTGCTGGGGCATTTCGGCAGAAATGCGCCGTCCGCCGGATTTGTCGTAGTTCTGAGCAATCTCCTCAATGCTCTTCAGCGCCAGAGGATCGTGGCACCTCCGGAAGACGAGCTTGTGACAATCACATACACTCCGTCTGAGAGGGAGGACGCTCACCGCAGAGCGGCGGCACTTCGCGCTGAGGGAAGAAGGGTAGAGATGGTATTGAACGCTACGTGAGGACGCGCGCTCGGCGCGCGGGATTCGCGGGCGATTATTGACAGGAACAGTGATTATGAGATATCTGACTGTAGCATTGACAAAGGGCAGACTGGCGAAGCAGACCATGAGCCTGATGGAGAGGATCGGGATCTCCTGCGAGGAGATGCGTGATCCGAATACGCGCAAGCTCATCTTCGTAAATGAAAAGTTCGGCCTGAAGTTCTTCCTCGCGAAAGGCCCGGACGTACCGACCTATGTGGAGTACGGGGCGGCCGATCTCGGCGTTGTCGGAGAGGACACTATCATGGAGGAAGGCCGCAAGATCTACGAGGTCCTTGACCTGGGATTCGGAAAGTGCCGTATGTGCGTCGCCGGACCGGAGGGGGCGGCGAAGCTTCTGAACGGACAGGAACAGATCAGGGTCGCCACGAAGTACCCGAAGATAGCCAGGGATTATTTTAATGATACAAAGAACCAGACGGTTGAGATCATCAAGCTGAACGGGTCGATCGAGCTGGCGCCGATCGTCGGGCTGGCGGAGGTAATCGTCGATATAGTCGAGACGGGATCTACCCTGAAGGAGAACGGCCTGAAGGTGCTTGAGGAGGTGTGCCCGCTGTCGGCGAGGGTGGTTGTGAACCCCGTAAGCATGCGCATGGAGAATGAGCGGATCACGAGACTGCTCGGGGACATGAACGCGGCGCTTGATACGCATCAGTGACAGACCTGTATTAAAAAGGAGAACCATGAGAATAGTTAAGCTTACAGAGGAAACCAGAAATGATCTGCTCAGCACGCTGCTGAAGCGCAGCCCGAACCAGTACATCGAGTATGAGGACAAGGTATCTGAGATAGTTGAGAATGTCAGGAGCAGGAAGGATGAGGCTCTCTTTGAGTACACAGAGAAGTTCGACCATATCTCACTGACTCCGGAGACGGTGCGTGTGACGGAGGAAGAGATAGAGGAGGCCTATCGCGAGGTCGATCCGAAGCTGACAGAGGTTATACGCAAGGCACTTAAGAATATCCGCGCGTACCATGAGAAGCAGAGGCGCAATTCATGGTTTGACTCACAGGAGAACGGGATCCTGCTCGGGCAGAAGATATCTCCGCTCTCGAGAGTCGGAGTGTATGTGCCGGGAGGCAAAGCGGTCTATCCGTCGTCAGTTCTTATGAATGTCGTTCCGGCAAAGGTTGCCGGAGTGAAGCAGATCATCATGACAACGCCGTGCCGTGACGGCAAGGTCAGCCCGAATACACTGGTGGCCGCGCACGAAGCCGGAGTTGACGCCATCTTCAAGGTGGGCGGCGCCCAGGCAATCGCGGCTCTTGCTCATGGTACTCAGACGATTCCGAAGGTGGACAAGATCGTCGGCCCCGGAAATATATTCGTCGCGCTGGCTAAAAAGGCTGTCTACGGTTTTACGGGAATCGACTCGATCGCCGGGCCGAGTGAGATAACGGTTCTTGCCGACGGGACGGCGAATGCGCGATATGTCGCGGCTGACCTGCTCAGCCAGGCTGAGCATGACGAGCTTGCCTCGTCTATCCTCGTGACGACATCCGGAAAGCTTGCGGAGGATGTATCGACACAGATCGATGAATTTCTGAAGACGCTCCCCAGGGCAGATATCATCAGAAAATCTCTCGACAATTACGGATATATCCTGCTGGTTGATACTCTTGAAGAGGGAATCAACGTCGTCGATGAGATCGCGCCGGAGCACCTCGAGATCGTCACATCGAATCCCTTCGATACGATGACGAGGGTGCGCAACGCTGGGGCTATGTTCCTGGGGCAGTATTCCAGCGAACCGCTGGGTGACTACTTTGCCGGACCGAACCACATTCTTCCGACCAACGGAACAGCGAGGTTCTTCAGCCCGCTGTCTGTAGATGACTTCGTGAAGAAGTCCAGCGTCATCTATTATTCGGAAGAGGCGCTGAGGGCGGTCCATGAAGACATAGAGTCGTTCGCGAAGGCGGAGGAGCTGACCGCGCACGCGAACTCTATTGCTGTCCGCTTCGATCAGGAAGAAAGATAATGTTTTTTCGCAGGCAATGCGGACAGGATTTGATCCGGACGATATTGATACAGAGGAGAGGAGCGAACCATGGCAAGGATTGCGGAAGTGGAAAGATATACCTCGGAGACAAGTATAGAGATCCAGTTTAACCTTGACGGGAGCGGCATCACTCAGATAGACACAGGAGTGGGATTCTTCGACCACATGCTGGACGGCTTCGCCAGACACGGCCTGTTTGACCTGTCTGTCAAGTGCGACGGTGATCTGCAGGTCGATGATCACCATACGATCGAGGACACCGGCATAGTGCTCGGGCAGGCTATCGCGAAGGCCGCGGGCGATAAGAAAGGCATAGCCCGTTATGGAAGCCGCATCCTTCCGATGGATGAAGCGCTGGTGCTGTGCGCGCTGGATCTGTGCGGCCGCCCGTATCTGTCTTATGACGCCGCGTTCCGGGCGGATAAGATGGGGGAGATGTCAACCCAGATGGTTAAGGAATTCTTCTACGCGGTGAGCTACGGCGCCATGATGAACCTGCATCTGAAGGTGCTGACACCCGGAAATGATCACCATGTATGCGAAGCGATGTTCAAGGCGTTCGGCAAGGCACTGGACATGGCGACGCAGTTTGATAAGAGAATAACTGACGTGCTTTCGACGAAGGGCGCACTGTGACAGAAGCGGATCCGTGTACTGACATATGACATAGTAAAGAGAACTTTGCCGTTTGCTGTAAAAGCCGGAACGGATACTGCATAATCCGGCTTGATCCGTATACGGACAGGAATTAGAAAGAAAAGGGTAGGCAGAAAATATGCTCAGAAAACTGATCAGTCCGATATATCTCAGAGAGGGCAGGGCGGTACGCTCACTGACAGATCATGATACGTTCGGTGACGGCGACGCGGTTCGCCTTGCCAGGGACTATTCCAACCGCGGCGCGGATATCATGCTTATATTTGACCAGTCGGAATCGGATGAGCAGCATGATGTCTCGCTGACACTTATGCGGGAGATGGCAAGAGTATCCGATATCCCGATGTGGGGCGCCGGAAACGTGAAGCGCGTAGAGGATGTGAAGAAGATCCTGTACGCCGGCTGCAGGAGAGCGGTGCTGAACTGTTCAAAGCCGTCAAACATGCAGATGCTGGAGGAGGTCTCAAAGAGATTCGGCAGAGACAAGATCGCCGTCTGCGCGCAGGCTTCCGCCTGTGAAACTATTCCGGCAGACGTGATGTCAGATATCATTACATACTCATGCGGCCTGATAGTTCTGGCTGACAGTAAGGAAGAGATGATTAATGCAGCTTCCCGCGTTTCTCAGTCAGTTGACATGGGCGGGGACATGCGGTTTGAGATAGATGTCATGACATCGTCATGTGCAAGGCCGCCGGAGTCCGGAGATGAAGCTGCCTCATGGCCCGGCTTCTCATCAGACAGAGACATGGAGCTGCTTTCGGAGTCTTGCATAGCAGGCGTCGGAGGCTCATTTACCATGGGAGAGGACCCGGATCTCATGGGCATCAAGGCAAAGCTTCGGGAAAGCGGGATGGAAGTAAACCTGTTCGAGAGCTCATTTTCATGGGATGAGCTGAAGAAGCAGGATGGCGGCCTGATCCCGGTCGTCGTCCAGGACTACCGCAATGAAGAAGTCCTGATGGTCGCGTACATGAACAGGGAAGCCTATGAGCAGACTATCAGGACAGGCGTTATGACCTACTGGTCAAGGTCCCGCAGTGAGCTGTGGGTCAAAGGAATGACCAGCGGCCATTTCCAGTATCTCAAGGAGCTGAGAGTAGACTGCGACAATGACACTCTGCTGGCGCGGGTCTCGCAGGTCGGAGCGGCCTGCCACACAGGAAACCGCAGCTGCTTCTACCGCAGCGCGCTGAAGAAGGACATGCCTCACCGCAATCCCATGAAGGTCTTCGAGGATGTCTACTCGACGATCGAGGACAGGAAGGCGCATCCGAAGGAAGGGTCCTACACGAACTATCTCTTCGAGAAGGGAATCGACAAGATCCTGAAGAAATGCGGGGAGGAGGCTGCCGAGATCATCATAGCCGCCAAGAATCCGAATCCGGAGGAGATCAAGTACGAGATAGCCGATTTCCTGTATCACATGATGGTGCTCATGTCTCAGAGAGGCATCACATGGGATGATATCGCCACGGAGCTTGCGAACAGAGAATGACCCCAGGACAATTGCCGGAATTGTTTGCTTATGGAGAGAACAATTCCTTACGGCTGAGCTGCAGCAGGAATAAGCGATTCCCCTGGAATAGCCTGCAGGGATGTTGACATCGGCCGGAAAAATCATCATAATCGAAATGATCCGGCGATTAAGCACAAGTGCCTGACATTATTGATTGAAAGCAATACACGAAATAGAAGTACGGAGGAACCCGAATACCATGATGGACCATACCAGATACCAGAAGCAGTTTTTTAATCCGCCTGTCGCGAAGATGGAGTGGGCGAAGAAGGATTATGTGGACAAGGCACCGGTCTGGTGCTCTGTTGATCTTAGAGACGGCAATCAGGCTCTCGTCGTCCCGATGGATCTCGACACTAAGCTGAAATTCTTCAACCTTCTGGTTGAGATCGGATTCAAGGAGATAGAGGTCGGATTCCCGGCGGCGTCCGATACGGAGTATGAATTTCTCCGCGCGCTGATCGAGAAGGATATGGTGCCTGACGATGTGACGCTTCAGGTTCTGACTCAGGCCCGTGAACATATTATCAGGAGAACATTTGAAGCTCTGAAGGGCTGTAAGAACGCGATCGTTCACGTATACAATTCGACCTCTCTGGCTCAGAGAGAGCAGGTCTTCCACATGGATAAGGATCAGATTAAGCAGATCGCCGTGGACGGAGCGACCCTTCTCAGTAAGCTGACCGAGGAAGCGGGAGAGAAGTACAGATTCGAGTACAGCCCCGAGTCATTTACGGGGACAGAGCCTGAGTTCGCTCTCGAGGTCTGCAACGCGGTCCTCGATGTGTGGCAGCCGACGTCAGACCGCAAGGCTATCATCAATCTGCCGTCTACCGTTCAGCTGTCCATGCCGCATGTGTACGCGAACCAGATCGAGTATATCTCCGACAATCTTAAGTACCGTGAGAACGTTGTCCTCTCGCTTCATCCGCACAATGACCGCGGAACCGGAGTCGCTGACGCTGAGATGGGAATACTTGCCGGCGCAGACCGTATCGAGGGAACTATCTTCGGAAACGGAGAGCGGACAGGAAACGTGGATGTAGTTACTCTCGCTCTTAATATGTACAGCCAGGGCGTCGATCCCGGGCTGAACTTCAACGACATGCTTGATATTGTCAGCAAGTATGAGGAGTACACACGCATGGAGCTCGATCCGAGAAGCCCCTACGGCGGAGCGCTTGTATTCGCGGCGTTCTCCGGATCACACCAGGACGCTATCGCCAAGGGCATGAAGTATCATGCGGAGCATGGACTGAGGACCTGGACCGTTCCGTATATTCCGATCGATCCGACAGACATCGGGCGCAATTACGACGGAGACGTCATCCGTATCAACAGCCAGTCCGGAAAGGGCGGGGTCGCGTTCATACTCGAGCACCACTTCGGGCTGCGTCTTCCGAAGCTTATGCGCGAGGCTGTCAGCTACGCGGTCAAGGCAGAGTCCGATCACGAGCACAGGGAGCTCACGCCGGACCAGATCTTCGAACTGTTTATCGACCGGTTCGAGGACGTCAACCGTCCGTACAGCATCTCGGAGGTGCATTTCAAGCAGCATAACGGGATCATCGCGACGGTCACGACCCAGTACAAGGGAGAGTCGCGCGAAGTCATGGCTTCCGGAAACGGCCGCCTGAACGCTGTCGCCAACGCCCTGATGAAGTACTACAGGCTTGACTTCAACCTCGAGGTATACGAGGAGCACGCTCTGGAGAAGTCTTCTTCCTCGCGCGCTATCGCCTATGTCGGCATCCGCAATCCGAAGAGCAACAGGCTCTTCTGGGGCGCCGGCGTGGACGTCGACATCATCCGGGCTTCGATCAACGCTCTGCTGACGGCGGTCAACAACATGGTCACATCAGAGCAGTGAGCCCTGCATCATAATATGAACCTATACAGGAGAAACGGAAATACATGGAGAACCAGATCAGATACACAAGCACCAGAAACCGCGGCATCTCGGTAACAGCTTCACAGGCTGTTCTGCAGGGACTGGCGCCGGACGGGGGGCTGTTTGTTCCGGAGACTATACCTCATTATGCGGGAAGCTTCGAGAAGCTTTCAGGGCAGTCATATCAGGAGACGGCACTTGAGATCATGAGCATGCTTCTGACGGACTACACCCGTGAAGAGCTTGAGCAGTGTATCCGCAGCGCTTATGACAGCAAGTTCGACATTCCCGAGATCACACGCCTGAAGAAGGCGGACGGCGCGTGGTATCTCGAACTGTTTCACGGAGCGACGATCGCGTTCAAGGATATGGCGCTGTCCATCCTCCCGCACCTCATGACCTGCGCGGCGAGGAAGAACGACGTCACGGATGAGATCGTGATTCTGACCGCGACCTCAGGGGACACGGGCAAGGCGGCAATGGCAGGCTTTGCCGACGTGCCGGGAACCAGGATCATGGTGTTTTATCCGAAGGGCGGGGTAAGCCCGGTGCAGGAGAAGCAGATGCTGACGCAGCGCGGGTCAAATGTCCATGTGGTCGGCATCAACGGCAATTTCGACGACGCGCAGTCCGCGGTAAAGCGCATTTTCAGCGACGTGAAGATGAAGGAGCGGATGAAGCTCGGCGGAAAACGCTTCTCAAGCGCCAACTCGATCAACATCGGACGTCTGGTGCCTCAGATCGTATATTACTTCTACGCTTACGGACAGATGGTGAAGAGCGGTGAGATCGGAGCAGGGGATCCTATCAACATCGCGGTTCCGACAGGAAACTTCGGCAATATCCTTGCGGCGTGGTACGCGAAGCAGATGGGGCTTCCGTGCGCGAAGCTGATCTGCGCGTCTAACGAGAACAGGGTCCTGGTAGACTTCTTCCACACCGGCACCTATGACCGCAGGAGGGAATTCATACTGACCAGCTCACCGTCGATGGATATTCTGATCTCGAGCAACCTTGAACGCCTGGTATATGAAGCTGCCGGCGAGGATGCGGACAGGACACGTCTGTTCATGGAGAGCCTGTCGAGTGTAGGGATCTATGAGATCAGCGATGCCATGCGGGAGAGGCTTCAGGATTTCTACGGAGACTATACCACTCAGGACGGGACAAAGGAGCAGATCCGCAGGGTATATGAAGAGTGCGGCTACGTCATGGACACGCATACCGCAGTCGCGTCCGACGTGTACCGCAGATACCGCGGAAACACCGGTGATATGACTAAGACCGTAATCGCGTCCACGGCAAGCCCGTACAAGTTCGCGAGGACGGTTGTGTCGTCTGTCAGGCCGGAGCTGTCGGACGCCGGTGACCAGGAGCTGTTCGATGCTCTTCGTGAGCTGTCCGGCGTCGACATACCGCCGGCGGTCAGGGATATACTCACCGCGCCCATTCTCCACAATACAGTCGTGGATGTGCGGGATATGGCGGATGAAGTCTTAAGGTGGCTGGAGATATAAAGGAGATACGGTATGGATACGAATCAGATGTTCGCAATCATGGACTTTATCATGGTCGGAGCAGGTGCGTACCTCCTGTATACCTGGGCCATGCTGCAGTTCAGAAATGTGATCCGAGAGGGCGTTCTTATTCCGTCAGGTCTCGGGAAGAAATGCAAGGACATCGAGGGATACAAGAAGTATGTCGGGCCGAAGCTGATGATCTTCGCTGTGTGCGCTCTTGCCTCCGGCGGACTCGGGCTGTACTCTGACTATGTGAAGCCGGTGAACAGCATCCTGTACCTCAGCCTTACGGGAGTATTCTTTGTCGTGCTCGTTATCTTCGTGCGGTATATCAAGAAAGCACAGGAGATGTTTTTCTGAATTATGAAAATGCGTGCCGGAAGGCTTACAGCTTCATTATGTGCAGGGGCGGCTGCGCTGCTGCACAGTTTTTGTGCTCCGGCAGGCCCCTGCTACTTTGCAGAGGTTAATCCAGATTATGTGCTTAGTTCGGAAACAGGTCCGATGAGCGGCGGAGAGCGGCTTGAATGGTATCTTGCGGAGGCAGGGCTGCAGGAGGACGAAGAGGTACGGCGCCTGAAGGATGAGATATCCGGAAACATCGAGGCGATCCTGAATGTCGGTGGGCAGATACAGGAGTATGTCGCCCAGACGACGGACAACGACTATTACCTTCACCACAATGTCTATGGCGCCGAGGACATAAACGGAGCCGCGTTCTTTGACTCAAGATGCAGTATCTTCCCGCAGGATGATCAGATCATAATACACGGCCACAATATGAAGGGCGGCGCCGTCTTCGGCAGTCTGAACCAGTACAGGGATGTCGGCTATCTCAGAAACCATCCCCTGATAACGCTTGAGACACTGGCCGGAGTCGATTATTACGTTCCGTACGCGATAACGGATGTCAACGTTGATATGAGCGCGGACAATTATTTTCTGGAAATTGTCTGGGACTTTGAGCCGGAAGATTTTGAGCAGTTCACAGGGTACCTGAAGGAGAAGTCGTATTATTCGATACCGGTTGATGTCAGGTATGGAGACCGTCTGCTGACGCTGTCTACCTGCAGCTATGTATACAGTGATTCCCGGCTGGTGATCTGCGCGAGGAAGCTCAGGGCGGGAGAGACGGCTGAAGAGATGAGCAGTCTTGTCGGCCGGAGCTTTGTTTCTGGAGTGACACCTGACGATATAGCTCCGTACACCGGAGGCGGGGATTACGAGAACCTGACCGGCAGGGATCTGAACGCCATGAAGTATGAGACTGAGACGGACATCTCATTTCTGCAGGAAGAGATACCGGATCTGTTTGTGGAATAGATGAACACCGTCCTGCGCGCTGATGCCGGGCGGAATTGATAACACCCGGGAACCAATCGGCCGCCTGCTGTGCAGACGGCCGATCCGTACATCATAGTTGGGGGCAAAAAGCTGCTTTTGACCCCAACTTCACATCATTTGTCATTTATAATAATCAGAAAAGGTTGAGGCACGAATATGCGTGAACAGATACCGGAGATAACACGGAAATATATCGAAGAAGTGATTCCGCGCAGGATCCTGGATCAGCTGGATGCCGAGGCGGCAAGGATAAAGGAGGAGCTCCTTGGCATGATTCACTATGCCAGGGATATACGTCTTGCGTTTGAGCCGAATGGATGCACGCTGTCCAGGATCGGATCCGATGAGTACGCGCGGGAGGTGTTCGAATATCAGCTTCAGAACGAAAGCCTGATAAACGGCGTTGCCGGCATGAAGATCATGTCCGAAAGGGAGTATGAAAATGTCCTCCTGATGATAAGGCGCAGAACATCACGTAAGCTGATCGAGGATCATGAGAGGGACTTTGTCAGGCGTGTGCGCAACCGGTACTTCCTTGAGAGCGGATCAGGCCCCTCGCGCGGCCGGGGCGATCGGCCGGACAGAGGCGGAAGAAGGAGAGACAGATCCGACAACGGGTTCTACTGGCCGGAGGAGTTCATGGTCGCGGGCATGATAACGAGCCGCAAGGACCTCGGCCGGACCATGATACTGGGCTATATAGCGTACGAGATCGGCAGGGACACGCAGCTTCTTCGTGCGTGCGCCGCGAGGTTCCAGCTCATTCCGGCTATGGAGATGCTTGAGACCTTCGACTCCATCGGATTCTCGACGCCGGCGCACATCCCGGATCTGTTTCCGGCGGCGCGGGCCATAAAGAGGCACTTTATCATACATGTCGGCGGTACCAATACCGGCAAGACCCATGACTCGATGGAGATGATGGCACACGCCCCGTCAGGAGTATACTTAAGCCCGCTGCGCATGCTGGCGTATGAGGGCAGAGAGGTCATCAGGAGTTACGGAGTGCCGTGCTCATTCGCGACTGGCGAGGAGAAGGAGCTGCAGCAGGGAGCGAAGCATATATCCGAGACTATCGGCATGCTCGACTACAACAGGCCGTATGACTGCGCGGTTATCGATGAGTGCCAGCTGATATCGGGCGAGGACGGGTCTCTGTATACGAATGCTATTCTCGGCGTAAACGCGAAGACCGTATGTGTATGCTGCGCCTGGAGCGGCCTGGAGATCACGAAGCGCCTCATAGAGCTGTGCGGAGATACCTGGGAGATAGTGGAGCACCACAGGACAAGCGAGCTGAAGTTTGAGGACACGCCGTTTGACGGCCCCCGCAGGAACGACGCCTATATCGTATTCTCACGCCTCGGCGCTCATCAGATGGCGGAGTGGCTGGAGGAGCAGGGTATGACCCCGTCAATCGTATACGGCAAGCTTCCGTACGAAGTGAAGATGGAGGAGGCGAGGAAGTTCGAGGACGGGCAGACGGACTGCCTGGTTGCGACCGACGCGATAGCGATAGGACAGAACTACAACATAGAGAGAATAGTATTCCGCGACGTCACCAAGTTCATCAACCGCAGGGAGATCCGCCTGGACTCGCAGACGGTCAAGCAGGTCGCGGGGCGGGCCGGGCGCTATGGGAGATTTCCTGTCGGATATGTGAATACCTGGAGGGCGGCGGACCGTGATGAGATAAGGCTGAAGCTCCAGGAGGAGGATGTTCCGTCCAAGACCGCGCCTCTTGAGCTCCCGGCATTTCTCGTAGAGAAGGACCTTCCGCTCAGCCTGATCTACAGGGCATGGACAAGCTCGCAGGCAGGAGAGCCGTTCGTGAAGGCGGACACTGAAACGGAGCTGTTCATATGCAGGCTGATAGAAGCGGAGTATCCATCCATCAGCAGAATGAATGAATATACACTGGCGTCGCTTCCGCTTGACCTGCGCGACAGATCGCAGCTTGATCTTCTCAGGAGCCTGCTCGGAGCGATGCTTGTGCCTACGTCTGACGAAGAGTGGAAGGCTCTTATCCCGTCACCCTCGGCTATACGCGAGATGGTCCGGTGGAGGCCGCATCTTCGCGACTGTGAGAAGCTGTGCCGCGACCTGGATCTGTCATCAAGCTTCTTCTACAAGATCGGACGGGATGACCTGGCGGAGTACGTGATACACCTGAAGCCTCCGGTCACAAAGAGGATCGCCGAGATGATGGCTGAGGAGATACCGGATCACGCGCCGGGCGAGAAGCCTGAACGCCGTCCTGAGGACTGTGCTGATGAGCCCCGGAAGGATGAACGCGAGAATGTATCAGAAGAGCCCATCGGACAGGGGGAAACCAGGGAGAAAAAGCCCGGGGAAGAAAAGATCCGGGATGAAGACACCTCGAAATGGCCTCTTGCCTACATCTATGTCAGCTCCACGGGACAGACCGAGCGCAACACAGGGCGTTTCCCGCAGGGAGACTGGCAGAAGCTGTTTTCGAGAAAGCTTGAGCAGTCCTTCGGGAATGAGGCCTCATATATCGACTATTACTGCTACAAGAAGAAAGATAAGATACCGGAATACTGCCGCGCGGATTCATATATTCGCTACAGTGTCAGGCTCGATCCTCAGTTTATCGTCTCGGATATGGGACAGTATTACCTTGCAGAGAGATTTCTCGTCGTGAAGTCGGATTTCAAGGAGGTTGTCTCGTATCCAAAGACAGGGAACGGCCGCGGCCACAGAAGGGGTCACAGGCGCGGAAGAGGCCGGAAGAGGTGACGCTGAATACGCTGAATACTTGCCAATTGTTTTACAAATGTTTGTAAACATATGTTATAATATATAAGTCGTTTTGTGCCCTATGAACAGGCGGAAGGAATCACAATCAAGATGAAAAGCATGCGGCTTGGCGATATGCTGGTATCGCTGAATCTTATAACTGAAGAACAGCTCCAGCAGGCCCTGGCAGATCAGAAGGAAAAACATAAAAGACTCGGTGAGATGCTCATCGAGGACGGATTCATCACGGAAGCTCAGCTGATCGATACTCTGCGTGTGCAGCTCGGTATCGATTACATCGACCTCTCCAAGACGGATATTGATCCTACGATGTCGCGCTATGTGCCGAAGGCGCTGGCTAAGAAGTCGCAGATCGTTCCGGTCCGCGTGGCGAAGGGGAACCTGTTCCTGGCCATGGCAGACCCGCTGAACTTCTTCGCCCTGGAGGATGCGCAGAACGCTTCCAAGATGAGGATCATACCGATGATTGCGTCGTCCGCTGCGGTCGACCACGCGATATCGGTCCTGTATGGAAATGAAGGCGCGGCCGAGGCTATCGCCCAGATGAGGGAGGAAGCCGGCATCACCGACGAGCAGATCAACAACGCGGTCGAGACTCCGGAGGACGCCGGCGAGAGCGGCCCGACGATCCGCCTGGTCAACTCGATCATTGAACGCGCCCATGTGGAACACGCTTCCGACATCCATATCGAGCCGACCAAGGGCGATATGGTGATCCGTATGAGAATCGACGGAACCCTTCACAAGATACTGACGGTTCCGCGCGACATCATGGATTCGGTTATCTCCCGTATCAAGATCATGAGCCGGCTCGACATCGTCGAGAGGAGAGTGCCTCAGGACGGACGCGCGGTTCTGAAGATCAAGGGCGCGGACGTGGACATGCGTGTGTCTACGCTTCCGACAATATACGGAGAGAAGATCGTTATCCGTATCCTCGGCTCCGAGCGGAGTATGCTGAACCGCAGGGCGATCGGTATGCCGGAGAACGAGAACAAGAAGCTGGACCGCCTGCTCGGATTCACCAGCGGAGTTATCATGATAGTCGGACCTACCGGATCAGGTAAGTCATCCACCATGTACACGCTGGTCCAGGAGCTGCTCAGCGAGGCGACGAACCTGATCACTCTTGAGGATCCGGTCGAGTACAACATAGACGGCGCGACGCAGGTTCAGATCAATGAGAAGGTCGGACTGACATTCGCGAGCGGACTGAGGGCAATCCTCAGACAGGACCCGGATATCATCTGCGTAGGTGAGATCCGTGACGGCGAGACTGCCGATATAGCCATGAGAGCTGCCATGACCGGCCACCTTGTCATCACCACGATCCATACTGAGGACGCGGTCGCCGCTATCGACCGTCTCCATGATATGGGAGTTCCCCCCTATCTTGTAGCCGGCGGCGTCAGGGGAATCATTTCACAGCGGCTGCTGAAGAGAGTCTGCAAGAACTGCAAGACCGAGTACATCCCGTCTATGGAGAACTTCGAGTTCTCGGGCCTCAAGCCGAAGATCGGAGCAAAGTACTATAAAGGAAAGGGCTGCGACTTCTGCTTCGGCAGCGGCTACCGCGGAAGAATCGGCGTGTTCGAAGTACTGTGTATGAATGACAAGCTGAGAAGATGCGTCACAAGCGGCGGCGACAAGCAGGAATTCAGAGAACTGGCGCTTGAGACGGACTACGTTCCTATGCTGACACACGCTGAGGAACTTGTGGAAGAGGGTATTACCACAGTTGAAGAGGTAGCCCGTGTCGTCAATCTGGAATAACAGTATATCCGGGGCGTTCCCGCCTCTGAAGTCATCGGTAATAAGCCTGGATTATCAGGAGGAGAGACAATGAACTTTACTGTAGACTCAATCGTAGAATTTGCCGCATCCCAGAGAGTATCCGACATTCATCTCGTCAAGGGCCTTCCGCCGAAGGGGAGAATAGACGGACAGCTTGAGAACCTGACAGACAAGCCGCTGTCCGCCGAGGACTGCGAACAGATCGCGAAGGACCTTGCGGGAGACCTGTACCCGGTGATCCGCTCGTCAGGCGAGCTTGACCTCGCGAAGACCATCAGCGGGGAGAGAGTCCGTATCAATCTGTTCCGCCAGCAGGGGTATGTGTCGGCCGTACTTCGTATCCTGAGCAACAAGATCCCGAAGATCAAGGATCTCGGCCTGCCGCCCGCAGTCGCGCAGTTCCCCACATTTAACAAAGGCATAGTTCTTGTGACCGGTGAGACAGGTTCCGGTAAGTCTACGACACTCGCGGCAATCCTGGATGAGATAAACCATACCCGCAAGGATCATATCATCACGCTTGAGGATCCTATCGAGTATATCTATAAGCCTGACAAATGCACCATCAACCAGCGTGAGATCGGCAAGGACTCCGACAGCTACGCCGACGCTCTGAGGGCGGTACTGCGTGAGGATCCCGATATCATCCTTATCGGCGAGATGCGTGACCTGGTGACTATCGAGACCGCTCTGACAGCCGCTGAGACAGGCCACCTTGTATTCGCAACCCTGCATACAAACTCTGCAGTCGACTCCATCAACCGTATCGTCGGAGTATTTCCCGAGGCGAGACAGACGCAGATCAGAGTTGAGCTTGCGTCCACGCTCAGGGCGATCCTCTCACAGCAGCTGCTGGTGAAGGCCGGCGGAAAGGGCCGTGCCGCGGCATGCGAGGTCATGGTGGTAACCGGAGCGATCCGGGCACAGATCCGCGAGGGCAAGGACGCTCAGATGCAGTCCTCGCTTCTGTCATCGGCGAAGGAAGGCAGCATCACGATGGACAACTGCCTGATTGAGATGGCGGGGAAGGGGATCATCACACCTGAGACCGCATTTGACAACTGCACCGACAAAGAGTACATGCAGAGAAAGATGGGCTTTGGCGGCGGCGGACGCATGAGGTAGATGTGCTTATCGTGATGATAGCCACTTTTGCTTCCGGCAGTCAGGCACATCGTATGCAGCGTGTTCACGGCTCGTATTGAGCGGCGGTCAGGCTTCTGGCAATAAGTGCTTCAGTATAAAGACAGGGGATAAGGGCAGGTATAGAGGTAAGGGAATATGGCAACATTCAAGTATAAGGCCCTGACTCCGGACGGGGTTGAGATGAAGGGTGTGATGCAGGCGCCGGACGAATACAGCGCCGTGCAGAGGATCCGGCAGAAATGCCCGGTGATTCAGGAGATCACGCCTGTCAAGGAGTCAAGCAGCGGCGGGGGAGGACTGCTCAGCCTTGAACTGGGATCCAAACAGATCGACGGAAAGACTCTGTCTGTCATGTGCTCCCAGTTTGCCATTATGCTGCGTTCGGGGCAGATGATCGGACGCGTGATGCAGATGGTTGCCGACCAGACCGCTGACAAGAAACTGAAGAAGCTCCTTGAGGACTGCGCCGAGGACGTCGAGCAGGGCAGCACGGTCGCATCCGCCCTGGAGCGACATGGAAGCAAGATGCTCCCGATGACATTCATCGAGACGGTCAGAGCCGGAGAGATGGCCGGAACGCTCGAGACCTCATTTGCCAAGCTTGAGAGCTACTACGAGAAAGCCTACAAGAACAAACAGAAGATCAAGTCGGTCATGAGCTACCCCATCTTCGTCATGGTCGTAGCCGTGGTCGTCGTCATCGTCATCATGGCTAAGGTTGTGCCGTCCCTGGCGGCGACATTTTCGGACCTGGGCGGAGAACTGCCGATGATCACACAGGTACTGATCAATATCTCCATGTTCTTCCAGCGCTGGTATATCCTGATGATCATAGTCATACTTGCCCTGGTGATCGGTTCGAAGATATACTTCGGAACTGAGAAGGGAAAGCTCGTGAAGGGCAAGCTCCTTCTCAAAGCGCCGGTACTCGGCAAGATCAGCATATTCTCAGGCGCCGCGCAGTTCGCGGATACGATGTCAACGATGCTTTCATCCGGACTGACCGTCAATCACGCGGTAGAGGTCACCGGAAAGGTTCTCGACAACGCCGTACTGTCTCAGGAGGTGGCGTCCATGATCCCGAAGATCGAGGAAGGACGCGGCCTGGGAGAGTGCATGAAGGCGAGCAAGTGGTTTCCGGACAACCTGAAAGAGATGGTTTCAGTGGGTGAGGAGAGCGGATCACTTGACGAGACGCTGACGACTATCGCCGATTATTATTACAATGAGCAGGACCACGCAACCCAGCAGGCAGTCTCGAAGCTTGAACCGACAATCATGGTATTCCTGGCAGGCTTTGCCGGATTCATCGTGCTTGCCATCTACCTGCCGATGTTCACGATGTACAACCTGATGTAAGGGGGAGCGCATGAAGGAGTGCAGAGCGAAGCTCAGGTCACAGAGCGGGATCGCGCTGATCTTTGTCGTATTGATCGGGGCGATAGCCGCAGTATGCGCCAGCATCTTCTATCTGGGCTACCAGCAGCATCTGAAGAACTCCCGCCTGCTGGTCGACGAACTCACGGTAACGACCGCGGAGCGTGTCGCCAGAGAAACCTATATCCTGGATCTTCGGTCCGGAGGAGTCACTTATTATTACAACGATACCCACAGAAGCCTGATCGACGCCTCTACGGTTGACGGCAAGGTAGACATTGAAGGATACGGGCTGTGCTATAAGTCCGAAAACGCGAACGCTGAGACCGGAGCGGTCGGAATCCCCAACAAGGGGAAGGACGGCGGAGCCCAGATACTGGCCGTCAGCATAGAATCAGACGGAACCGTTCACAGCAGATGGCAGGGGAACTGGCTGACCGGCGAGGACTATGAGCTGATGACGCCGGAGGAGAGAGACCGCCTGACTATCGCGCAGCTGAACCAGATCGACTCAAGCCTGATCTATGAGCTCGGCAGGGCTGACGAGATGACGGAGCAGGAGACCGGATCATTGGAACAGACAGAGTCTGATAAGAAATGACATGGAACTGACAGCCGGATTAAGAATATATACCGCGATCCTTGCATTTGTCTTCGGAACTGTGTTCGGCAGCTTCCTGAACTGCATGGCGTGGAGAATCGCCCATAATGAGAGTGTGCTGAAGGGCAGGAGCCATTGCGCGGTCTGCGGCCACACACTGGGAGCGGCGGATCTTGTTCCGGTATTCAGCTACCTGCTGCTCAGGGGAAGATGCCGCTACTGCAAGGAGAAGATATCGCCGCGCTACATGGCCGCCGAGGTTGTATGCGGGTGCGGTTTTGTGATATCCTTTCTGAGATTCGGTATATCGGTCAGAACCCTGCAGGCGGTAGTGCTGTTCTGTATACTGATGGCACTGTCCCTGGTGGACTTCGAGATCTATGAGATCCCTGACCGGTTTATCTTAGCCGGAATAATATTGTACGCGGCGACATTCTGGATGGATGACAGACGCCTGAATATCTTCGGGATGCCGGCAGCTGTTCAGGATGGAGGAGGCCTGCTGCCCTTGCCCGCGATCGGGACAAACCTTCTTGCGGGCGTTATCGGAGCATTTGCCATAGGCGGAGGCATGCTTGTGCTGTCCCTCGTGTTTGACCGCATACTCGGCAAGGAGAGTATGGGAGGGGGCGACATCAAGCTGTTCTTCATGACGAGCCTGTATCTTGGACTTGCCAGGGGACTGGTCAGCTTGATACTGTCCTGCATCGTCGGGCTGGTGATCGCGGGAGTTATGAGGAAGAACAAGGTTCCGTTCGGACCTGCCATTTCCATAGCTGCATTTATAAGCCAGCTGTGGGGAGAATCATTTGTAAACTGGTACATGTCGTTGATTATGTGACAGTTGGAAAGGGGAATCAGAATTGTCTGAGAAAACCTGCCTGGGAATCGATATCGGGAACAACCGTGCGAAGATAGCCGTCAAAAAGGGCGGAGTCGTGCGCCGGCTGCTTGTGGATACTGTTCCTGACGGCCTTATGAAGGATAACCACATCGTCTCATACGACGCTATGGGAGACTTCCTGAAGGAGATGCTGAAGAAGAACCACATCTCCATCAAGAAGGCTCACCTGTGCATGCCGATCCATGAGGTATACCTGAGAAATGTGACGCTGCCGATGATGAATACTCAGCAGCTCAAGGTCAACCTTCCGTATGAGTTCCATGACTTCATCACCGAGGATATGTGGAAGTACATCTATGACTATGCTGTGATTCCCAACACGGGGGATGACGGGCAGCTTCACCTGATCGCGGTAGCCGCGAGCAAAGAACTGATCACCAATCACCAGATCATGGCAAAACGCGCGCATATCAAGCTTGAGTCCATTGTGCCGGCAAATGTGCCGCTGTTCCATTATCTGGAGTCAAAGATCAGGGCGCCGCACGAGGGGGATGTTCCGCAGGACTTCGCGGTTCTGGATCTCGGAGATACCTCGGTGAAGATTCATTTCTTCACAAAGGGACTGTACGAGGTCACCAGGTCGATGGACTACGGAGTAGGCTCCGCCTCTGAGCGCATCAGCGAAGAGACAGGCCAGGACATCCATATCTCGAGAGTCAGCATGGAGACAAACTCGGGAGACATCCAGTCGACGGAATATCTTGACGACGTGTTCTCAGATCTCTCATCCCGCATAATGCGCGTTATGAACTTCTACAACTTCAACAACCGAGACAACACGCTTGAGGATCTGTACTATTTCGGCGGTGGAGCGCTGATAGAGCCGCTGCTGAACAATATCCGCGAATTAGTTCCGCTTCAGCTCCGGAGCCTGTCCGAGCTGGTCGGCGTAAAACATAAACTGACAGAAGAAGAGATCCTGATAGGCGCGCAGGCCATCGGGATGACGATGTGACGGAGGATACAGATGGCAGCCAAAGAAAAACAGTCTGCCCCTAAGAAATTCAAAGGGAAGATTCCAAGCAAGCAGACGCTGAATCTGATCTATAAAGAGAATGATACCGGGCGGCGGGTCTTCGTCATATTGGCAGTCGTCCTGTTCATACTGGCGCTGGCCGGATTCGGCTGGTTCGTCGTGCGCGGGCAGCTAAGCAAGGTCGCGAAGGCCAGAAGACGCTACGAGAGCATACAGAGCGAGTTAAATAAACTCTCTGAGGTCAGAAAGAACTATGACGGAATCGAGGAGATGTACAGCCACTACGGAAGCAGCTACATGAATGCTGAAGAGCTGGCGCTTCAGAACCGCATGGCGATACTTGGCATCATTAACCACAACATCAGCACAGCTCAGGGACTCAGCCAGATACAGCTGTCCGGCAATACGGCAACAGTGCAGCTGATGAGCCTTGAACTGAAGGAAGTATCTTCGATCGTAGCGGAACTTGAAGCAAGCCCGATCGTCTCATATGTCGGAGTTGACACCGCGGCCATGGATGAGCAGGGTTCACTTGCGAGAAGATCGGGAAGCCTGGTGCAGGCGACACTCACCATCGAATTCACCGCGGGAAACGGCATGACGACGCAGCCCGAGGAAGAGGAAGAGAGCCTGACAGACCAGCTTGCGGCGCGCAAGAGAGCAGCGGAAGCAATGGGGGAGGAATGACGTATGAAGCTGAATTACTCCTTTTCTAAGCGTGAGATCGCGCTGATCCTGATACTTATACTCGTACTTGTCGGACTTCTGTATTACCGATTCGTGTACCTTGGAATCAGCGATCAGGTAGATCAGTACAACACAGCGGATCTCGAGTCACAGCTCCAGCTGGAGCAGCTGCAGCTGATCGAGTGGCAGAAGATGCAGGATGAGATCGACGACATCGGACAGGTATCGACCAGTTCCCTGGAGACCTATGACAACCAGAAGCAGGAAATCAATCTCCTGAACGATATCTTCGAACCGGTGATCCGGTACAACTTCTCATTCGAGAAGCCGGTCGCGATCATAGATACGGTCCGCAGGAACGTGACAGTCTCATTTACGACGATCGACTATAACTCGGCTCTGGAGATCATAAGCCAGCTTCACAGCAGCAAGTACCGTGTGCTCCTGAGGGATATATCGATATCGCCCGGAGACCTGACATCCGACTACCTGAGCGCGCTGGCGACGGAAGCCCTGACCGACAGGACTGCCCTGCAACAGCTGAAGAAGCAGGTAGATACACTCATAGCGTCAAACATTAAGGTGGACGAATACGTCATGAAGGTATACAGAGGCGAGCCGCTCACCGAAGCACCGGAGACAGAACCCGCCACTGAGCCTGCGGAAGGAGCGGAAGGGCAGGAGACTCCTCAGGAAACCATGCCGGACGAAGGCGCCTTCATAGAAGGCGGAGAGGGTGAAGCCGTGATACCGGAAGGCGGAACAGTGGAGACACTGGCCGACGGAACCATAGTGGCGCCTCAGCCCGTACCTGAGACACAGTCAGAGTCTGAGACCGAGACTGAGAAGCCGGTCCAGACCCTCGAGAACAGCATAGTCAACGTATCGATGACCATGACATTCTATGAAACGGCATACGGCGCGAAGAGCCTGGACGGCCTTATCATCCAGACACCGGAGACAACAGCGGCTGCGGAGTGACGCAGCCAGGTGGCGAATCTCACGAAAATATTTACGAAACTTGGTTAAAATGTTGAAACAATATTCTAATCTTGACAAGTTTACACAATTTCAAGATAATGAATATATGAATAAAGCCAGCTTACCTGTCTTTGAACAGACTGTTAAGATAAGGCTGAAAAAGGTTAGCTTTTGTTGAGTAAGAAGGAGGAAAACATGATCAAAAAGTTACTGAACACAAAAATCAGCAAAGAGAACAAGAAGGGCTTCACCCTGGCTGAGCTGCTTATCGTTGTTGCAATCATCGGCGTGCTGGTAGCAGTATCAATTCCGATTTTCACAAGTCAGTTGGAGAAGTCAAGAGATGCGACATCTGTTGCGAATATGAGATCTGCTTACGCAGAAGCAGTTTCGAGTCTTTTGACTGAAACCGCCTCGAACGATAATGTGAATTTGATTAAGACTGGAAATGCTATTACAAGTATAGCTGTAAAAGGCGTTATGATTCAGACAGCTCAGGACAATAATTGGAGTAATGGAGCCGATAAGCTTCCGTTTACTGCTCCTGCAGATCCGGGTGGAATTAGTAGCAGCACGGATTATACTATTACATTTACGGTGGAGGATGGCCAGCTCGTAACAACTACTGCACCTACATTGGCAGCCACAGCCTAATCGACTATATTATGCAATGATTAAAAGCCCTCAGGTCAGCAAGCCTGAGGGCTTCTTAAATGCCCTTTCCAGCTATCTTCTGTCTTAGGCATATTCCTACCGTCCAACACCGCAAAACGTCTCTGAGCCTATTTTAAGCGTGTTCTACGTGATGAGATAGGAACGAAATAAAAAACCCTCAGGTTTAACCTGAGGGCTTTTATTATGTGTGCCGGGCATGGCACAGTTCTTGCCGGTGAAAGTCCGGCCATGGGCAATCTACCGCTCATGTAGTTAAACGCAAACCGAAATCGGAGACGATGGGGTGAA